>NZ_BAAHYN010000003.1:0-437802 GCF_054657535.1 Desulfosporosinus burensis
AAGGCTCCCATATTGGCGAAGACATAGATCATCGCATAGAAGAGGACTCCTTTGATTCCCGCTGATGATTCGGCGATAATACCCACCATGAGATAACCCGCTTGCGCTATGCTGGAAAACGCCAGCAAGCGCTTAATGTTGGTTTGTGGTATGGCAATCAAGTTACCCACAATCATCGTAATGGCCGCCATCACCACTAAGAGGGATTGGCCTGTCGCTGAAAAGGCTTGACTGTTCATCGTTAAGAGATACACTCGAATCAGCACGGCGAAGGCTGCTGCTTTGGAAGCAATGGCCAAAAATGCCGTAACCGGTGTCGGTGCCCCTTCATAAATATCGGGGGACCAAAGATGGAACGGAACCAAGGAAATCTTAAAACCCAAGCCTGCCAGGATGAACGCTGTCGCCAGGAAGGACGCGGGGCTCAAGTTCCCACCCAGGGCACCGGCGATTTCCGTCAGTTGGGTGGAGCCGGTCAACCCATAAATCAGGCTGATGCCGTAAAGCAAGATGGCCGAAGACGTGGCACCTAAGACCAGATATTTGATGCCTGCTTCTGAAGAACGGGCGTCATTGGCTAAATAGGCGACCAGGATATAGAAGGAAATCGTCATCAGCTCAAGGCCAACATACATGGTTATCAGTTCGCCTGCTCCAGCCATCAGCATCATTCCCAAGGTGGCCATTAAGAGCAAGGCGTAGAATTCTCCACGGTGTTTCGGTAATTTCTGCACATACCCCCCTGACGAGAGCACCACGAGCAGGGCAGCCGCTAAGAAGAGCACTTTGAAATAGACTGCGAACTGATCGTGCATATAGAGTCCGTCTAGGAACGAGGCATACTCACCGTTGAAAAAGTCAGACAAGGTATAACCCAGAACCCCTAAGAGCGAGAACACGGTCAGTGGCATCATGCCTTGGCGAGCACCGGCTGGAATCAGGAGTCCAATGGCCATCAACATTAAGGCCAGGGTGGCCAGCGCAATTTCAGGCGTGAGCACGGTTGCGAGATTGAACTCTACCATTAGAACAACCCTCCCATCTTCACCTGACTTACCGTCTCAAGGACCTTAGCAAGGCCTGAGGAGGTAACTCCGGTATCGATCAAACCCAGTAATACGTTCGGGAATATGCCGCCAAAAAAGATCACGAACCCGAATAAGACGAGTGGAACTAATTCAACCCCTCGAATGTCCGTGAGATGATCCCATTCGGAACGACGCGGCCCGAACATAACGTTCGCAATAATCCGTAAGATATAGACGGCTGTAAAGATAATCCCGGCAATTCCGAGCACCGTTTGCACGGGGAGAACCTTGATGGCTCCCATAAAGATGGTGAACTCAGCAATGAAGTTCACGGTTCCCGGCAAGCCGAGCGAGGCCATACCTGCAATCACAAACCCCGTGGCCAAGCGTGGCATTTGATGGGCCAGTCCGCCTAGATCCGCGATATTGCGTGTATGGGTCTTCTCGTAGATAAACCCTATCATGGCGAAGAAGAGCGCTGCCATGACTCCGTGCGCAAACATCATGGCCACGGCACCGGTGGCGGCTGTCGGGTTCAAGGCCGCGATGGCGATGATCACGTAGCCCATATGGCTTACGGAGGAGTATCCGACGACATATTTGAGGTCTTTTTGCGCCAAGGCGATGAAGGCCGCATAGAGGACGCTGATCACAGCCAGCGTGGCAATGTACGGTGCCCAGAAACTTGCGCCCACCGGCAGGACATAAACCCCTAACCGAATTAAGCCATAGCCCCCAATTTTCTTTAACACGCCTGCGTGAATCATACTCACGGCGGTCGGCGCACCGGCATATCCGTCAGGAGACCAGGAGTGGAAGGGGAACATGGAGATCAAGGATCCAAAACCAATCACCATTAAGGCAAAGGCGACCTTTTGGAACGCCGGACTAAACAGGTCTTGCCTTGCGGCTAGTTCATCAAACATAAAGGTTGGATTGCCATTGACGGCGGCTGCTAGGTAAAGGGCAACCATGCCAACCAGCAGGAAGGCCGATCCAATCAGCAAGTAAATGGTTAACTTCATACCCGCGTATTCTTTACTAACCCGTTTCGTACTTCCCCAGATGATGACCATGATGTAGATTGGAATGACCACGATTTCATAGCAGAGGAAGAAGATAAACAGGTCGCGGGCTATAAAGGTTCCCATGACTCCGGCAATCAGAATCAGCAATAGAATAAAGAACTCTTTGACTCGCTTATCAATATTCCAGGAGGCATAGATGGACGCAAACCCGATCAGGTTGGTCAGTAGAAGCATGGGTAAGCTTAAGCCGTCGACGCCTAAGGCTAAGTTGACCCCGAGATCGGGAACCCAGGGAATCGTTAGGGTAAACTGCATCCCACCCTCTGCCCATTGATAGGCGAAGAAGGCGTAAAGAGAGAGCACCAAAGACACTAACATTCCCAGCGCTGCTACGATTTTTATGGTTTTGGCCTCTTCCTTGGGCAAGAAGACGATCAAGAGCATGGCCACTAACGGAGCTAGCAGCGTGAAGGGCAGAAGCAGGGATAGTGAATCCACGGTTGGTAGTACCGACATTATTTCACACCTCCTAGCGTTGCTAAGGGGTTAAACTTAAGTGCCGTCAGTTGATCTTCCCCAAAGGCGAAGACTAAGAAGATGACGACCACTGCGATAAAGAACACCATAGCGTACGTTTGTAGTTGTCCTGTGTTCGTCCGACGGAGAACCTTGCCACTGCCGCGCGTGATCAGGGCTAGTCCATTGACCACTCCGTCAACGACATAGATGTCAAACCAGTACAGGACTTTACCCAAGCCATCCATGAGGTTATGAATGATCCAGAGATAGAACTCATCCACATAGTATTTATTTTTGAGGACTTTATACACGAAGGGGAAGCGGGCAACAACATTCTCGGCTGAGATCGCTTGTTTGACGTAGGTAGCGTAAGCCAAACCAATCCCCAGCGCTCCCGCCAGCACGGAAATCCCGGCTAAGCCCCAGGCGATCGCTTCATGATGGAATTCTCCATAGCGGACATAGTACGCAAAATTATGCTCTGGTAAGGCTACAAATCCCCCGAAGACGCTGAAGAAGGCAAGGATCATGAGGGGGATGGTCATACTCCAAGGGGATTCATGGGGATGGTTTTCGGCTTTTTCAGGTCCCATGAAGACCACAAAGAACAATCTTGACATATAAAAGGCGGTTAAGAAGGCCGTAAACAGACCCACTGAATAAATAATGGGGTGGCCATTATGCAGGGCGTTGGCTAAGATTTCGTCTTTCGACCAGAATCCTGCAAACGGCGGCATGCCAGAGATGGCTAAGACCCCAATGAAAAAGGTGGTTCCGGTGATCGGCATCTTCTTCCAAAGTCCACCCATATCCCAAATGTTTTGTTTATGATGCAAGGCATAGATGACGGAACCTGCGCCTAAGAACATTAAGGCTTTGAAGAAGGCATGGGTCATGAGGTGAAACATGGAGCCTGAGTAGGAACCGACTCCGAGCGCAAACATCATATAGCCGAGTTGACTTAAGGTCGAGTAAGCCAGGATCCGTTTAATGTCATCTTGGACGACCGCAATCGAGGCCGCAAAGATGGCGGTGAACGCCCCTAACCCTGCAATAAACTGCAGCGCTTCTGGGGAGGCAAAATCAAACAGAAAATACATGCGAGCAACTAAATAAACCCCGGCAACCACCATGGTGGCGGCATGAATCAAAGCACTCACAGGGGTAGGACCTTCCATGGCATCCGGGAGCCACACGTGCAGTGGAAATTGGCCCGATTTCCCGATCGGTCCCATAAAGATCAGGAACGCCGTGATCGTCACATAGCCTGCGGTTCCAACCACTAAGACATCCTGAAAATTGGTGTTTAAGGCGGCGGATAGCGCCACAAAATCCAGCGTGCCAAACTTCGTATAGAGGAACAGCATCCCGAGCAGTAAGCCGAAGTCTCCGACACGGGTGGTCATAAACGCTTTCTTGGCAGCTTCCCGTGCCGATACTTTGAAGAACCAGAAGCCAATTAACAAATAGGAACAGAGTCCGACTAATTCCCAGAAAATGAACAATTGTAACAAGTTCGTCGCCAGAACCATGCCCAGCATGGAGGATGCAAACAACGACTGGTACGCATAATACCGTGAGAAACCCTCATCCCCGTGCATATAGCCCAACGAGTAGATCTGTACCATCGAGGCTACTAGGGTCACTACGAACAGCATCATAGCACTTAGGGGATCAATGATGGTTCCAAAATCAATCTCTAACCCCGCAATACTCAGCCAATTCACTGTTACGATCGCTGGATGTTCCACAATTTTTTCGCCCGCCTGAATAACGCCGAGGCCTATCGCTATCGCTAAGCCCAACGAGGCGAGAATCGCCAGAATCGACACTGTGGAAGACAGTCCTTTGGATCGCTTCGTGATAAAGGCGATGATTAGAAACGACAAGAAGGGCAAAGCAGGAATTAACCACGCCCACTGAAAGAGATCATGCATTTCCTTGAACACCTACCTTCTCCATAGTCTCTCTTACCACTTCAACCAAGTTAATTCGTCCACGTTGGTCGATTGACGGTTACGATAAATCGTAATGATCAAGGCCAGTCCCACCGCCACTTCGGCGGCCGCTACGACGATCACGAAAAGTGCCGCCACGTGCCCTGTCAGCACATAGTGTATGTCAATCTTTTCGTTCCAAATAAACCGGTTGAACGCCACAAAATTAATATTAACCGCATTAAGCATCAGCTCAATGGACATCAGGACTGCAATGATATTTCGCTTGGCAAAGACCCCGTAAAGTCCGATACAAAAGAGCATCGCTCCCACTAGGAGATACGTCGAAAGCCCGACACTAAAATTTGCTAAACTCATTTGCTCTCCTTCACTCCCTTCGCCAAGATCACGGCTCCGACTAAGGCTACGGTGAGCAAGACTGCCGCCGCTTCAAATGGAATCATAAACCGAGTGAGTAACAGGAGCGAAAGGTCCTCTGCTGAGCCGCCGCTCGTCCACGGTGTGGCCAAAACGCGCCAGTCCGCATTGGAGAGAATGACGAGCCCCATGATCACAAAAACTGAACCCGAGATCAGCGCTCCGGTTAGCCAACTACGGTTTTCTGGATTGCTATCACAGATATCACCACGCAGAGTCAGCATGACTGCGAAGACGACCATCAAGGAGACCGCTGCCGTATAGATTAACAACTGCACCGCTGCCAAATAGTCGGCATTCAAGAGAATATAGAGCACGGCAACTCCCGAAAACGAAAGGGCTAGATAGAGCGCACTGTGCACAATGTTCTTGGAGGTCACGACACCCCAAGCGGCTGCAATCGACAGGATCGCAAAAATAAAGAAAACGATAGTGCCCATGCTCACTCCACCTTCCCTTTTCGCTCCGCGCGTTGAATCATATCCCACTGCATGTCGTCCGGCTCATAGATCGCGTTTTCAAAGTCTTGAGTTACCTTTAAAGCCTTGGTTGGACAGACTTCTGCACACATACCACAGAACAAACAGCGACCCACATCCATATGATAGGTTTTGAGAACTTTTTTATTGGCTTCATTCTTTTCGCTGGTCAATTTGATGACTGAGTTAGGGCAGGCCATCGCGCACATATTGCAAGAAATGCACTTATCCTTTTCAAGCCCCATGGAACTACGCACCCTAGTCGGAAGGTTCGGTTTTTCCTCAGGGTAAAACTCAGTGATATTCGGACCGACCATGCGTTTGAATGTGATGCCTAGACCTTGTAGTAGACCTTTACCAAACACTGTGTCACCCTCCCATCACGAATCGGTAAATGTAAATTCCTAGACCCGTTAACAAAATGTTTAAAATTGAAAGTGGTAACAAGACCTTCCAAGCCAAGTGCATTAAATGGTCAATACGTATTCTCGGGAAGGTCCAACGAGCCCACATCATAAAGAAAATGATAACTCCGACTTTCATAAAGAACCAAACATATCCTGGTAAGAAAGCAGGACCTTGCCAACCGCCTAAAAATACAGTCGCGGCAAGTGCCGACACAGCGGTCATGTTCCCGTATTCACCAAGGAAAAATAATCCCCAGCGAAGTCCCGTATACTCAGTAAACGGTCCAGCTACAACTTCCTGATCCGCTTCAACTAAGTCAAAGGGCGCACGGTTTAGCTCTGCCATTCCTGCAATAATGAAGATCACAAAGGCTAGAGGTTGAAGCATTATGAAAGGAACCGTTCCTTGAGCTTCTACAATCACTCCTAAGTTAAAGGATTGAGTGATCATGACGACCCCTAGTAATGAAAAGAGTAAAGGAATTTCGTAACTGATCATTTGGGCAACTGCTCGCATGCCGCCGAGTAACGAGTATTTATTATTGGATCCCCAGCCCGCCATTAAGAAGCTTAAGGTTGAAATTGAGGAGATCGCAACAAAGTAAAAGATACCTAAATCGAGATTAATCGGCGCCAGTCCATCCCCAAAGGGTATGACTGCCAGGGTCATCATTGGGAGACAGAAGATAATCATCGGTGCAACTTTGAAAATGAACTTATCAGCACCTGCAGGGGTAACATCTTCTTTACCCATGAGTTTTAAGGCATCAGCTATGGTCTGGAACCATCCGCGCGGACCGAGACGATTGGGCCCTGGCCTTTGTGAAGTCCAACCTGCTACTTTGCGTTCAAGTAAGATCAAAATCAAAGCAGCCAGGACAACAATGATAACCACGATGATAAAATTTATCACATTCATGGTTAAATTAGCCCAAACTGAGTGGGGATCCGCAAAAAGACTACGGATGAAAGCCGCAATAATCAAAAACAGATTATCTAGAGTCTCCAGCAGATAATTTAGAGTCTCCATCTTATTCTCCCCTCATCGCAATTTACTACTTATCAACTTCACCCAATACAGCATCTAAGGTGGCAAAAATAGCTACAACATCTTGAATTTTCCAGCCTTTAGCTACTATTGGGAGCATTTGTAAGTTTATGAATGTAGCTGGTCGGATACGGACCCGTGAAGGCTTAGTCGTTCCATCACTGACAATATAAAATCCTAGTTCTCCTTTGGGGTTCTCAACACGGTGATATACTTCCCCCACCGGTGGTTTAATAACCTTGGGAACCTTGGCCATAATCGGACCGTCGGGAATGTCACGGACTGCTTGTTTAATGATTTTGATACTTTCCACAATCTCATCCATCCGGATTATGGTACGATCATAGCTATCGCACCCTGTTCGAACCGGCACATCAAAGTCAAATCGATTGTAGATACTGTAAGGTTCTGCTTTACGCACGTCGTAATTGACACCAGAGGCTCGTAAGACTGGACCCGTGATCGAAAGATTTTCCGCCATTTCCTTGGATAAGATACCCACGTTCTTTAACCGACCCATTGCAATTTCATTGCCGAAAAAGATACCATAATACTCTTCAAGCATCTCAGGCGTGTCATCAAGAAACGATTTTAAAGCAGGCCAGAATTCTTCCGGTGGCTCTGCAATCATTCCTCCTATGCGCATAATGTTGACGGTTAAGCGACTTCCTGCGGTCATTTCGTACATATCACAAATCCGTTCACGATCTCGGAAAGCATAAGACCATGCTGACCAGCCCGCCATATCGAGTGCTGTACTGGCAATCATAACTTGGTGGCTAGCAATCCGCGCAAGTTCACCAAAGATAATTCGTAGGTATTCCGCACGTTCTGGTATTTCAACACCCATCAGTTTCTCTACCGTTTGCACGTAGGCCCAGTTATTATGGGGTGAGGCCAAGTAATCCAACCGATCTGTATAAGGTATAAACTGAGAATAAGTCCGACTTTCAGCTAGTTTTTCCATGCCTCGATGTAAATACCCAATTTTCGGTTCGATATTGGTAATCGTTTCTCCTGATAAATGGACCACCATGCGAAACAGACCATGCATACTCGGGTGCTGGGGGCCCATGTTTAAGATAAGTTCTTCCGTTTTTTCAATCGACATGACGTTTCCCCCTATTCCCCTTCTATTCGCGTGCGCACGACATTGCGAACCTCGATGGGCTCGGTCACATAGTCTTTGCGAAGCGGATATCCTTCAAAATCATCCCACATATAAATCCTCTTCAGATTAGGGTGTCCCTTAAACTTAATGCCAAACATGTCGTAGGCTTCACGCTCTAGATAGTTTGCACCCTCCCATATACGAGTTGCGGAATCAATCACCGGATTTTCACGGTCCATGCTCGCCTTCACTCGCAAGAGCTGTGGCCCATGGAGGCTTGATAATTGATAAACGACTTCTAAATGATCTCCACCGTCTACACCACATAGGTCGTGCAGAAAGTCACATGGGACATCGGGGAAGTTTTTAGCACCGATTAAGGTTTCAGAAATAAATGGAGCTTTAACTTTTAAAACAAGTACTCCGAAACTCTCTTCAACTTCACCGTTCACCCGGGTAGCAAGTTCGTCCACATATCGGCTTAATACTTTATTTTCCATGTCTCATTAACCTCACCTTAGCGGGATTTGAAACTTTATATTGAAGTTGCAAAAGCCCATAAATTAAGGATTCTGGCCTTGGAGGGCAACCTGGGATGTAAACGTCGACTGGTAGAATCTTATCGACACCCGCCAACATAGAGTAAGAATCGACGAAGGGGCCTCCAGCATTTGCACAACTGCCCATGGCGATTACCCATTTTGGCTCAGGCATTTGGTCATAAATTCGTCTTAACAGTGGGGCCATCTTGCGTGTGCAGGTTCCCGCTACAATCATAACATCAGCCTGACGCGGTGAAGCACGGAAAACCTCATAACCAAAGCGGGAAATATCGTAACGAGGTCCACCGGTAGCCATCATTTCGATCGCACAGCAAGCTAAGCCCAGAGTGACCGGCCAGAAGGAATGCCCTCTTGCCCAGTTCAAGGCTTTATCGATCGTAGTAACCAAAACATTTTTTTCAATCAACGCTTCCTCTTCGCGAAGACGTTTTTCTGAGGCTACATCCACTCTAGAGCACCTTCTTTCCAAGCATACCAGTAACCAACTAAGAGAATGACAATAAAGATGAACATTTCCACGAAGGCAAACGTTCCCAGTTTTTGGAACGTTAAGGCCCAAGGATACAAGAATATTGTTTCAACACTAAAGGCAGCAAAAACTAAGGCATACATAAAATAATTGCTCTTAAAACCGAGCCATGTTCTTCCGATGGTCTCGTTACCACATTCATAAGTTGTTAACTTCTCTTTATGTGGTTTATTGGGCGCCAGCAATTTTGGCATAATCATCATAATGATAGCTACCGCTATTGCACCTACAAGAAACACACCTACTGCAGCAAAATTATTATCAAGCATTGACTAACCTCCCTTCATAAAAATTTTCAATAGCATGCTTCTATATGCTAAGCATATTGTGCCACAACCATCGATAATGGTCAATTAATAGAGTATTCTGTTAATTTCTTCCTACTTAACTAATAGATGTCTCTTGCTTCACCGGAGTAAAACTCTTTCGGTGCAGCGGACATGGTCCTAAGCGCTTTAGAACCTGCATGTGTTCGTTTGTGCCATACCCCTTGTTCTTCGAAAACGTATATTCCGGATAAAGAGAATGAAGTTGAACCATCAAGCGATCCCGTGTCACTTTTGCTAAGATCGAGGCCGCCGCAATTGAGGCACTTAAACGATCTCCCCCTATGAGCGGAAGCTGAGGAAGTTGTATTTCAGGGAGTATTAGGGCGTCGATTAGTAAGTAGTGGGGGCGAACTGTTAAGCCTTCTATCGAGCGCTTCATGGCCAATTTAGTCGCTTGCAAAATATTCAAGGCGTCAATCTCAGCTGGTTCAGCACTTCCAATGGCATAATCAATCGCTTGGTTTTGAATTTGAATAAAGAGCTTTTCTCGTTTGCTTTCCGTCAGCATTTTCGAATCATTAAGTCCGGGTAAATCAAACTTCGCAGGTAATATACAAGCCCCTGCAATGACCGGTCCAGCTAACGGTCCCCGGCCAGCTTCATCAATTCCCGCCAGTAATAAATATCCTTTTTCCCATAACTTTTTCTCTTCCACAAGCAGTTTCTGGATACGGATTTGTTCAAGCACTTCTGCTTGTTGACACTTGATTAGACGATCGGCTAGTCGTCGAACACCTTGGCGCTGATCGTTTTGGCAGGCAATCAGCATGCGAGGTGAAGGGTCCTTAAAGAGTGCTTCTTCAACTTCCCTAATATTCATCCGGGATAACTGCTCCACACTTTTCACCTCTTCTCTCTATAAAATTCAGTTCAACGAAATAAGACAATCTCCTTTTTTTAGTTATAAGTGTTCGCTATACTCATGGTAACACTTCATCATTAATCACCGTTCGGTAAGACATCCATGGTAATTGGACCAAGTTGCCCCATTCGAAGTTCACGCAGGAAAATTTGGGCCGCTTTTAGGGTATCAACTCGTCCACCATGAATCAAGCATCCTCGTTTCCGTCCCAAGCTCTCCAAGGTGACCCCTGAATCCGGAACTTGATAGCGAAGTAAGGCATTGGGAGTATACAACGTTAGCCAGTCTATAATCCATGTCGATAACTCCTCTATATCAAAAACATCATCTTTTATGGCGCCGAGTGCCGCTAGCTTTCGACCGACTTCGGGGTCATCAAATTTGGGCCATAACATCCCTGGAGTATCGAGAAGTTCAACTCGTTCATGAATCCTAACCCATTGATTTCCCCGAGTCACCCCTGGCTTATTCCCTACTTTCGCTTGGGCTCCACCGGTTAATTGATTGATTAAAGAGGATTTACCTATGTTCGGAATCCCAACAATCATCACCTTAATCATCTGCTGACGGATGCCCTTTTGCGCTTGCTTTGCTTGTTTAACTTGGACCATGCGTTCCAGTTCAGGTACAATCTGTTTAACCCCTAGTCCTGTAGTTGCACTAACCGCATAAACGGGACCTGATTTTTTTAAGTATGTGAGCCACTTTGCCGTCAACTTAGAGTCGGCTAAATCTGCTTTATTCAGCACTAACACCCTTGCCTTATTACTTAGTAATTTATCCAGCATCGGGTTACGGCTACTAATGGGTATACGAGCATCGGCAAGTTCTAAAACAACATCAACCCATTGAAGTTGTTCCAGTAAAAGACGTCTTGCTTTAGCCATATGCCCTGGAAACCATTGAATACTCATGAATATCCCTCATCATTCTTCTCGCATAGCCTTCACAGTATTGGGAGCAAATCCCTATAATTAGAAGAACCCCCAGTGAGGCAGAGTACGGGGTACCACTCCCACTTGAAGTGGGAGTCTCCCGATTGGATAATAAATTCTTCATAATGAAGGATGACGTTTAAGGTCGACTTAGCGATATACCCTAGTTTCGCAGTTCCTTCCTCGCTAAAAGAACCTAAAACGCTGCAAGGGGTAATAAATAAACCAAGCTTTACCAAGTAGATCATTTTTAGGAAGAAGACCCCATTCTCGAGAGTCTTCGCTCTCACGGCGATTATCCCCTAACACAAATACCTTATCTACTGGTACAATTTCTGGACCATAGGGTGGGTAATCCCCGGGTTTGACGTAAGGTTCCTCAATTGCAGCGCCATTGACAAAGACTTTATTATCACGAAGTTCAACCGTTTCACCCTCTACTGCAATTACTCGTTTTACGAAAGTTCGCTTTAAGTCCTTTGGAAAAGCAAATACAATCACATCTCCACGAGTTGGAGCCCACATGCGATACGAAAGTCGATTGACAATAATACGGTCACCCGGAATAAGACCGGGTTCCATAGAAGGTGATGGAATTAAATAGGGTTGTAATACTGCCCAACGCAATAACCCACCAGTCAGCAATACTACGCCAAGCAATATCAAAACCCATTTTGTTTTTGACTTCTTATGCTCCATTATTTCGCTCCCCTCTTGCACTACTCTTTTAGTATGAACAAGATTTAGAAGAGCATACGTTGAAGAACTACCTTAAAAAAAATTTAGTTTATGTTCTTTTGAAATAAATTCAAACAAATACTATTTCTGATAGCAGTAAAAAAAGAGCCAGATTGCTCTAGCTCTTTTATCCAACTTTCAGTCACCCATTTCTAATATTGGGTTTCTTCTTAACTTAGGTGGGTCCTCTTGCGCCGCGAAGTGATCCTTTTGTAGGATCACGGCTACGGTGATAGTCTCCAGTGCGACTATCGTACCGAAGACTAACGTCACAGGAGCCTTTCCAATCTCAAGTTAAGATATCAACTTTAGCTGGACGAGTTCACTGCTTAGCCGATACGACGATCGCGAATTCTCGCCGCTTTACCTGAGAGTGAACGTAGATAGTAAAGCTTAGCCCGGCGAACAACACCTCGACGTGCCACCTCAATTTTTTCCAAACGAGGTGAATGTAAAGGGAAAGTTCGTTCTACCCCAACGCCAGCAAAAACACGACGAACAGTGAAGGTCTCTCTGATGCCGCCACCTTTCATTGCGATGACAAGCCCTTCAAAAACCTGAATACGCTCACGAGTACCCTCTACAATACGCACATGTACGCGTACTGTATCTCCTGGCCGGAAGTTAGGAAGATCCTTTTTCATTTGCTCTTCTTCAATCATCCGAATATAATCCATTATAATATTCCCCCCTTCCTTGCCTAGATGTTCATACACTGACTTTCAGCGAGCGGACCATCTGTCATAGACCAATTTATTTTATCACAACCTATTGGGTTATGCAATTAGTTTCTTAAACCGTCTCTTTGATTCATGCTTTTTAGCTTAGTGACCACGTAGTCGGTCTAAAATAATGGCCACTGCGGAACGAACCGACAAGTGATTATACGCTGTCGGTCCATAGATTGGCTCCAATATTTGGTCCATGTTCTCAACATCTTCTTTGAGCAACCCCCAACCCGTTCCAAACAACAACAGAATAGGGGTTTCAGACGTTTCTATGTCCTCACGAAGCTGTGAATAAGTAACAGTATTGGCATATTTTCGAGCATCAGTAGCAACTTTAATCGGCCCTATTCCGTGCATTTCTTTAATCTCAGCATAAACTTCAGCTAAATTATCTGCGATTTTCACTCTTGAAAACGCTTCTTGGCGATCTGGATTATAGTCTGCACCATAACCCTCTTGCCAGAAACCCATGATTCGTTTAGCCAACTGACGCTGGGCTTCAGCAGGATGAACTACGTAATAACGTTTTACACCATAAGTAGTGGCGCAGCGCGCGATATCATGAAGATCTAGATTTGTGATCGAAGTTGCGACTGTCTCCATGTTTTTATTATAGACAGGGGCATGAATTAGTGCTAAATAGATGTCTGCCACGCAGATTTCCTCCCAATCGTACTTCTTGAAATTAGTGGCCCCTTTATCGATGTTCGAGGTTCGAACTACGAACCAAGACTAATGGCGGTTAGCCATCGGATGTAGGAAACCTACTTCGGTGGAGTTCCGCTCTATCCGAAGTCTAGTTGAACTTATCCAGGGGCTTAATCGATGTTTCGATGTTCAATATTCGAACTTCGAACCACGAACCACGACTAGTGGTGGTTAGCCATCGGATATAGTCCGCCGTCTTCGTTTAGGCTTTGGGCAAAGGTTTTCCCATTTCTCCCGCAAAATTGCCATCTCAGGGTATTCAAGGAGAAGTTCCTCCATAATTGGATAATCCTCCACGCTAAACGTCATTCCACTCATTAAATCCGGACGCCGTAAAAATGTACGCCGCAGAGATTCCTTTTTTCGCCATCGTCTTATCATTGCATGGTGCCCCGATAACAACACATCCGGAACCTTCTGCCCTTCAAAATCAGCTGGTCGAGTATATTGCGGGTATTCCAATAGCACAGAGGAGTGCGAATCCTCCTCTACAGAAGCACCCTCACCGAGCACTCCTGGAATAAGTCGTGCTACGGAATCAATCATAACCATTGCTGCTAGCTCGCCGCCCGTCAATACATAGTCCCCTAGGGAAGCTTCTTCATCGGCTAAGTCACGAATACGCTCATCAAAACCTTCATAATGCCCACATATAAAAACAAGTTCTTCCTGGGTCGACCACTGCTTAGCTTTTTCTTGGTGAAAGACTTCCCCTTGCGGGGACATGAGAAGAACCCTCCGCCCAGCACTAACCTGGGGCAAATCTCGAATTGCCGCATAAATAGGTTCAGGTTTTAAGAGCATCCCTGCTCCCCCTCCATAGGGGACATCATCGACATTTTTATGTTTACTGGTCGCATAATCCCTGAAATTAACCAGCTTAATCTGTATCAAACCGGTCTCTTGTGCGCGCTTCAAAATGCTTTCTTGCAGAGGCGCAAACATTTCAGGAAATAATGTTAAAACAGTTATTTTCAACATTCGTTGTCTAACCCCCCCAAATCGTGGTTCGAAGTTCGTGATTCGTGGTTCGAACTACGAATATCGATTATCGATTATCGATTATCGATTATCGAGTAGGCCTGGGGGAAGTATGACATCCATACGCCGCCCCGGAACATCTACACGCTGAACCACACTTTTCAGGGCTGGGACACATAGTTCCCCTTTGGTCCCTTTGACCAAATAGACATCATTTGCCCCAGTTTCCAAGACCTGAGATAAGGTACCTAGCAAGGCATCGCCCTCATAGACTTGCATTCCTTCAAGCTCGAAATAGTACCATCCTTCTTTGAGAGGAGGGACTTCGGATCGGTCAATACGCACTTCCCACCCTCTGTACTTTTCTGCCTGTTCTAAAGATTCTATTCCTTCAACTGTAAGATAGACAAACTCCATCTGTTTACGAGCTGAAATAACTTTGAAGTGTTGATCGTTCTCTCCAAGTCGCAAGGTTACTTTTTGCAGATTTTGAAACCGATCAGGGTCTGTTGTTAACGGGTAAATCTTCAACTCACCATCATACCCCTGTGGACGTAACACTTCACCAATCAGCACTTCATCCATTCTCTTTGCTCCTTTCGAGCAGATAGTTTTAAACGTTGAGAAGGGCATTAAGCCCTTCTCAACGTTATTGATCAATGTCCATATGAACTCGGCGTCCATCTTTGACGGCAGCCGCTTTAACCAGCGTACGAATAGCGTTTGCGATCTTCCCCTGTTTCCCGATAACCTTTCCCATGTCCTCAGGTGCAACTTTCAATTGTAAATGCACACTTTTCTCAGTCTCAGACTGGATAACGAGAACTTGGTCAGAATGATCCACCAACGCTTTCGCGAGGATTTCTACTAATTCCTTCACAGGAACCACCCCCCAAACTCTACACTTAGTTCTTGGACTCGTGGAATTTGGTCATGATACCAGCTTGGCTCAGCAAAGACTTAGCAGTATTTGAAGGCTGAGCTCCTGTTGATAACCATTTGATAGCCTTTTCCTCATCGATATTTAAAACTACCGGGCTTTTTGTTGGATCATAATACCCAATTTGTTCAATGAAACGACCATCACGGGGAGCTTTAGCATCAGCAATAACCATGCGGTAGAACGGATTCTTTTTTGCGCCCATTCGGCATAAACGGATTTTAGTAGCCATGTTTTCACCTCCTCATTTATCGAGGTTCGAGGTTCGAAGTTCGAGGTTCGAATGACTAGCATCCAAGATCGTACATCTCACATTTTGCCCCTAAATTAGTTCTACTAAACTTCTTATGGAGTTTAAACTCCATTAAAGAGTTTTTTATATAAACAACGCTTATTATAGCGTGGTCCATCAAAGTAAATGCGTGGTTCGAGGCAGAGCCCCGAAACCTTCAGAGTCGTGCATCATGCATGCCAAGAACCGTCCCCAACTTACATTCGAACGGGGCTGTGCACCAAGGACGCCACTTTTGCCCGAACCCCGAGCCCCATAGAAAGAGCTTGTGCAAGTTATTCAAGTTCGCAAGTCAAGAACCGTCCCCAACTTGCACGACTTGCATAGCTTTCCGTTCCACCGACCCAAGCCAAGGACGCAGTGTGACACGAGCGCGACGTCTTTACGTAAGCAGAATAGCAAACTTCCGTTCAAGCGACCGACCCCAGACACGGGGCAGTGCACAAGGTCCCTTCTCGCCATCACGGCGCCTTGCCATCCATGGCGGCGCTCTAATCTCGAACGTCCTGTTCGAGTCTTGGCTACAGGGACACTCGGCCATCCTTGGCCAGCGGATGTGCACTGCCGCCAACCGAGCCAAGGTCCCTTCTCGCCGTCCATGGCTACAGGGACACTAGACCATCCATGGTCGTCGGACGGCGAGTTTGGCACGATAGTCTCCAGTGGAGATTATCGCCGTAGGCGGGTTCTTTTATATAATACTATCGCCGAAGGATGAACCCCGATCCCCACAGTAGGAGCTTGAACGATTAGTTTGCTCTGCGTCGTAAGCACCGAGCGCTGTGTCACACAAGTCCTCTAAAGCCCGGCTTCTTGCCCTTTTTACCTTTTTTACCTCCGAGCATACCCAAGGCGCCGCCGCCACCAGCAAATTGCTTCATCATCTTTTGCATTTGTTCAAACTGTTTTATGAGGCGACCTACTTCTTGCACTGATGTCCCGCTACCTTTGGCAATCCTCTTTTTGCGAGAATCTTTGATAACTGCGGGTTTCCTGCGCTCCTCTGTCGTCATCGAACGAATGATAGCCTCTATATGGGAAGTATCTTTTTCGTCAATTTGCACATCTTTTAGCTGCTTTCCGACGCCGGGAATCATTTCCAGAATTGAAGAAAGTGGGCCCATTTTTTTCATTTGCTGCATCTGATCCAAAAAATCGTCGAGGGTGAATTCTTGTTTACGTAGCTTCTGTTCCATTTCTTTGGCTTTTTTCTCATCGAAAGACTCTTGAGCCTTCTCGATTAGAGTAAGAACATCCCCCATCCCCAAAATCCGGGAGGCCATACGGTCAGGATGAAAAGGCTCCAAAGCGTCCATTTTCTCCCCTAAACCAACAAATTTCACGGTACACCCTGTGACTGCCTTTATCGAAAGAGCTGCTCCACCACGAGTATCTCCATCCAGTTTTGTGAGAATAACCCCGTCAAGACCTAAATCTCTGTGAAATGACTCAGCGACATTGACTGCATCTTGACCGGTCATCGCGTCGACCACTAGTAATATTTCATGAGGCCTTACTGTAGCTTTAATATCTCGTAATTCGCCCATTAATTCTTCATTGATATGCAACCGACCGGCAGTATCAATGATCACAACATCTTGCCCATTTTGATGAGCCTGTTTTATACTCTCACTAGCAATTTTGGGCGGGGATTCCTGCCCCATAGAAAAAACGGGAACATTCAATTGGTCACCCAAAACCTGCAATTGCTTAATCGCAGCCGGCCGATAAATATCACAGGCTACAAGTAAAGGATGTTTTCCTTGTTTTTTAAGCATATTGGCCAATTTTGCAGCATGAGTCGTTTTTCCTGCCCCTTGTAAGCCTATTAGAAGAATAACCGTTGGGGGCTTCGGGGAGATGAGAATCTTTCCTGTTGCGCCACCCATAAGTTGGATCATTTCTTCATGTACGATCTTAATAACATATTGTGCTGGCGAAAGGGACTCTAGAACTTCCTGCCCGATCGCACGTTCTTTTACCTTAGCAACAAAGTCCTTGACAACTTTAAAGTTAACATCCGCTTCTAATAATGCAACGCGAACTTCACGCATCGCATCATTGACATCCGCTTCCTTTAGCTTGCCCTTTCCTTTTAACCGTTTAAATGTTTCTTGGAGTTTTTCGCTTAGCCCTTGAAACATGCCTGTCCCCGCTTTCGATTTGATCCGCCTTCAAGAGTCTCACTTCTCTTAGTGGGTATTCTGTAGCCATAAACTCCGGCTTCTGACCACCGACTTCTGTTATCATACTGCAGTAATATTTTTAAAAACATCTTCGAACATGCTACGCATTTGACAATGGCGCTCCCAGGCAGCCGGGTTGGTAAAATCTTCTTTATTCAATCCTTCTAACAAAGTTTGCACTTCCATTAACTTTTCACGATCTGTCCAGAACCTCTGAACAAGCCCTAACTTTTCTTCATATTCGGCTAAAATCCGTTCTGTCCGTTTAAGCAAATCATGAATAGCTTGTCGACTAATATGTTCAATCTCAGCAATTTCAGCTAAGGATAGGTCTTGTTGGTAATGCAAATCCCAAACATTTTGTTGTTTCTCAGTAAGAAGTGGACCATAAAAATCTACTAAGAGAGCCATTTCGGCGAGTTTATCCATCGCAACCCCCTGTAAAGCATTATTACTTTACAACCGAATTTTAGACTATATCTATAAGTTTGTCAAGAGTAGTTTAGTATTCTAGTTTGAAATGGTGCCCACTCTGAATTCAAAAAGTCTTTCACTTAACCAAATGGTGAAAGACTCTTTTCGATTAGTGGACTCGTTTATCTGAGAAATTCAGTATGCTCTTTACTCCCTCACCTGAATTAAAGGGATTTTCGGAATTACGTCAGAAGGAACCTTCCGACTGTCAACGGGACGGAAGTTATGCTTCGAACAGGGCAGAAATCCGTTTAGCCCGAGTCTCTGCTTCTTGGCAAACTTTTTTGACATCCATGGTTAATAGTTTTCGTTCTTCCATGAGAAGTTTTCCATCCACCATGACTGTGCGTACATCTCCAGCATGGGCTACATAGACTAGATGCGCTGGAATTGAAAACCGAGGATAGAAATGGGGTTGATCTAGGTCAATGGTGATCAAATCCGCCTTAAAACCGGGGGCAAGCATCCCAACATCTTTTAGCCTAAGTGCCTGGGCCCCCCCTACGGTTGCCATTTCTAACACTTCATAGGCCGGAAGCACCGTTGAATCCAGTCTTAGCTTCTGCTGAAAGGCAGCAGATCTCATCTCTCCAAAAAGATCGAGATTGTTATTGCTTGAAGCTCCGTCTGTACCAAGCCCAACTACGACCCCTTCTGCTCGCAACTCCGGTATGGGGGCGGTTCCACTATTTAGTTTCATGTTACTTTCCGGATTGTGGGCCACACAAACCTGCCTGCAAGCTAAAATTTCTCGATCTTCCGGCGTTAAGTGGACACAGTGCGCTGCCACTACGTGTCCTCCTAAGATTCCAAGCCCTTCAAGCCACTGAACAGGGGTTTTTCCATATTGATCTTGAATGATTTTAATCTCATCCAGGGTTTCTGCGACATGAATATGAATACCAACACCCAGTCGATCTGCCTCTGCTTTCACAAGCTGGAGGTACTCTCCTGAGCATGTATAGGGTGCGTGGGGACCGAACATAACCTGCACACGCCCTCCACCCGCCCCGTGGTACTGCTTCACTAAATCGAGGCTTTCTTGGAGGGCTAGATTTCCGTTCGGTCCGTTCCCGATCATTCCTCGAGAAAGAACAGCACGTGTTCCAGCCTGCAGTACTGCTTCCGCAACTTGATCCATGGAGGCATACATGTCGAGCATCGTGGTCGTTCCAGAGCGTATCATTTCACAAAGCGCTAAGGCTGTCCCCCAATAAATATCCTCCGCCGTTAACTTATCTTCAAAAGGCCAAACTTTCTCGTTGAGCCAAGGCATGAGCGGAAGATCGTCTGCATAGCTCCTGAGCAAAGTCATGGCTGCATGAGTATGAGTGTTAATCAAGCCGGGCATTACCACATCATCCGGCAAATCCAGAATTCGATCCGGCCTAAATCCTGGCGGTGCTGAACCCCTTTCCCCTACTGAAACAATCCTGTCACCGTCGATTGCAACTTCCCCTTGGGGATAAAATAAATCTGGTTCGGTCATGGGCAAAACCATAGCCCTAATTAAAAATTTGGACATAGCTTCATCTCCTTACGGGCGAACCATTAATTTCAGGAGGTTGACCGAATACGGTGCAACAACAATCCCTTTTTCAGTAATGATTCCCGTGATATATTTCGCTGGAGTGACGTCAAAGGCTGGATTATAAACCTTAACCTCCCCAGGTGCCACGGCTATCCCACAAAACTCCTGAATTTCTTTAGCCGACCTTTGTTCGATGGGGATTTCTTGCCCTGTAGCCACTTTTAAATCAATGGTCGAGGTTGGGGCTGCCACATAAAAAGGAATACCATGAGCTTGCGCCAAGACCGCTACCGAGTATGTCCCGATTTTGTTGGCGGTATCACCATTGGCTGCGATGCGGTCTGCACCCACAATCACGAGGTCAATCTTACCTTGCTGCATTAAATACCCAGCCATGTTATCGGCGATCAAGGTCACTGGGATCTTGTCTTGATGAAGTTCCAAGGCCGTTAAACGAGCCCCCTGCAAAAATGGTCGTGTTTCATCAGCATAAACATGGATTCCCTTTCCTGATTCATGAGCCTTTCGAACAACACCAAGGGCAGTTCCATATTCCACCGTAGCTAAGGCTCCCGCATTACAATGGGTCAGGATATTTGCCTTTTCAGGAACAATCTCATTGCCAAATTCTCCAATTAGGCGATTCATACGACGATCATCTTCAGAAATACGATTTGCTTCCTCGAGTAAAATCCGTCGTACATCCTCCAAATCATCAACATCCCAGCACTCCCGTAGCCTGTCCTCCATGCGCCGAAGGGCCCAAAACAAGTTAACGGCTGTGGGACGAGTAGCAGCTAGTCTAGCTTGTACAACATCCATGTAACCTGATAACTCATCTCTACTTCCCTGGTACTCAAGAGCTCCTAACACAAATCCATAGGCAGCAGCTGCTCCAATGGCAGGCGCACCGCGCACTTCCATTTGTTCAATGGCCTCAGCCACTCCCTCATAAGACGTAGCATCTCGATAGACAATTTCCACTGGGAGCTTGGACTGATCTAATATTCGTAATGCATTACCAAGCCATTCAATCGATTTCAAAGTCCCACCGCCTTTTAAAATTTTCCAACTTCAACATTCGCTGAGACACATAGACATTCCTGATCTGGAGACCATAATTCAACGGTCGCTTGAATGAGTTGTGCAACCTTGTTTCCTAATTTCTTAATGCTCTCCATTACTTCGGCATGGCTTAAGCGATGAGCTGCGATTCCAGCCGCTTCATTGGTCACCATCCCGATGGAAGCATAACACATTCCTAGTTCACGTGCCAGAACTACTTCAGGAACACTGGTCATTCCGACAACGTCAGCACCAAGTTGTTGAAACATCCGAATTTCTGCTGGGGTTTCAAAACGTGGACCTTCAGTACAAACATAACATGCCCCATTCTTAACTGCAAACCCTAGGTCTTCTGCCGCATTCACGATTACCTGGCGCACAGCAGAACAATAGGGTTCTGTCATATCGACATGGAGTACACCGTGGTGCCCTCCTTCATAGAAAGTAAATGGGCGACTTTTAGTAAAATCAAGAAACTGGTCGAAGAGGACCAATTCACCCAAGCGGTAATCTGCAGATAGAGAACCGACAGCCGCCGTAGCAAGAATCTTCCGTACGCCTAGTTCACGAAGCGCCCAAATATTTGCCCTGTAATTCACGAGGTGGGGAGGTGTGACATGACCACTGCCATGTCGACTCATGAAAACTAGTTCTCGATTAGCAAGTTTTCCAACTATTGGTTCAACCGTCCCATAGGGAGTCTTCACTGTAATAATGCGCTGTTCAGTGAGGGTAAAGTGTTCAACTCCGGTTCCCCCAATAAGTGCATAATTTATCAGAATGCTTCCTCCTCTTCAGGGTTTCCGAACAATGCTGCTGCAAAATCTAAAGGAACAAACGGTCGCAAATCTTCCATTGCTTCACCAATGCCAATGAATTTTACCGGAATCCGAGTTTCCCCTTGAATTCCCAGCACAACTCCCCCTTTGGCCGTTCCATCCAACTTAGTCAAGACGATTCCAGTCACGCCGGCCACTTCCTGAAAAAGTTTTGCTTGTTGCAAAGCGTTTTGTCCTGTCGTAGCATCTAACACAAGTAAGACTTCATGAGGTGCACCTGGAATTTCGCGTTCAATCACCCGCTTGACCTTTCTCAGCTCTTCCATTAGGTTTACCTTATTGTGAAGACGACCAGCCGTATCCACAATTACAACATCGATATTACGAGACTTAGCAGCAAGGACTGCATCATAGGCAACGGCAGCAGGGTCTGCACCTTCCCGCTGTTTAATCACTTCTACCCCGCATCGTTCTCCCCAAATCTCAAGTTGGTCAATGGCTGCAGCCCGAAAGGTATCTCCAGCTGCCATCATAACCCGTTTGCCGTCCTTTTTGAAGCGGTTAGCGAGCTTACCAATGGTTGTGGTTTTACCCACTCCGTTGACCCCAACCACGAGAATAATGCTTGGACCTTGCTTGGCGAAGGTGAGGTGTGTTTCTTCCCCTAATAACTCCCCGATTAATTCTTGTAGGACTAGGGTCAGTTCACTTGGCTCAGAAACTTTGCGTAGTTTTACTTCTTTACGTAACCGTTCAACTAATTCAAAGGAGGTGTTGACACCGACATCCGACCGGATCAATACTTCTTCCAATTCTTCAAATAGTTCTTCATCTATTTTCTTGCGACCTGTAAAAACCTGTTCAATCTTTTCCACAAAGTTTTGCCGAGTTTTCGTAAGGCCTGCTTTAAGTTGAGAAAAAAATCCTGCCACGTTTTTCCTTCCTCTCATGGTCACTATTGTCGTTATTTTAACATAATCAAGGGCTTGTCTCAAACATTTTACCATGAAGTCTCCCGATAAAGGAAAAATACTTCCGACGGTCATGGACGACCTAGTGTCGCTGTAGCCATGACCCAACCAAGGATGGTTGAGATTAGAACACCGCCAGGGATGGCAAGGTGTCGTGATGGCGAGAAGCGACCGCTGGCCATGGACAACTGAATGTCCCTGTACCCAAGTTCAAAAAGGACGCTTGAGATTTAGACCGCTGGCCATAGATGGCCGAGTGTCGCTGTAGCCAGGGATGGCGAGAAGCGACCACCGCAATAAAGCCAAGGAGAAGCGGTTTTCCCACTTCTCCGTTCACTGACTCTTATAACCTCTTTCTCTACCTAGGCCGACTCGTCTCTATGCGTCCGATCGTCAAGTTGCACAGAAAGTAATTTTGAAACGCCTGACTCTTCCATTGTTATCCCATACAGAACATCCGCTGATTCCATGGTCCCTTTGCGATGGGAGATGACAATAAATTGAGTGGAATGTGATAAACGATGAATATATTCGGCAAAACGCTGAACGTTAGCATCATCTAACGAAGCTTCGATCTCATCAAGTAGACAAAACGGACTGGGCTTCACGCGAAGCAATGCAAACAGTAAGGCGATGGCTGTTAGCGCCCGTTCCCCTCCTGATAATAAAGAGAGAAGTTGTTGTTTTTTGCCGGGTGGCTGAACGATAATCTCTACGCCCGTCTCTAATAAATGCTCGGGATCAACTAAACATAGTTCTGCACTTCCACCTTTAAAAAGTTCTTTAAAAACATCCTTAAACGCTTGGTTCACCGCATTGAAACTCTCAGCAAAACGCTCCATCATGATCTTATCTAATTCCGCAATGAGTTGGCGCAAGGTTTGATTGGCCTCGACCAAATCCTCTCGTTGATTTAACATAAATTCATGCCTACTAAGCATTTTAGGATATGCTTCTATTGCCGCTTGGTTAATGGGGCCTAATGCCTTGATCTGTTGCTTGAGCTCCTGGATTCGTTGCCCAATAGTCGTCCGCTCTTCGACCGACTTATAAATCATGGCCTCCTCCCAGGACAGAGAGAATTCTTCGCTTAACCGAGTGATTCCCGTTTGCCACTCCGTTTCCCAACGTGCAACACGCAATTCATTGGCATGAAGACGTTGCTCATGCGTATGGGCTTCCTCACGTTTTTTCTGAATATCCGCTTCCCACTCAAGCACACGAGTCGCTAAAACTTCGCGTTCTTGACGCTTCTGCATCAATAAAAATTGCAGGGCAGCTTGAGACTGACTTTGTTCCTCTAACTGGATTATTAAAGCAGTCTTTTCATCGTCAACCCCAGAATTCGCAAGCTGAACCTCTTCAAGATTTTTGATTTTGAGTTTGAGGCTGGCTTCATTTTCTTGGAATACCAAACGTTCCTGATCTAACGTTTCTAGGCACTGGGATAATTCTTGTTCCCATTTTGCGAGTTGGATTTTTTCCTGAGTTAATTGCTCTCCGACAACCTCCAACGACTCGGCAGCTGTCTTCGCTTCTCGCTCACGTTTATGAAGTGCCTCCCGCAAAGAGATTGACTTCTTTTCAGCGGCTTCAAAGCGGTCTTTCAGCCCTTCCATCGCCAAAGACAGTTCTGCCTTCTGTTCAATGGCCCCTTGGTAACGATGGGAGGCAATCTGCACGTCTTCCTTGAAGCGTCGAATTTGAGTAGACGCGCTATCCAGCTGAGTCCTAAGCATGACGAGATACTCTTGTTTTTCACGCTGTTCTTGGGTAAGCTGCTCGATCACTGCTTGAATCCGACCTTGTTCTGCCTCGATTTTTGCTCGTTCTTGCTCCTTTTGACGCCCTTCGTTTTTCAGGCGAGATAGGGTTTCAGCTAGGGACTCAATTTCGCGGGAACGTCCGAGCAAGTTTCCGCCTTTGCGCTGGACACTCCCTCCACTTAATGAACCTCCTGGGTGAACCTGATCTCCCTCTAAGGTCACAATCCTTAGCTTATAACCCGAAAAACGTGCCACTCGAGTTGCGGCATCCATATCTGTAACAACGGTAATTCGACCTAACAGTGAAGCTAACGCGGGTCGATATTTTTCTTCGGAACTGATTAAATCGAGGGCTATGCCCACAAAACCAGGATCTTTTTGGACTGCGGGTAGAACAGACATCTGACTCCCTTGGATAACATCGAGTGGAAGAAAGGTAGCTCTCCCCAATTGCCGGGATTTTAAGTAGTGGATCGCTGCTTTCGCCGCCTGTTCACTCTCCGCAACGATATTTTGCAATCCGGCTCCTAAAGCAGTTTCCAAAGCTAGTTCATAATCTTCTTTGACGTTGATCAATTCAGCAACCGTTCCACACAATCCCTCACCTGCGGGGATGCCCTTCTTCTTAGCCAGCATCACCTCACGAACCCCGCGTTGATACCCCTCTAGATTGTCCTCTAAGGCTTGAAGCGCCTGGAGTCGAGCCCTCGTTTGATCTGCTTGGTTCATGAGTCTCTGTACATGCTGTTGCTTCTCTTGTCCATGTCTCTTCAACTTCTCGAGTTCATCTACTAAGCGAAGCCGTTCCTGGTCAGTAATCCGTAGAGCAGTTTCAATCTCTAGCTGTTCTTTTTCCTGAGCCAGGTGTCTATCCTGTAAAGTTCCAAGCTCTTTTTCTTTTTGCAACAGCTCTTGTTCAAGTTGCCTGACTTGTTGCTCCAAAGACGAAAGCGTGTGTTGGGTTCCAGTTAATTGATTCGAACTGTGGGATTGTTCTGATAGGGCATCGAACAAGTCTGTTTTTAATTGTTCGATCTCCTTTGTCCCATTATTTCTGCGTGCTTCAGATAGTCTCTCTTCCTGGAGCATGACATTCTGCTGCGCTTTTCCAACCGTATGTTTTAAGACACTCTGTTTGGCTTCCAGGGCCTTAATCCGTTCCAGCACGTCCTTAAGCCGCTCTTCGTCGACAAACCGCTCGCGTGCCAAGCGGGTGATTTGATCAGCGAAATATCCAGCCCGTTCAACCCTCAGATTTAATTCATGTTTTAAAGCATTTAAGGCTTGCTCTGCCTGGAATACCTCATTTTGCTGCCTTTGAATTGTTTCATCACTATGTTTCAGGTTAACCTTGTCCTCAATATTTAGACTCTCTTTAAGGGCTAACGCTGCTTGCACTGACATCAGCGCTGCTTGCAACGTCTCAGAGTTCGATTCTCCTGCAGACAACTTTTGTTTTACCTCGGTGATATCTAAGACTACTCCCAGAATTTCTAGGCGTTTTTGTTCTTCAGAGAGAGCTAGGCTTTGTTCGGCCACTTGGGCTTGGGCAGCCAGAGGAGTCAACTGATCCTCAATTTCTTGGACAATATCTTCCAGCCGTTGCAGATTCAGGACCGTATCATCGAGACGCTTTAAGGCTTCGCGCTTTCTAAAACGGAATTTGGTAATCCCTGCCGCTTCTTCGATGAGTGATCGCCGTTCTTCTGACTTTAGGTTTAGTATTTCCTCAACCCGCCCCTGCCCAATGATCGAAAATCCTTCTTTTCCCGCCCCCGTATCCATGAAAAGTTCCTGAATATCTTTAAGTCGAGAAAGAGCTTTATTAATTAAATATTGGGATTCACCATCACGATAAACCCGCCTTGTGATCGTCACTTCCCGAAAGTCTAACGGGAAAATTCCAGTCGAGTTATCAAAAATCAGGGCTACTTCTGCCATTCCGACTTGGCGACGTTGTGTACTTCCAGAAAAGATAACGTCCTCCATTTTTGCACCTCGAAGGCTCTTAGCGCTTTGTTCACCTAAGACCCAACGAACAGCATCAGCAACATTACTTTTTCCACTCCCGTTCGGACCGACAATAACGCTTAATCCCTGGCCTAATTCCAATTTCACACGATCAGCGAACGACTTAAAACCCTGAATATGAATCCCCTTCAAGAAGACTGGGAAATTCTCAGGTTTAACCATCGTTCTCACTCCCCCAATGGTCTAGTACCTGCCTGGCAGCATGTTGCTCAGCTTCTTTTTTAGTTCGGCCCATACCTTTCCCCAATAAATCTCCTCCGATAAAAACACCAGCCGTAAAGCACTTGCTGTGATCAGGGCCTTCCTCCACTAAAATCTGATAGTTGACTTCTTTTTCTTCCCGTTGTGCTTTTTCCTGTAGTACGGTCTTATAGTCCCCATAATTTCCCTTAGCGACTTCCTCAATCGACGGTTTAAGCAGCTCTAATATAACCCGTCGAGCTTCTAGCAATCCATATTGTAAATAAATTGCACCAACGACTGCCTCCCAGGCATCAGCCAAAATAGAAGGCCGTTCCCGTCCCCCAGATACCAGTTCCCCTTTACCTAATAATAGCTCTTGTCCTAACTCTATTTCAAAGGCCTTGCGAGCCAAGGTTGTCTCATTCACAACAGCTGCCCGCATTTTGGTGAGCTCTCCCTCTGGGCGATCCGGATAACTGAGATATAGATACTCTGCAATTACAAAATCCAAAATCGCATCCCCTAAAAATTCCAAGCGTTGATTGTTTTCTTTGCCAAATTGTGGATTTTCAAAGATGTACGAAGGATGCGTCAAGGCAGTGACAAACAACCGATTAGGAGGGGTCCCCAATTCCAAGCGTTTGGCCAGCTTAATTCCCGGCTCTAATTTAAAGGAAGATAGGGCGTATTTTTTTCGCCCTGATCTTCCCTCTGTTTTTGTTGAGTTTGCAGTTGCGTTGGATCTCTTTTCGACCATACTCTTGATCTCCTTACCTTTAGGCAAATTTCTTCAACACGATCGTAGCATTATGTCCACCAAAACCTAGTGAATTAGACATTGCCACGTTGACAGCCTGTTTTCGCGAGTAATTAGGAACATAATCCAGATCACATTCCGGGTCAGGTTCTCCGTAATTGGTGGTCGGTGGGATCGAACCCCTATCGATGGTCAGGGCACAAATGATCGCCTCAATAGCACCAGCTGCCCCCATTAAGTGCCCGGTCATGGATTTAGTCGAACTAATCGCCAGCTTCGCTGCATGACTGCCAAACAACGTCTTAATGGCCTCTGTTTCCGTTGCATCATTGGGACCCGTACCCGTACCATGCGCATTAATATAATCAACCTCTTCAACATTTACCTCAGCATCCTTTAAGGCCAGACGCATTGAACGAACGGCGCCCGCGCCGCCTGGAGCTGGGGTCGTAATATGATGGGCATCCGATGTGCTCCCATAGCCCGCCAGTTCAGCATAGATACGAGCACCACGAGCCTCAGCATGCTCCAAAGATTCTAAAACCAAAACCCCCGCTCCCTCACCCATGACAAATCCACTGCGGCGTTTATCAAAGGGTCGGCAAGCTTGTTCAGGGTGTTCCTTCTCGGTTGACATCGCTTTCATGGAACAAAAACCAGCAAACGCCAAATGGGTAATCGGTGCCTCGGTGCCTCCACAGATCACGATGTCTGCTTCTCCACGTTGAATGATACGCAGCGCTTCTCCTATGGCGTTCGTTGCTGAAGCACAGGCTGTAACAACCGTAATACTCGAACCTTGAAAGCCAAAGGCAATCGATAAATGCCCCGCTGCCATATTACTAATCAGCATGGGAACAAAAAAGGGACTAATTCGGTTGCTGCCTTTATTCATAAGTACCTCTTTTTGGTCCTCAAACGAGGTCACGCCACCGATTCCACATCCAATCACCGTTCCAACTCGTTCTTTGTCTACGTTTTCCATATTTAGTCCGGAATCTTGCAACGCCAGTTTAGCTGCGGCCATAGCAAATTGGGTAAAGCGGTCCATGCGCCGACTTTCCTTTTTATCGATATAGTCCGTTGGCTCAAAATCCTTAATCTCTGCGGCAACTTTTGTGGGGAGACCGGCAACATCAAACCGTGTCAATAATCCAATTCCGGACTTTCCTGCCATTAAATTATTCCAGAATTCATCCAGAAGGTTTCCCAAGGGAGTGACTACTCCCATTCCCGTAATTACTGCACGATGTTTCACACCGACTCCTCCTTTAATCCCAGGATTCCTTTTTTAATATCTTCAAAAATCTCATGGACCGATAAAATATCATTAATTTTATGGACTTTGGCCCCTGAAAAAATTAGGCCCTCATGAACATCACCCGTTTGCGCCTTAATTAAACGATTCATAATACAGAAGTTTCCCTCACACTGTTTAAGACAACCCATGCAATCCGTCGGCGTGACGTCCACGTTTTCATCGAGCATTTTTGTGAAGGGATTCTTTATCCCCCGGGCCAGCATCCCAACAGGACTATGAATGAACACGACGTCCTCTTCAGTAGCCTTTAACATTTCCTCTTTCCAAGCGAAAGCTGCACTGCTCTCTTCGCTAAGCGCGAACCGGGTTCCCATTTGCACCCCATCTGCACCAAGCTTCAACATTTCAGCAACGCCTTGGCCATCAACGACTCCCCCCGCGCCAATGACAGGAATACTGACAGCCGCAATGACCTCTGGCAGAATATCGTGGATGGAGCGATCTGTTCCTAGATGTCCGCCAGCCTCTACTCCTTCCACAATCACTGCAGCCGCACCCAGCTTTTCGGATAATCTAGCAAGTTTGGCAGATGATACAATCGGCACTACGGGTATGCCCTTTGCTTTTCCCCAGGCAAACATATCCCTTGAAAATCCGGCTCCCGAAACTAAAAGATCAATCTTCTCTTCAAAGGCGGCTTGAACTAATTGAGCAAATTCGCGGACAGCAAACATAATGTTAACCCCAATAATTCCTTTGGTTCGTCTGCGCGCCTCACGAATTTCAGCTCTCAGTTCCTCAACAGACAAACCACTGCCCGCTATTATGCCGATTCCTCCTTCTTCAGCTACTGCAACTGCGAGAGGGGCCATGGATATCCTTACAGCCATTCCTCCTTGGATTACAGGAATTTTGGCTACTAAATTTGCAATACGAAGTCCAGGTATTTTCACGATTTTTCCTCCCACTTAGAGATCTTTCCTCTTTCAATCGCCTAACACTTATCTTTGCAATCTATTTCAATTTCTCTTAATCTCAAAATAGACAAGAGAAACAACCTTCTTTAAAAGAAAGTCCCGCATTTGAATACGGGACCTTCTGAGGTTATTTGTTTTCTTTAATGAAGTTCACTGCATCTCCAACTGTCCGAATTTTTTCTGCTTCTTCATCCGGAATATCCAAGTCGAATGCCTCTTCAAGAGCCATAATCAATTCAACGATATCCAAAGAATCTGCATTTAGCTCTTCAAAGGAGGTTTCCGGGGTAATGTTTGCTTCATCTACCCCAAGTTGTTCGACGACGATGGCTTTCACTTTATCGAAAACTCCCATCTGCTTCTTCACCTCCTCTCAAAACTTAACTTGAACCTACATTTCCATACCCCCATCAACACATAAAGTCTGTCCAGTTATGTAGGACGCCTCTGGGGACACAAGGAATCGAACCACTTTGGCAACGTCTTCAGGCTTTCCCATGCGACCGAGTGGAATTGCACGTAAGATATCACTTTGCATCCCTTCTGATAATGTTTCCGTCATATCTGTGAAAATATACCCAGGTGCGACCGCATTAACTCGAATTCCACGCGATGCAAATTCCTTAGCAATGGATTTGGTAAATCCAATCATGCCCGCTTTGGCTGCTGCATAATTGGCTTGTCCAGCATTCCCTGATAAGCCTACAACAGAGGAAATATTAACGATAACCCCCGAGCGTTGTTTTAGCATTCCTTTACTGACCGCCTTAGTGCAAAGGTAAGCCCCCTTGAGATTGGTTGCCAGGACCGAGTCCCAGTCTGCTTCTTTCATGCGGAGCAACAGCGAATCCCGAGTAATCCCTGCATTGTTGACAAGAATGTCAACCTTTCCGAAATGATCCATGGTTGTTTTTAACAACCGATCAACCTCCGCTGCTTGGCTGACATCCGCTTGAACGGCTAAACCTTCTCCACCTGCTTCACGGATCAAGGTTAGCGTTTCCTCTGCTTTATCGGAACGACCGGCATAATTGACCACGATCTTTACCCCTGCGGTTGCCAGCTCTAAAGCTATGGCGCGCCCGATTCCACGCCCACTCCCAGTAACAATGGCTACGCTATCATTCAGCACCATTTTAACGACTCTCCTTCAAATATGCAAGTGACATTTCTAGGGACGCTTTATCCTCGATCCGGAGGAGCTTAGCGTCAGGAGCAATTTTTTTAACCAAACCTGTCAAGACTTTACCAGGTCCACACTCTATGAACGTATCGACCCCTAAGTCTAGAAGATGACGAACCGATTGCTCCCATAAAACTGCTCTACTGACTTGCTTGATTAAGGTACTAACAGTACGTTCCGAAGAAAAAACCTCTATCCCATCAATGTTGGCCACGACTGGGCAACGAGGGGTTTGCCAAGGCACTTTTTCTAAGACTAAACGCAGAGCTTCGCCCACACCTGCCATCAAACTAGAGTGAAATGCCCCGCTCACGGTTAACGGTATAGCCCGTTTTGCACCAAAACCCTTAGCGATCTCTATGGCATTGGCTACGGCCTCTTTTTCCCCAGAGATAACCACTTGTCCTGGACAATTATAATTTGCCGGTGCCACAACACCGAGGCCTGAGGCAAGCCGGCAAGCTTCTTCCACTTGATCCACCGCTAGTCCTAGGATGGCAGCCATCCCTCCTACGCCCTTTGGATCCGCCGCTTGCATAAGTTCTCCACGTAGTCTCACGACACGTAAAGCCTCTGCTAAATTAAAGCTACCCGCAGCGACATGTGCCGAGTACTCGCCCAAACTGTGCCCTCCAACAAAATCAGGTTCTATCCCTGCATCCTGAAGTTGCTGCCAAGCCACGACGCTTACGAGAAGAATCGCAGGTTGGGTATTGATCGTCTGTTGGAGTTCGTTTTCCGGGCCCTCTTCGATTAAGGAGATAAACTCATTACCCAGAATTTCACGCGCCAGCTCCAGTGCTTTCCCGCCACTCGGAGTCTGGAAGAGTTCTTTTCCCATGCCAATATATTGAGATCCTTGTCCTGGAAATATACAGGCTAGTTTACCCAACGATCAAGCCCTCCCCTCTCCAAATCGCGCAGCCAGACGCTTGTATTCCCGTTCTGCAGATTGCATGATGTCTTGAATAATCTCGGCGGCAGGTTCAATACGCTGAACCGCTCCTGCAATTTGACCGGCCATGATAGAACCATTCTCGACGTCCCCCTCCACCATGGCTAAGCGTAATTTTCCGATTCCCAGTTTCTCTATATCCGCAGCCAGCATTCCCTCTCGTTCATGTTGTTCTATTTGACGGGTAAAGCGGTTATCCAAGCAACGAACTGGGTGACCCGTGGAGCGCCCGGTAATGACCGTAGCGCGATCTTTCGCTTTGGTAATTTTATCTTTGATAAGATGGGAAATAGTACATTCTTCCGCGCACATAAAACGCGTCCCCATTTGGACCCCTTCAGCGCCGAGAGCCAAAGCCGCTACTAAACCACGGCCATCCACAATTCCTCCTGCTGCAATCACTGGAATTTTCACAGCATCGACAACTTGGGGTACTAGTGGAAAGGTTCCAATTTCCCCAATATGCCCGCCAGATTCCATGCCTTCTGCAATGAGTGCATCAACCCCTGCCCTTTCTAAACGTTTGGCCAAGGCGACCGAAGCGACTACAGGTATTACTTTCGTGCCAATTTCTTTAAGCATTGGCACGTATTTTCCCGGATTCCCTGCCCCTGTTGTAATCACCGGGACACGTTCCTCAAGGATGACCTGCATGACTTCATCTACGAATGGGGACATGAGCATGACATTGACCCCATATGGTTTTTTTGTGATGGCTTTTACTTTACGAATTTCCTCACGCAACCAATCAGCCGGTGCCTGTCCTGATCCGATGATGCCTAAACCTCCGCTTTCGGAGACCGCGGCGACCAATTCTCCCGTCGAAACCCAAGCCATTCCGCCTTGGAAAATTGGGTACTCAATATTGATAAGTTCACAGATCCTCGTTTTAATCATCGTTTTAGGCCTACTTTCGTCCATTTCAAAACACACGCTCCCCAAGTCAAGCCTGTTCCAAATCCAACCATCACAATGATATCCCCCTCTGAGATGAGACCTGCTTGAAAAGCCTCATCTAAGGCAATCGGAATGGACGCAGCCGACATATTACCATATTTATCTAAATTGATCACCACTTTATCCTTTGAAATTCCCAATCGCTTGACAGCAGCATCGACAATCCGCATATTAGCTTGATGGGGAACTAGTAGATCAATATCGTCCTTCGTCAAACTAGCCTTCTGAAGAACCTTGACCGAAACATCCCCCATAATCCGCACTGCAAATTTATAGACTTCCTTGCCCTCCATCTGAAGGGTGTGCAGATTCTTCTCCACGGTTTCCAGACTAGCTGGACACTTTGAACCTCCAGCGGGTTGGCTTAATAACGCGCCACCAGAACCGTCTGAACCTAATTCGAAACTTAAAAAACCAAAACCCTCTTCCACTTGCTGTAAAACCGCAGCTCCACCACCATCACCGAAAAGAACACAGGTTGAACGGTCTTGCCAATTAAGGATTTTGCTCAACGTTTCCCCACCAATGACGAGCACCGTTTTATATAATCCTGAGGCAATAAACTGGCTGCCAGTCGCCACAGCATAGATAAACCCTGTGCATCCGGCTTCCAGATCAAAGGCCGCCGCATTTTTTGCTCCCAAACGGTCAGCAACCAAGCATGCTGTTGCTGGGAAAGCATAATCGGGTGTTATCGTGGCGACGATAATCAATTCCACCTCTTCAGGGGCGATCTGAGCATCCTCTAAGGCCTTCAAACCTGCCTGATAACATAATTCCGACACAGGCATGTCCTTAGGGGCTATATGACGCTGTTTAATCCCTGTTCGAGATACAATCCATTCATCATTTGTGTCCACAAATTGTTCTAAATCCAGATTGGTCACTACATTTTCAGGAACGTATGACCCTAAACCCACAATTCCCACACTACGCATCAATCGCAGTCCTCTTTTCTCATTAGTAACACCAGGCTCACTTGGGGAGATCTTCCCGAATCTGTTCAATCAGACCCACTTGCACACATTCTCTGGCGACGCGGATGGCATTCATAATTGCCTTCGCTTTCGAACTTCCGTGACAGATAATGCTAATCCCATTCACTCCAAGTAAGGGTGCTCCACCATATTCCGCATAGTCCATCATTTGAGCAATTTCTTTTAAGCCCGGTTTTACAGCGAGAGCGCCTAGTTTTCGAACCAGGTTCGAAGTAATTCTCTCCTTAATCTGCTCAAACAATACCCCGGCCAAACCTTCCAAGGTTTTTAGCAAGATATTCCCCGCAAAACCATCACAAATCACCACATCAGCACGTCCATAAGGAACATCCCGTCCTTCAACGTTACCCATGAAATTAAGAGCACTTGCTTTTAGCAAAGGGTAAGTCTTTTGGGTCAGTTCGTTGCCCTTTCCCTCTTCGCTCCCAACATTCAATAGACCCACGCGTGGATTTGAAATCTCCAAAATTTTCTTGGCATAGATGTTGCCCATTAAAGCGAATTGACAAAGTTGCTCCGGCGTTGCATCCATATTTGCCCCTACATCGAGGAGGAGTTTCCCACCTTCCGGAGTCGGCAAAACCGTAGCAATGGCTGGGCGTTCGATTCCCTTGATCCTCCCCAAACCTAAAAGCGCAGCAGCCATTTGGGCACCTGTACTTCCAGCACTTACAACGGCATCAGCATCTCCCCGCTTGACTAATTTAGTCGCTACAACAATCGAAGAATCCTTCTTTTTACGAACGGCATTGGCCGGATGTTCGTCCATCTCTATAACTTCAGAAGCTCCATAGACTGAAATATTCTTCAATTTCGAGTCAGAGAGTAGCGGTCGTATCCGTTCTTCTTGCCCTACCAAAATTAGCTGTACATTCGGATTTGCTTCTGCTGCCATCAGGGTACCTTTGATTATCTCCTCTGGGGCATGATCACCACCCATTGCATCCACAGCGATTCTCATTGTTTCATCTCCTTATCCGCACACCCAATCAATCATCGATCGCGAAAAGAACCCAATTTCCACGGAGTACTTCCTCTGAATTGACGTTTACTGTTACTTGAACCCAATATTTATTCAGTTTTCGTTTCTCTACCTTTCCTTCAGCAACAGCAACCTCACCTAATCGAACGGGTCGTAAAAATTTTAAATCAACACTTCCGGTTAAAGCCATCGGCGCATCCACTAAGGCAATCGCTAAGGAATTTGCTTGGGCAAATAAATAATGCCCTCGAGCCACTCGCGCCTTGGTTAAAACCATGCTCTCTTCAATCTTCAACTCAGAACGAGCTCTTTCCCCAATCTTTAGTTCTACTAAATTTCCGATCAATTCCTGATCATCTAAGGATTTTAAGGACGAATAAACTTCTTGGGCTACGACCCGAGTTCGTTCTCGGAGTTCCGGGATCCCCAGTACGCCTCGATCTAAACGTATGGTTGAGACACTCACTTTAAAGCGTTCAGAAAGTTCCTCGTCAGTAAAGAACGGATCCTTGGCGAGAGCTTCCCCTAAAACTTTACGCCGTTCTTCTTTATGATAACGACCCATGTATATCACCATTTCTCATCATGCTTTTTTCTAATTACTTCACCTAAGACTACCACTACTAAAGCAAGGTTTAAATCCCTAAGTTCGTGCCTCGCGCATCGTGCCTCGCACCTCGAAATTAGTACCTGGTCACAATTATAGACTATCTTTAGAGACTTATCAAGAAATAAACCTGTCGAAAGTATTCGAAAATTAAAAAACAAAGAACTCTTATGCAAAGAGTTCTTTGTTTTTGGCGTATAAGCTTTATGCTTCAACAGTAATAACTGCCTTAGAATTATAGAACCCACAACTTGGGCATATATAATGAGGCATTTTTGGCTGATGGCATTGGGGGCATTTGATGTGGTTCGGTGCAGTTAGTTTCCACATAGCCCGACGTTTACGCACTCTTGATTTCGATTGTCGATGTTGCGGAACACCCATAGTTACACCCCCTTTATGTTTTCAAAACTTTATCAGTCATTGGTTTGCCACTTAGCCAGTGCTGCTAACCGAGGGTCCCTGACACCTTCCCCGCAATCACACGGGGTCAGATTTCGATTTGCACCACAGGTCGGGCATAGCCCCTGACACTCTGCTGAACATATAAACTTCATCGGTAAAGCTACTACAATTTGTTCAAGAATTCGATCCTTAATATCAATCTCATCTTTGTCCAAAAGGAGAGCTGTCTCTAGTTGATCGTCTGTTGCAAGCGTTCGAAAAACCCATTCATCTTGGAAGGAGAGATTTAAGGGATATACGAACGACTCCAGACAACGTCCACACATAGCTTTAAGTTCTGTGTGAATCGTTCCATTAACGAGCATCGCTTTACTTGTGTTGTTTACCTGAAGTTGTACGCGTACCGGTGCTTGAAATGAGAGGGCTTCTATTCCCAAATCCAGAGCAGTAAAGTCTTCCACTAAATCAAAATGGACACTTTCCCCACCTCTATAACGAACCTGAGCTACGTTCACTTTCATATTACCACCCCAATACACATTCATTATTATAGTTGGCGCATTTTTCTTTGTCAAGGAAAACTCTTTACCATAGATTTTGGATGGCTTTATTTTTCACGGATTAATTCATTCGTATCCAGCGCAATCATTAATTCTTCATTGGTTGGTATTACAAGAACCCGACATTTAGCGTGAGGTTTAGAAACATCTACTTCTTCACTTCGTACCTTATTTTTCTCACGGTCAAGGCTTACGCCAAGGTAATCTAGGTTTTTACAGATTGCTTCTCGCATGCTTGCCGCGTTTTCGCCAACTCCTGCGGTGAATATTATAGCATCGACTCCACCCAACACTGCGGCATAAGCACCAATATATTGCCTAACATCATGTTCGAAAATATCTAAGGCTAGTCGCGCACGGGCGTGTCCTTGTTCTGCTGCCACTTCAATGTCCCTGAAATCACTGCTTATCCCTGAAACCCCTAAAGCTCCACATTTTGTATTGAGAAAATCATTCATTTGATCAACATTAAAGCCTTCTCGACACATAATGTAGGTCACAATAGCTGGATCCAAGGCTCCAGAGCGCGTCCCCATCATCAGACCGTCTAAAGGAGTAAAGCCCATTGACGTTTCAATCGATCTCCCTCCTCGGATGGCAGCAATTGAGGCACCGTTTCCTAAATGACAACTGATAATCTTTAGTTCTTTGAGTGGTTTCTTGAGAAGAATCGCAGCACGTTGACTGACATATTTATGAGAAGTCCCATGAAAACCATATTTCCGAATTCCATACTTTTTATAATATTCATAGGGTAATCCATAGATATAACTGTCTGGTCGCATGGATTGATGGAAGGCAGTATCAAAAACTGCCACTTGGGGAACTCCAGGCATCATTTTCTGACAAGCTTTAATTCCTGCAATATTTGGAGGATTGTGGAGGGGGGCCAGCTCAATACAGTCCTTCAGAGCCTTCATGACTGCTTCATCAATAACTACGGACTTTGAAAACCTTTCCCCCCCGTGAACCACACGGTGCCCGATTCCAGAGATTTGGGTTAAATCCTTAAGGGCACCGTATTCAGGGGAAATCAAGGCCTCTAGTACGAGCTTGATAGCCATGGTGTGATTTGGAATTTCAGACCTAATGACGTGTTTTTCTCCTGATCCTGTTCGATGTGTAAGCATCGACCCCTGAAGCCCTATGCGATCAACCAGTCCTTTGCCTATAGCATTCTTTGTGGCCATATCAATCACTTGATACTTCAGAGAAGAACTGCCACAATTTATAACTAGTATTTTCATTGTTAATACCCCTTTGTGTTTTCCAATCTTTAGCTCGATAAGTATTATTCTATAGTCTTCCCTGAAAAATTAGTTTTCCGCTTCCTAACTTGCTCCATTTCTTTCCACCTTTTGATTGTGTATCTTCCAAGAGTGTAGCACAAAATCTTTGGTTTTTTAACCCCTTACGCCATTATTCTCCTAATTTCAGAAGATTTCGCCAAAGCTACTGCGCGTCCAAGTTGTATTGCTTCTTCAGCACGATCAAAGTGAAAACTTCCAATATGTCCAATATCCGGTTGAATTAGCAGATCTGCACCATGGCAATAGGCCTGAAACACTTCCTCTTCGAGTATTTCGATGGACTGAAGTAAAATATCCATGGCACTAGTTAGTTTGTTAACTAGTCCTTTTTTTACATCCACTGCTAAGACTCTCTCCGCCCCCATGTCCCGAGCAATATGTACAGGTAAGCGATTTTTAACGGCACCATCGACCAAGAGACGCCCCTGATAACGATAGGGCTTAAAAAAACCGGGGATAGAAATACTCGCTCGAACTGCTTGCGCTACACTACCTTCACGAAATACGACAAGCTCCCCAGATTCGATGTCAGTTGCTACGACCGCTAAAGGAATTTTCAGATCCGAAAATGACATATCTTTGGTTAAGAGTCGAATAACTTCAAGTATCCGATCTCCTTTGATTAGTCCTTCTTTAGATACAGCAGGATCGAGAATCTTCTTAGCAAAACCTGGATACGTCAATAATCGTTCAATTCGATAAAGATCCATTCCAGAGCACAACAAAGCGCCGAATATAGCACCTGCACTACATCCGACTACAACGTCCATACTGATCTTTTCTTCTTCAAGTACTTGTAAGATACCTAAGTGGGCAAAACCTCGAGCGCCTCCGGCGCCCAAAACAAGTCCTCTTATGGGATTCATTGATAGTTTCCTCCTCACCAAGACTTCTAGGGCCTGGCATACTTCCATATAAATTATGTAGGAAGGTGAAGGAAGGTGATATTTCTATGTCTAACGTTACCCGGGTCTTGGCCTTGAGCCTCCTTGCCCTCGGCATGTTTATGTATCCACAGGAAGTGCTTAGTTCTGCCGGCGGTGGCTTGACCTTATGGTGGCGTTTTGTCCTCCCTGCATTACTCCCCTTTTTTGTTCTCTCTGAACTGCTGATGGCTTCAGGATTTGTTCATTTTCTTGGTGTTCTTCTGGAATCTTTTATGCGTCCGGTCTTCCGTCTTCCTGGCAAAGCCGCTTTTGTCGTAGCTATGGGCTATACGTCAGGCTTTCCAATGGGGGCAGTACTCACCGCTCGGCTTAGTAAAGACGGAGATATTTCACGTGAGGAGGGGGAACGTCTCTTAGCTTTTACTAACAACCCCAGCCCAGGCTTTATGTTTGGTGCCGTTGCTTCAGGTATGTTAGGGAAACCAGCACTCGGTATCTTGCTAGCAAGCTCAGTTTATTTGGCAAATTTGATCGTTGGATTCTTCTACCGTTTTTATCGGGTAACTTCTAGTTCACCGCAACGTCTGCAGCTTCCCTCTTTCAAACGGGCTTGGAACGAAATGAAAACTGCCCAGAACAGAGACAGCCGTACTTTCGGACAGGTCCTTGGGGATGCCGTCAAGCAAAGTACTAACACCGTTCTCATGGTAGCTGGTTACATGGCTTTTTTCTCGGTAATTCTAAGACTCTTAAACCTCTGGCACATCACCTTGTTTTTGGCGTCCCTAAGTCATATGGTTGTACAAGGCATTCCTATTTCTGTTTTTCAGGCCTTTTTCAATGGTCTTTTTGAGATGACGTTAGGTTGTCAGGAAGCAATCCGAGCGCTTTCCTCACTCCATCACCAAGTAGCACTCTTGACCTTTCTTATGGGCTGGGGAGGACTCTCTGTTTTCGCGCAAGTTGCTGGATTAATCAGCGGCACCGATTTGCGCTTCTCGTCCTTTGTAATTGCCCGCGCACTCCAGGCAATTCTGGCAATGGGTCTGAGCCAGCTTTTCCTTTTAGTTGCTAAGGTACCCACCGCGACTCTTCCCATTCAAGTTCCAGACACTACCGTCCTGGTTTGGAATACTTGGCATTTAAGTTCTCTCGTATTTATTGGGATGATGAGCACTCTAATCGTTCTCGCCTTAATCCGAGTCCGCAGATCGTAGTTCGACCAGCGGCATCGGGTTCTCTGACGTTAAGTAGGGTGAGATTTACTCACCCTACTCATTTTCAGTGATGACAGTTTTCCGGTCCCGGTCTTCCTTCGCTAACCCCTTTAATTCCTCCCTGTTTTTACGCAGAGCCTGAAGCGTCTGGTATAGACTTTGTTCAACATGTTGAAGCATTTCATCAGCGTATTGCACAGCACCAGTCTTGACATCCCGAGCAAATGTTTGCGCCTGCTTAACGATATCCTCGCCATAGCTCTGAGCTTGTTTAACCACTTCATTTTCTATCGCCATCTTATCAACGTACGTTTTTCCACGCTCGATTAATTTTTGCGCTTCCGCTTCAGCTTCATCTAGAATACGTTGCCGTTCTTTTAAAACCCACTTAGCATTTGTTAGCTCTTCCGGTAAGGCTGCTCTCACTCGATCAAGCAACTCGAAGACTACAGAATCATCCACTAATACTTTTCCTGTCATGGGGATCTTCGTCCCATGATCTATGATCTCTTCCACTTCATTGAGCAAGCTCAGAATATCATTTTCCACTTATATCTCTCCCTCTTCATCATCAATTCTCTGTAGATACCATACTTTTGTGTCTCCGTATTCCCGTGATTTACGGACTTCAAACGGATAAATAGTATCATTACTCAATTCTTCATCATTGGCTGTTTCAGCAACAATCACTCCGTCTGGTGTCAAATAAGAGTATTTCTTTAAGGTCAATAGAACCTTAAGCACAAGCTCCTTACGATAAGGGGGGTCCAGAAAAATAAGGTCGAAAACTTCATTAGGGTATCTATCTATGTATTTAAAGGCATCCATCAAAAAGAGGTTGGTCTTTTGGCTTACCCCAATTTGATCAAGATTTTTCAGTATGACCTGATGCGCTTCAAAACTCTTTTCGACCAACACCGCTTCACGAGAACCTCGGGAGAGCGCTTCAATCGCCAAGTTACCGGTTCCAGCAAAAAGGTCTAAAACCCGCGCATCTAAAACTTTGTCCCCTAGAACACTAAAAATCGCACCCTTTACTTTGTCCGAAGTCGGGCGTGTCTGCATTCCCTCGACAGCCTTAACTAGTCGACCACGCATTTCGCCAGCAATAATCCTCATACACCCTCCATATTGTATTATAGCAGAGCTTATTAAGCTTTACAGCTACAACTGCCAATCAGTTCATTTATCTCATGCTTTTAGCCATTTTTCAACGAGAAATCCAGTGTTTCCCACGCTGACTTTCTTCACTGTTTCATTGCTTCGTAGTTTGATGCCATTTATCATATTCAGATGCCGAAGCATCACTAAGAAAGGATCCTGTTACGATTCCTCCATCTCTTTTATGTAATAGTATACCACAGTGAATAACTAAATTTCCTGTATATCCTTGCTGTTTTTGTTAATACTAAAGATGGCAACGATGAACATTACTAATCATTGATTGCCCTTCCCCCATCCAACTCTTCCTTTCGTTTTTCCTCTCTGTTCACTGGAGCTTAATCGCCCCAGTGACTTTTTTAAGCTTGTATGAGCGCCAGCTAAGTTATGTATAAATGCAATTTAAAGGAGTTATTAAAATGAACAAATCCGATCTCTATCGACACCTCAATGTTCAGCTTGACTTAGCCGTGGAGGCCCATCAGCTCCTCCGTGGGGAAAGCGGGGAAGAAATACCAGGCGTTCGCATGAATGAAGAGCAACTCGAACACGCTAAAGTTACCATCATCACTGTAGAAACTGATGAAGGGGTTTCTGCAATTGGTAAGCCAAAAGGACATTACATAACCATTGATGCTCCTGAAATCCGTACTAATAATTATGTCATCCACGAAAACATCACCCATGTTCTAGCAGATCAATTAATTGAACTAATGGATCTTAAAGAAGATGCTAGCATTCTAATCGTGGGGTTGGGTAATTGGAATGCTACACCCGATGCTCTAGGTCCCCAAGTTATTAACAAAACTATGGTTACCCGTCATCTTTTCCAACTCTCTCCGGACGAATTACAAGGCCAAATGAGAAAAATCAGTGCCATTGCTCCTGGCGTCTTAGGGATTACTGGAATTGAAACCGCTGAAATCATTCGGGGTATCGTAGAACATGTCAAGCCCGATTTAGTCATTGCCATTGATGCCCTTGCAGCTGGTTCCCTAGAACGGATTGGGACAAGCATTCAGCTCGCCGATACTGGAATCCACCCTGGTTCAGGTGTAGGAAACCGGCGGGCAGGCATTACCGAAGAAACGTTAGGCTGCAAAGTGATTGCCATCGGTCTACCAACAGTTGTCAATGCTGGCGTGATTGCTCATGACGTGGTTGAAGGGGTTTTTCAACAATTTGTTACCAGTCCCAAGTTGTATCAACTATACAAGGGTATAAAACCGGAAACATTTAGTCAAATCATCGATGATGTTCTTTCTCCTTTCCAAGGAAACCTAATGGTAACACCTAAAGAAATTGATTCTCTAATTCAAACTGTAGCTAAAATTATTGCAGGTGCTTTGGCCATCAGTCTACATCCAGGCATTGATCGTGAAGACTACGAGCGTTATTTGCAATAATATGGAATGGGTGAATGGAAATTGAAAGTATTATAGACCCCAAGAGCGATTCCTGAGCAGAATCATTGACCAAGTCACATTTATTCCGTATCAATCTCAATCAGATGGTTATCCAGGATTTGATCCTGCTTAAAATTTTCCAAGCGCAGAAAATACTCCAGAGAGTTCACGATAGCCTCCTGAGGCAGAGTACCGACCAGTTCCGTCCCCACTACCGGCACACCGTAACGGGCCGCCTCCAATTTTACCAGTTCAAAGGTCCTATACTGGGGAGTTTGCTTGTAGTCAAACATATTCATCGAGACAGCCACCTGGCTACGCTCTTCAAACTTTAATCCTACCGAACGGACCGTCGTGAAGCCCCCGCTCGGACCTTCCTGCTCGATTTCCTCGGCCAGAAGCTTACACTCGGCAACAGAACTGTTTTTCAGCGGGAAAAGCGGGATGGTATCCTGTGCACCGATGCGAGGATGACTTCCGCTTTGTTCCTCCATATTGATTAGCCTGATGGATTCTCGGGCCATTATTAAAAGGGCTTCTTCAGTGGCTCCGGTTTGCCAATTACTTCAATCACTGTCCGGTTAAAATCCGGATCAGGAAAATAATCAATCAGCTTCACTCCCGGCACTCCCCGGAATACCCCTACCACGGACTCGATCACATCCTGGCGCCTTCCGTCACTGAAATTCGGCACAGCATGTATATACTTATTCATTTGTTCCACCCTTTCCTTTACGATGTCACTCGCCCAGATAAGCCTTGCGTACCCTTTCATCGTGAAGCAGTACCTTGGCCTCCCCATGCAATGTGATTTCCCCAGTTTCCATCACATACGCCTTGTCCGCCTTCTGGCTAAGGCAACAGCCGTTGTTGCACTTATGCACCCCTATAAAGCTCGTGCTATTTGGCAACTTGCATGTTTTCACCCAAGCTCCCCTCCATCGATATTTCATCGAACATTTGTTTGGATTATAGTAAAACCCCGCATTTCCTATTTGCATAGAAATACGAGGTTTTTGCTTATGCTAGCATTTTCTCCATGGCCACTCAGGCTCATTATATAAACTCAAACGTAAGGTTCTCCATATCTCCCTATATCCCTCTTGAATATCTTCTGCACTATGGCCCAAGGCACGGAAACAATAAGCCTGCTTGCAAATTGTTGTTCCGGCAATCAAAATATTATAGCGTTCAGCCATATGTTCGAGAAAACTGTTTTCAGCTTCTGTGTTGCGCTGCACTAATTCAGGCATCACCTTTTCTAGATTAGGATCAATAGCCCAAAATGTGCCCATATGCGTGTAGCCATGCATGATGCCAAGCTGCTTATTCCAGGTTTTTAAAAATGTCGGTACCTTAGGCGGCTCCAGCATAAACCTGTCACTAAAAATTAATTCACGGTCAAGAAAAATATTGGTTTGCTGATCAAGCAAATTATAATCAAACAGCTCTTGCCGGGCTACTCGCCCTGGTGCCGTGATCTCCCAAAAAAATGCCGTGGCTTGGCTTGATATTTGGAGATTCGTACGACTAACCAGACATGATTCGGCAAAGGGTATAACGACTTCTGGCATGTATTCCAGTCTCGCCCTTGGCTCAACAATCAGGGTTGTAAATACTCTTGAGAGATTTCTTTCTGGTGAGCGAAATACCTTTGTCGCCCCTTGACCGAAAACAACCGCCTGAGCATCCTGCTTGATTCGCACTAAAATACTATGCTGGTCTCCTTGCAGAAGACCAGCAGCTGGATTCATGATATAGAAAAAAACCTCTTCTTTGTCCGTAAAATAGAGCGGGCTTGAAGCTCGCAGCGGCATTCTCTGTTGGAGGGAACTGATAATACTCCTACCGTTTTCCCGCTGTACTTCAACTTTCAGAATACCGTGTTTTAACGGTGCCTTCATTCAATATCCTCCATAATAACGTTTTTCCGGATCCATAGTAAGACGCCCTCTAAGCCCTCTTCAGTTTTCAGATTAGTAAACAAAAAGGGTCGCTCACCGCGCATTCGCCTGGAATCTTTGGCCATCACTTCCAAGCTAGCCCCGACATGAGGAGCGAGATCCGTTTTGTTGATTATCAAAAGATCTGAACGAGTAATCCCCGGACCACCTTTACGAGGAATCTTTTCCCCTTGAGCCACATCTATAATATAAATCGAAACATCTACTAGTTCAGGGCTAAATGTGGCCGCTAAATTATCACCACCACTTTCCACAAAAATTAGTTGCAGATCTGGGAATCTTTCCTTAAGGGTATCAATCGCTTCCAGGTTCATAGAGGCATCTTCCCTTATGGCAGTATGGGGACACCCTCCCGTTTCCACTCCTAGGATTCGATCCGGGGGCAAAACACCGTGACGACACAGGAATTCAGCATCTTCTTTTGTAAAAATATCATTGGTTATGACCGCTAGACTATACTCTTCTACCAGATAGCGTGTTAATTTTTCAACAAGGGCGGTTTTTCCAGACCCAACAGGACCACCTACCCCGATGCGAATCGGCCACACAATTAAAAACCTCCTTACATTCGAATTTCGAGGTTCGAGACACGAGGTTCGAATGCTTGCGTTTATTAAAAGAGCTGCTCTTTTCCACGTCCTTTAAGACGTGAATAACATCGAACTTCAAACTTCGAACCTCGTCTAGGACATAAATATTCGAGAATATAATCTCTCATGAGCCATACCTGCCCAATCGAAGGCTGGTGCGCTGCCACCCCAATCTTTTGCAGTCGCAGTTGTTGCCCATTGAATACAGGTATCAAGTAGTGGTTGCAGGAGTGCAAGCACCTGCTGACCACTGGTCTGTCCCAACGGAATAGCCCGTACGCCATTCGCTATAAGTGACGCAGTGGTCATATGGGCATAGGCAGCAAGTAGTGAAGTTAATTCAATACCTACTACCGCGCCATAATGTCCCAAAATAATGCCCTGGTGACCATATGGAAAATGAACACCCGAAAAGTAATTTGGATCAATTTCTCCTAGTAATTGCCGGAGCCTTCTCCCCATCTTAACACTTCCTTCACGGCTTTCAGACGGTAACTTCATGGCATTTAACCGTTTATCCAGTAAATAAAGGTGCTTCATGTCTGATTGTAGGGCGGCTTTCCAAGCTAATTTTACCGCTAGCAAATCCGTAGGTCGCCAAGTGAAGTAGAGAAAGGTCTGCATAAACTGAGCTAATTCTTGCTTAGTTTTAATGTCATCGCCCTGAATAAACGTTTCAAGCCCGAACGATTGAGTAAAGCCACCCGAAGGAAAGGCTGAGTCTGCTAGCTGCATTAAGCGCAATCCTATCAGAGATGATTGCTGCATCATGGTACAAAAGCCCTGGCTTCTTTAACCGGGTATAACCCTAGTTTGGCGAGCTGCTCTTGTAATACTGAATTGTAGGGCGTAATAACCGAATCACTCTTCAGCTCAATTGGAGCATGCATATTACCTATAGCATGCGCAGCCAATCCCATTTCCCTGATAGTCCTAACTGGAACGATTAACACAGCCTCTTCTTTTACCCTTACGACAATAAGATGGTTTTCTTGTCTATAGAGAATATCTCCAGGATGCATTTGTCCACTTTCTAGTTGTATTCCAATATCTCTGCCCACATCTGTTGTTTTACGCAGAATCCTTTTCTGGAGCTCATCCCAGGAAAGAAATAGCTGTTCTATGGTAAAAGACTCTTTTTCGCGCTGATGATCCTGTTCCAAGTCAGCAAGTTTTCCAATCACTTTAGTAATGATCATAGATTTCAAACTCCTATCAACTTCGTTCAAATTTACAACAAGCTAGCAACTAAAGCCCTCAATCTATACTCGGAGCAACCCCCTATGCCCAATGGGGCATACACTTTCACAAATCGCTATTTTCTTTCTAAATAACTCAAGCGCTATCCCCACTGTTAAAAGTCAAACTTAAAACAAAAAATATCGTTGTGCTAGAGGCAGGATATCGGCTGGTTCGCAAGTTAAGATTTCTCCATCTGCAGTCACTTGATAGGTCTCAGGATCCACAGAAATGTGCGGGGTTGCAAAGTTATGTTTCATATCGGCCTTACCAATTTGACGACAGTTCTTCACCGGAACAAGTTGTTTATCCAGTTTTAGCTCCTTAGCTAACGTTTCCGCATCAGCTGCTTGGGATATAAAAGTAACTGAACAAGCGGCAATCCCTTTACCAAACGCGGCAAACATTGGTCGTTGGATAACCGGTTGTGGGGTAGGAATAGAGGCATTGGCATCTCCCATAGCAGCATGCATAATAAACCCACCTTTGATCACCATCTCAGGTTTTACACCGAAAAACTGCGGCTTCCACAGTACAAGATCCGCTAACTTACCCTTTTCAACCGAACCGACGATATGGCTAATGCCATGAGTAAGCGCAGGATTAATCGTATATTTACTAACGTAACGTTTAATCCGGTTATTGTCATTATTTATACTGTCAGACTCCAAGGGACCACGCTGAATCTTCATCTTATGCGCTGTCTGCCAGGTCCTAATAATAACCTCTCCGACCCGTCCCATCGCTTGAGAATCAGAAGACATCATGGAGATTACGCCTAAATCATGGAGAATATCCTCGGCCGCAATCGTTTCTGGGCGGATACGGGAATCAGCAAAGGCGAGATCCTCAGGGACTTGTTTATCCAGATGATGACAAACCATTAACATATCGAGATGTTCTTCCAATGTATTAACGGTAAACGGCCGGGTAGGATTGGTTGAGGAGGGTAAGACATTGGGCAAGGAGGCAATTTTAATAATGTCTGGCGCGTGTCCTCCTCCAGCACCTTCGGTATGAAACGTATGGATCGTACGCCCGGCAATCGCAGCAATTGTATCTTCGACAAAGCCAGCTTCATTAAGGGTATCCGTATGTATGGCCACCTGAATATCATATTCATCCGCAACTTTTAGGCAGCAGTCAATAGCGGCAGGAGTAGATCCCCAATCTTCATGTAGTTTCAGACCAATGACTCCGGCTTTAACTTGGGCTATCAGCGGTTCCGGACAAGAATTATTCCCTTTTCCAAAAAAACCAAGATTAATTGGAAACGCTTCCGCGGACTGCAGCATCCGATATATGTTCCATTTACCCGGTGTACAGGTTGTAGCATTTGTTCCAGCAGCCGGGCCAGTTCCGCCCCCTAACATGGTTGTGATACCGGAAGCAATCGCTGTTTCAATCTGCTGAGGACAAATAAAGTGAATGTGACTATCAATTCCTCCTGCAGTAACGATATGGTTCTCTCCAGCAATCACCTCTGTGCCGGCCCCTATGGGAAGGTTAACCCCAGCCATCGTCTTAGGATTTCCTGCCTGACCAAGGGCATAAATACGTCCTTCTTTAACCCCTATGTCAGCCTTAATAATCCCCCAATGGTCAATAATTACTGCATTTGTAATGACCAAATCCATAGCCTCATCCAAAGCTTGTGGATCCTGCCCCATACCATCGCGAATGACTTTACCACCTCCAAATTTTGCTTCATCACCCGGACCGGTAAGATCATCTTCCACTTCTAACCATAACTCTGTATCTGCTAAGCGAATTTTATCTCCAGTGGTTGGTCCATACATATCAGCATGTTGACGCCTTGACATGCTTAAAGTCACAATTCAACTCCTCCTCACATTGTTTCAGATTAATCCGGCCTCCGACTTCTGTTCTATAAACCCTTGCCGCTTAGCTTGTTCAATACATTTCTTCTTGTCCCGACAACCAGCCGTTAGATTATTCGCTCCGAACACCTGCCCCTTACCTGAAAATTGGACAAGGGTAACAGTACGGCTTTCTCCCGGTTCGAAACGGACAGCGGTGCCGGAGGGAATGTTTAAATGCATACCCCAAGCTAATGCTCTGTCAAAGACTAAATACCTGTTTGCTTCGAAAAAATGGTAATGAGAACCGACCTGGATCGGACGATCGCCAGTGTTTACAACCTTTATCGTTTCTATATGCAGGCCTGAATTCGCTTCAATGGTTCCCTGTGCCAATTTATACTCTCCCGGTATCATAACTCTGACCTCCCTGCGATGTTCGATATTCGACTTCAAACCTTGATCTGACTTCCGACCTCTGACTTCCGACTTCCGGCCTCTGTTACGATAACCGGATAGGATTATGGACGGTAACTAATTTAGTCCCATCCGGAAAAGTTCCCTCAACCTGAATTTCTACAATCATTTCAGGGACTCCCTCCATAACCTGGTCACGCCTTAGGATCTTTGTGCCCATTTCCATGAGGTTGGCCACTGTAAACCCATCACGAATTCGTTCCAGTAGTTCAGCGCTTATTAAGGACACTGCTTCTGGATAATTTAACTTCAACCCGCGTTTTAACCGTTCACGTGCTACCTGCCCCGCAGTATAAATCAACAGTTTATCTCTTTCAGTCGGACTTAGATGCATCGTCTAACCCCCCTCCGTAACTAATTATTAATCATATAGCCATACGTTTCTGAATTTCCTCTTGATTTAGATCCTTAGTGAACCCTTCTGTCACAATAAGTCCCTTTTCCATCACGTAATAGTAATCGGATACCTCAATGACAAACTCCAAATACTGTTCTACAATCAGAATTGTCAAGTTTGTTTCCATTTTTAATTGCTTGATGACACGTCCGATTTCTTGGATCACGGACGGCTGTATTCCTTCAGTAGGTTCATCCAAAATCAGCAATTTGGGCTTTGACACTAGGGCCCGGGCAATAGCCAGTTGCTGCTGCTGCCCTCCGCTAAGGTCTCCTCCTTTTCTTTTTAGCATGGCCTTCAAAACCGGAAATAATTCATAGATCGTTTCATCAATACTTCCCTGCCCTCCGCATGCCTCAAGGCCAAGTAGCAGGTTTTCATGGACGGTTAATTGCGGGAAAATATCCCTGCCTTGCGGCACATAACTAATCCCTTGTCGAGCCCTAAAAAAAGTGGGCTTAGTGATGAGTTCCTGAGCATTGATCTTAATGCTTCCTTTAGGGGTCCTAACCAAGCCCATAATACTTTTTAAAAAAGTTGTCTTTCCTACCCCGTTTCGACCTAGAAGGCAGACGATCTGCCCTTTTGCCACACGCAGATTTATTCCATTTAGAATAATACTTTCCCCATAATAGGCCTCAAGGGTAGTTATCTCAAGCATCCCGTTCCCCACCCCGTCCTAGATACACATCTATTACCTTTTGATTATTCTGAACGTCATAGACACTGCCTTCATCTAATATCGCCCCTTCATGCAGCACCGTAACCTTACTTGCATAATCCCTGACAAATTCCATGTCGTGTTCGACAACAATAATGGTACAATTTTGAGCTATCCTTTTCAAAAGTTCCCCAGTCTTGTCGGTCTCAGCCCGACCCATGCCAGCAACTGGTTCATCCAAAAGCATTAATTTAGGCTCCTGGGCGAGCAGCATACCGATTTCCAGCCACTGCTTTTCACCATGCGCTAAGGCTAGCGGGGTGTTAAATCTTTTATCATACAAGCCAATCGATACTAAGATATCTTCAATCCTCTCGATCTGCTCCTTTTTCAGTCTTTGAAACATGGAAGAATACAACGAACGATCCTTCACAACAGCAAGTTCCATGTTTTCATAAATAGTCATGTTAGTAAATACGGAGGGTACCTGAAACTTCCGTCCGATTCCTACATTTACAATCTCATGCTCCGCATACCTGGTAACATCTCTATCAAAAAACGTAACCTGCCCTGACTGAGGCTTCACCCTCCCGCAAATAGCATCAAGCAAAGTTGTTTTTCCTGCACCGTTCGGCCCGATGAAAAAACGGATCTCCCCTTTCTGGATCCCAGTATTCACATTATTAACGGCCTTAAAGCCATCAAAACTTACAGTTAGATTATCAATAGTTAATACCGAATCCATATCCCCACCGCCTTTCGTTCATCTGCGAAAATCCTTAGTCCTTGTATTACATAATTGATCAGGCCACTTTATCTGTCCTTATCCGCTGACTATCTTTATGGGCCTGATTACCAAACTTCCCGGCAATGTTTTTGACCAATCCGACAATACCGTTTGGCATAAACAAGACTATGAAAATAAAGGCAAACCCAATAAAGTAAGACCATAGATCCGGGAAACTTTCACTGATCCCGCTTTTTAAGGTATTGACAAGTATTGCCCCAATAACAGCGCCGATCAAGGTTCCACGTCCACCAATTGCTACCCAGATAACCATTTCAATGGATGGCACTATGCCCATTTCGGCCGGGGAAATAATACCGACCTGAGGGACAAAGATTGCTCCGGCAAGCCCTGCTAAGCCTGCAGATAGACAATAGACAAATATTTTATAAGTTGTAGGATTATACCCCGAGAACCTGACCCTGTTTTCTCCGTCCCGAATGGCTACTAGGATCCTGCCGATTCTTTGTTTAATTAAAAAATTACAAAAAGTAAAGGACAAAACGAGAAGGCCGATCGAGATGTAATACAAAACAAGCTTCGTTGAGCCACTTGATAACGAAAAGCCCATGATAGTCTTGTAGCTTGTCAGACCGTTTGTTCCACCGGTATAGGCCTGTTGACCAACAAACAGTACAACGAAAATAATGGATAAAGCCTGGGATAAGATGGAGAAATATACTCCCCTGATACGATTCTTGAATGTTAAAAAACCAATAAAGAATGCCAATAGGGTCGGTATCAGAATTGCCATAGAGATTGCAAAAAAACCATAGGAAAAAGGTTGCCAAAACCAAGGAAGTCTCTCAAGTCCGCTCCAAGACATAAAATCCGGTAGTTTTCCTTGGGCAGCTTCTAATTTGAGATACATGGCCATACAGTATGCTCCTAGCCCGAAGTACACCCCGTGTCCAAGACTTAAAATACCCGTGAATCCCCAGATCAAATCCAAACCAATTGCCAAAATAGCATAGGTAATAAATTTTCCGAGCAAGTTTACTCTGAAATCTGATAAAAACAAAGGAGCTAGCATTAAAACCAAGATGATAACTGAGAATACTAATTTTTCTTTTGATTTTACTATACTTCGCACCTCGAACCACGCACCTCGAACCTCGACCACAGTTCTGTCCCCCTTTCTGTAAGAATATACCCTATTCGTCGAGCGAACGACTACTGATGTTAAACAGCCCTTTGGGCCTCCATTGTAAAAATGAAATAATCATGATAAAGACTAGCACCTTACTCAGCGAGGTATTAGTGAAAAACTCAATCGAGGTGTTGGTTGTACCGATTAATAGTCCCCCTGCTACAGTTCCCAAAAGCGTTCCTACTCCGCCAAGGACTACAACCATAAACGTATCCACAATATAATTAGTACCTAAAGTGGACCCGATTGAACCCAGCAACGTTAAAGCACACCCAGCAATTCCAGCAAGCCCAGATCCAATGGCAAACGTATAAGCATCTACTCTCCTAGTATTAATTCCCATGCTCTCCGCCATTTCCCTATTCTGCATGACCGCTCGGATGCGACGTCCTGTTTTACTTTTATAAAGCAGGACAATCATACCTAAAATACAAGCAATGACTAAGGCGATAATAAACAGACGCTTATAGGGTAGTTGCAGCCCTTGGCTTAGAACAAGTCCGCCTTCCAACCAGCCTGGGCTTTTTACATCAACATTAGGGGCTCCAAAAATACTTCTTGCCAGTTGCTGGAGCACTAAACTGACGCCCCAGGTTGCCAGTATGCTATCCAACGGTCTATTGTAAAGATGGCGGATTACTGTCCCTTCTAGAACTAACCCAAAAAGACCGGAAATGATAAACGAAGCTGGAATAGCCATAATAAAATATAATCCAAAAAGGCTCTTATCCAGATGCGCTATAAATAGATTTTGCACGAGATAAGCAACATAGGCTCCAATCATGATAAATTCACCGTGAGCCATATTGATGACTTTCATCAAACCAAAGGTGATGGCAAGCCCTAACGCAGCTAGTATAAGTATCGAGCTAACACTGATTCCATTAAATATTTGCAGGATATACGTTCCCATTTTTCCACCACCTTTTCGTGTGCGTATTAGCAGCAACGGTGCAGGTTATCTGACCTGCACCGTTTAACCACAACCCACAAAGTTTCTTCACTAATTACTAAGACCCTTCGCCCAATCGTATGATTTTAGGAACGGATCCGGTTTAACTGTTGTTTTTGTGCTCCAGATCTCTTTAATCAAACCATCTTCAGTTACCTCACCAATTCTTACAGGTTTCCAAAGGTGTTGGTTTTCACCATCAATTTTCACCAAACCTTCAGGTGCCTTAAATTCAATTCCTTTAGCAGCTTCCTTTACTTTAGCCACATCCGTTGAGCCTGCTTTATTAACAGCGGCTGCCCATAAGTACACTGCATTATAAGCAGCTTCGATAGGATCATCCGTTACACGGTCTGCGCCATACTTTGCTTTATATTTCTTTACGAATTCTTTATTCTCAGGCGTGTCTGTCGTTTGGTAATAGTTCCAAGATACCAAATGACCCATCATGTTTGCCGCGCCAATCCCCCGGATTTCTTCTTCAGCGACACTTACCGAAAGTGTTGTGAGCTCTTTGGAAGTAATACCTGCATCCTTAAGTTGCTTAAAGAAAGCGACATTACTATCTCCATTCAACGAATTGAACACAACATCAGGCTTGGCCGCGTTGATTTTATTGACAATGGTACTAAAGTCGGTATGTCCAAGCGGTGTGTATTCTTCAGCAATCATTTCGCCACCCATAGCTGTTAATTGAGCTTTAATAATTTTATTGGCGGTTCTTGGGAACACATAATCAGACCCCAACAGGAAGAATTTCTTCCCTTTATTCTCAAGCAACCATTCTACAGCAGGTACAATCTGCTGATTAGGAGCTGCCCCAGTGTAAAAAATATTTGGAGATGCTTCCATCCCTTCATATTGAACAGGATACCAGAGCAAGCCATTATTTTCTTCGAACACCGGGAGTACTGCCTTACGACTTGCTGAAGTCCAGCAGCCAAATACTGTTGCCACTTTATCTTGTTGTAACAGTTTCTTAGCTTTTTCCGCGAAGTTTGGCCAGTTTGAAGCACCATCTTCTATAACTGGCACGATTTTTTTACCTAACACTCCACCAGATGCGTTGATTTCGTCAATAGCCATCATTTCTGCATCCTTAACGGATACTTCACTGATAGCCATCGTTCCACTTAACGAATGTAAGATCCCCACCTTGATTGTATCTTCTGAACTCGTGGTTTCCGCAGGTTTGCTCGTCTGAGCGGCTCCACATCCGGTCAGAATTAACCCTGCAATAAGCATTGCTGAGATAATCCCAGTTGCCCGTTTTCTAATTTCTAATGAAAAATAATTCCTCATAACTTACCCCTCTCCTATCATTGATCTTTTCCAACATGACTGGCCAGAATCAATGTTGAAATATCTCGTTAGCGCTAACGTACTAACCAAAAAAGCGCTGTAAAGAATGTTCGATATCCTCGTGGATACTGTTCATTCCTCACAGCGCCGTTGCTGGTTACAAATTGAGCAACTCTATTTGTAACCATTATGCCATTAATGCCAATGAAATCAAACCGTAAATACTAGATATTTTCCCCTAAGAAATCGGAGAAAAAAGTTTGCCGCAATTAACTTAGACCCCTAATTTTCTGAATTGCATAGGCGTATAACCAGTATAATTCTTAAATAGACGGCAGAAATAATCTGGACTGCTATAGCCAATTTTTTCACTTACTTCATAGTTCTTATACTCACCCGTTCCAAGCAGATGCTTGGCATATTCCATTTTAATTTTTGTCAGGTAGTCATTAAAACTAACGCCCGTTTTTTGTTTAAAAAGTTTTCCCAGATAGTCTTTACTCACATGTACCTCATTGGCAGCCAATTCAAGATTGATATCTTTTTCAATATGATCGGTTATATATATGCACGTTTTTCTGACTATACTATCGCTTTGATGAAGCTCATATTTTTTGACGACAGTGATCAGCCCCCTAATACAGCTGAGAAACTCTGACTTCATGCCCTGCATGGAATCAACGTGCTGCAAAACACTACTAAAAGCAGCTTCTTCAACCTTTTGGATCCAGGAGAACTCCTGATATATCGCCCCACTAAGGTTCGAAAGCATTATTTCCAGCAACTTGGCTGTTTTAAACAGGTCTTGATCCAACAGCTTAGTTAATTCAGAAAAGGCTGCTTCTGCTTCCGTTAGAGCTGCTAAGTTTCCTGCTAAGATGAGAACTACCATTCTTTCTTCTCGTCTTTTCGGATAAAAATGCGTCAGGCTGTCTTCAATCAGCCTACGTTCTTCTTCTACCCTGATTCTCTGTTGATTTTTTTCATCTAAATATTTTTTCGCTCGTTCCAAGGCTTCACTCAGAACATCCTCCTCTAAAGGTTTGGTTATAAAATCAAAGGCACCTAACCGTATTCCTTGTTTAGCGTACTCAAAATCGCTATGCGTACTGAGTAAAATTGAACAAACTTCCCATTTTCTGAATCTAAGCTCACTTAAGAACTCTATCCCATCCATACCTGGCATTTTAATATCCGTTATGACAAGGTCAATTTGACCAGATGAAAGCTTTCTCAATGCTTCTTTACCATCACTTGCTTCCTCTTCCACACTAAATCCAATGTTAGCCCACTTCTTATACCTCTTTAACATATACCTTACCACTTTGTCATCATCGACAATTAGCACTTTATACATTTACTAAAATCCCTCCCTGTCGAGACAGTCTTAGTTCATCCTATTTCAGCAATAAGTTTTTTTAAATATACAGCTGCTTCTTCAAGATTGTAGGTGGTGATTTTCTCATTCAGTTGGCTGTAGTCCAGAGGACTTAACTCTTGCTTAAGATAATATCTACAAGCAGCATAAACCGAGGAGGCCTCCGAATCTCCCTCTTCCAATAGCTTTACTAATTTAATTATCTGGTTTTCATTATCAATATTTTCAACATAAATCTTCTCAGGTTCTACTGGTAAGCCAGCTACAAACTGAACCACACAGTTACAACTTTCGATTAAGACTATTTCAAACTGGCATTTCTCCTTATAGATCTCCTCTTCATCCTGGTAGTCTACAGCATTTTCTAGACGTTGAGATGCTTCCTTAAGCTGGATTGCTCCAATATTTGCTGCAATCCCCTTTAGGGTATGTAATAGTAGCTTTGCTTCAGCAAAATTACCAGTCTCTAACAACTGATTAATAGTGTTATAGTCATTTCCGTGGTTTTCGGTGAATCTTTCGAGAATATGTTTATATTTTTCTTGTTTGCCTCCCAAACGCTCGATACCGCTTGCAAAATCGAGCCAAATTTTCTGATTTGGGGCTGGGAGATTAATTTCTGGCAGGAGGTCTTCTGTCGTTTCACTGCTAAGACACCTTATCAAAATCTCAATCAGCTTCAGAGGATTTAACGGTTTGGTCACATACCCGCTCATTCCTGCCAATTTTGCCTTTTCAGCAACCCCTTCAACTGCATCCGCCGATAAGGCGATAATAGGCGGGGCAGCTTTCCCTAATATCTCTAAAATCCGATGGGTCGCCTCATACCCATCTATTTCAGGCATGCGAATATCCATTAAAATAGCATCATAGCGTGTTCTTCTGACCATTTGAATAGCAGTATAACCGCCCTGAGCGGTATCCGTTTCAAACCCTGAATTTTCAAGAATTTCTCGGGTCATTTGCACATTAATTTGATTATCTTCTACTAATAAAATCTTTTTAGTAGCAAACATGCCCTGGTTTAGTTTGTCTACTTTTAAAGACATAGGTGCTCGATCGACGACTTCGAAGTTCGCAGTAAAACTAAAGGTTGACCCAGCCCCTACCACACTACTGACACTAATCTCACCTGCCATAAGTCCGACAATTTTTTTACAGATAGCTAGCCCTAAGCCCGTTCCCCCATATTTTCGTGAAGTTGAGGCATCACCCTGTGTAAACACCTCAAACAGTTGCTTTATTTGTTTCTCAGATATGCCAATCCCGGTATCTGATACGTTAAACCGTAGTTGAGCCTGCTTTCCATCGTTTCTTAAAACTTCAACTACAACTTCCAGCTCACCCTGATCTGTGAACTTAATTCCATTCGATAAAAGATTCAAAAGGACTTGCTTTAATCTCGTAGTATCCCCCTTTACATAATGTGGAACATCCGGTCTGATTACACAGCGCACCTCCAAACCATTGCGCTGGGCATCTATTTGAACCATACTGCAGAGCCCTTTGATTGTCTCGTAGAGATTAAATTCAACAGCTTCTAGGGTCATCCGGCCAGCTTCGATTTTAGAAAAATCAAGTATTTCATTGATGATTCCCAAAAGACTTTTAGCCGCCATACCTATATTTTGCACATATTGTTTTTGTTTTGGTGCAAATTCAGCATTATTAAGTAAAAAGTGATAGCCAATGATTGTATTTAAGGGAGTTCTTATCTCATGACTCATATTTGCCAGAAATTCACTTTTGGCTGCATTGGCCTTCTCGGCCTCTTCTTTGGCAGCTTTCATCTTATCTTCAGCACGTTTCCTTTTTACCAATTCCTCCTGAAACGACTGATATAAGTCATTAAATGTAGTAGCAAGTAACCTAAGCTCCAGAGAGCCCTCTGGCGTTAGACTAAAGTTTTCACTGCTAAATGAAAACACCTTTAACAGTTTCGTATAATTCTGGATCGGGTACGTTACTTGGATGGAGATAATTCTCAGCAATACCGCAACCACGCAGATGATAATGGCAGCCAGGACTGCTTGCAAGATCGCTGCCCTACTGGTAGCATTTCTGGCAATCTCCAGTTCTGCTTCTAAGCGGGCATTCATAATTTGTTGAAATCCTGCTATAGGGTCCATGATGCTCCGTTTATCAAAGTCATACTTTGCATCAAACATGATGTCCCGCGCTTTGGTAAGTTTATCCTCAGTACTTAACTTTTGATCTTCCGCACTCAATCGAAAGGAAGCCACTTCAAGCGGCATTTTCTCATCCGACACCCATAAAGCATCAATTACCAGCCTCATCGAACGCCTTTCTGTCTCCACTAACGCATCTGAATTCTTTTTCGCCTCAGCTAACAGTGCCATTTCTTCACTCGGAGAATTTAGCTCCCCAAGTCGTGATATCACATTATCCCGCGTTTTAGTAACGTTGATTTCCTCCCAGTATTTACTCATATGAATCTTATCTCTTGTTACCGCAAATTTACGTGCTTCATCTGTTAAATAATCCGAAGCATTTGCTAAATTGATGCCAAGTTGTTTGAATTCAGTCCTTCTCTTTTCTGCAGCCTGTTCATCTTTGATACTTGAACTCATATATAAAATACTACTGCCCAACAGTATGGCAATAAAAAAGAAGATACCTAACATTAAGGCACTAATCGTAGATTGTTTAATTAAGATTTTGGGTGGCAAATAAATCCCCTCCGTAAGTAAATAAAAAGGCAACGGAGTCAGTTTGACGCTTCAAACCGGCTCCGTTGCCTTTTCGACCAAGATTATTAATTATTATAGGTTATCATTTAGCCCTTTACAACGGTTACTCTATAGTTATACAAAACACAAGACTAATTTCCTTTGTTAATCCGATAGCTAAGTTTCATTGACACTTGTTTTAAAATAGGTATTCCTATACAATTTATGTTTATTAGGGGCATTCCTATTATTGGGGACATTCCTGTCTCTTTAAACAGCTATTACTTCAGCAGGTGTGTCCCCTTTCCTTTTATACGTTCAAATAGATTTATGGAGTTGGTCTCTTTGGATTACACCCAGTCAATAAACCAGCCTGAAATACTACTGGTAGATGATACACCAGAGCATATTGAAACTGCAGTAACTGTCTTACGTGAAAATAACTTTCGTGTTCGAGTTGCCACTAAAGGAAGCACTGCTATTAAATTAATCGAGCGGCATCAACCCGACCTCATCCTTTTAGATGTCTATATGCCAGAGATGGATGGCTTTGAAATCTGTAGAATTATCAAAACTAATAGTAGTCTTAGCAGTATCCCGATTATATTTTTAACATCCAGTAATGATGCAGAAAGTGTTAAAAAAGGATTTGAACTAGGAGCCCAAGATTATGTGGTTAAGCCCTTCAATACTTCGGAATTACTTGCTCGCGTTCATACACATATCAAGCTTAAAAAGCAGACAGAATCCTTATTACTAGCAAATCACGAGCTTGATAGCTTTTGTTATACGGTTGCCCATGACCTGAAGGCACCGCTACTATCTCTGAGTAAACTCACAGAATATCTTGCATTGGATTACTCAGGCAGACTAGATATTGAAGGAAGAGAATTAATCGATAACATTCAGGATAAGTCAAAGGAAATGATTCAGCTTGTAAACCATTTACTGGAACTTTCGAGAATGAGCGAAATGCCGATGAACATAGAACCCATTAACTTAAAGCAATTGTTTGGGGAAGTGTTTAATGAACTAATTAAGCTAGAACCTCAAAGAAATGTAAAATTTGTGCTTAACCCTCTACCAATTATGCAAGGTGATCCTGTCATGATTAAGCTACTCGTTATAAATGTACTCACCAATGCTTTAAAATACACCCGCAATCAAAAAATAACAAATATTGAAGCTAGATCGATTGAAAACGAAGCTGAATTCATTATCTCTGTAGAAGATAATGGTGCAGGCTTTGATATGCGCTACTCCTCTAGGTTATTTAGCGTCTTTCAAAGACTTCATTCTCAAAATGAATTCGAAGGATCCGGTGTAGGTCTGGCAATAGTCCAAAAAATCTTAAAAAGACATCATGCTTTAGCTTGGATGACAGGAAAGGTTGATGAGGGGGCAACGTTCTACTTCAGTTTTAGCAAGGCTGAAACTACCTAAACGCCACTTTTGAAGATCTTCGACAAGGTTATTGAAGTGATAGTGCATAATCCCCAACCCGATGATCAACTCGTTCAGCTAAGTTGGACATCGAGACTACGGTGACGATAATCTCCTTGAGGGGGTCAGGTCAGACCCCGAGGGAAAGTAAACTATAAAGAAATGTGTCAAGTTGGTGCATCACCGACTTGACACATTTCTTTATAGTTTACTGTTGTGGGGAATTGGGGAAACGTTTGTGTTTTCGATTTGCAATCCCAATCTCCTGAGCGACTTCATACTTGAATTTCTCTAATTCGGGTGTGAGTTGAACCATCGGTTTGCTTGAATTAGCCAATGCTTACACCTCCTTAGATTTTCGTTCCTAGGGATTTAATGAATAAGACAGCAGACCTGCTTCGCTGCTGTCATAATTGTGTGCTCCGTTTCAGCTTGATTATAGTATTCGAGCATTTCATCAAGAAAATACTCGGCAATTCCTCCCAGAACTCTGAACACTATCTTTTATTTGGGCTTGAGTAACTTCTGCTTTTCACAAATATCTTTCATCAATCCAGGCAAAAAACTGTTGATCATCCATTACCCACTTGTTTCCCCACGTAAGTTACTTAAAAATCGAAAACTGTATTTAAATCTATTACCAGATCAGGAAAAATTGACACTTTAACTTGATCTATCTCAGTATACAACTCAGTTCTTCCATATCGATTATTATCCTGTAAAATAAAGACGCTTACAAGCTTCATATCCGGCTCTACTATCCAATATTCTTTCACCCCAAATTTTTCATACATCTTAAATTTTATAAGCCTATCAGTTTTCGCCGTAGATGGCGACAAAATCTCAATGACAAGGCTAGGTACACCAAAAGATCCCGTTCCTTTTAATTGACTCTTATCGCAAATTACTACTAAATCTGGCTGAATAACATTCGGAACATCTTCATCTATTACTTCTTCTTCTGATAAACGTAAATCAAAGGGTGATGCAAATACTTCACAGGATTTGTGAAGTAAATAGTTAGATATTTGTCTAAACAGTTCTCCCGATATCCTTTGGTGCTGCCAAGTCGGAGCCGACTGCATATAAGGCACTCCATCAATAATCTCCCAACGTTCGTCATCTGGAAAAGCTAAATAGTGCGCGTAAGTATATTTTTTCTCTACATTTGATAATGGCATACGATCCCCCCTTACTCTCATATTATACCAAAAAATACTTGGAGTTCATCATTGACTATCCTAATGCACCCCCATCTTCTCCGGCGGAAACGTCCTCTTTACTTCCTGAAAAAGCAACTCATACTTTTCCGGGTCTTGCAGAGCTTTCTGAGCCATCTGATAGGCCTTCTCGACCAGGATCCCATCCCGAGAGAGATCAGCCAGACGTAATTCGGCTAGACCGTGTTGCCTAGTCCCTAATAGCTCCCCAGTTCCACGCAAGCGCATATCTTCTTCAGCAATTTTAAAGCCATCCTCGGTTTGGCAGAGAACATCTAAACGGCGACTATTACTTCCGGACATCAAAAAACAATAAGACTGGTCACTCCCTCGTCCCACTCGTCCTCTAAGCTGGTGTAACTGCGCGAGCCCAAACCGCTCTGCCGACTCGATCAACATCACAGAAGCTTTCGGGACATTCAACCCAACTTCAATCACTGTCGTAGCCACCAGAATATCGATCTCTCCAGCGTGAAAGGCTGTCATGATTAAATCTTTTTCCGCCCCCTTCATTCTTCCGTGCAGGAGGGCGACACGACGATTTGGGAAACGACCCTGAAGATCAGCCTCTCGTTGCGTCGCAGAAATCAGATCGAGCGTCTCAGATTCCTCCACCAGCGGACAGACAACATAAATCTGCATTCCTAGGTTGATTTGTTCATCTAAGAATTTTTCCATCTTAGGACGTTGTCGTTCCGTTAATTTGCGGGTAATAATTGGCTTTCGCCCTACCGGCATTTCGTCAAGCACAGAGAGCTGTAAATCCCCATAGAGGGTCAAAGCTAAGGTCCGTGGAATCGGGGTCGCTGTGAGCACTAAAACATGAGGACTTTCACCTTTACTCTGAAGCAGAGTACGCTGCCGTACCCCAAAACGATGTTGCTCATCCGTAATGGCCAGACCCAAGGCTTTAAATACCACGGTCTCTTGAATAAGGGCATGAGTTCCCACGACGACCTGTGCCGTTCCATTTGCAATCTCTGCCAAAATTCCTTCCCGAAAACCTTTACTTTGACTCCCTAGCAAACAAACCACTGAGATACCTAGAGGCGTGAACACTTTCTCAATTGATTTCAAATGCTGTAACGCTAAAATCTCTGTGGGGGCCATCATTGCCCCCTGGTACCCTGATCCCACCGCGCGTAACAAGGCAGCCATGGCAACCGCTGTCTTGCCTGATCCTACATCTCCCTGAACCAAACGCGCCATTCCTTGCGATTTTGTCAAATCATGAGATATTTCATGGATAACTCGTTGTTGTGCTGACGTCAGTTGAAAGGGCAAGGCCTTGTAAAAACTCTGGAGCAGATCCTCTCCCCCGATAAGCGGAGGGCTCCCCTCCCGGGCCATGCCTTGACGCAATCCAGCGACTGCTAGTTGCAGAAAGAGGACCTCTTCCCAAACCAGTCGGTTTCTAGCTTGAGACAGGTTGGCATAATTCTTTGGAAAATGGATTTCTCGATGGGCTTGAGAACGACCCATCCATTCTCGTAATTCTTCTTGGGGTAGGATCTCTGGAAACCCTTCCTCCACCTGTTGCAGAATACTTTGAATGATACTGCGTATCACTTTTGAGGATAAACGCGCTGTTTCTGAATAAATAGGTAATATTGTTTCTGAGTCTTGGTTAGGGGCTTCCTGGATAATTGTACTGACCTTTTCAATATCTGTCGCTAGAATTTCCGGTACCTGTTGCTGCCAGCGCACCTTTCCCGTCACAATCACTTGAGTTCCTACAGGGTACTGTTTCAGAATAAACGTTTGGTTAAACCAAGTTGCGTGGAACAAACGCCCTTGTTGCTCGATACTTAACTTTACGACTTTCATCTTGCCACTTGTCACATACCCTGCAACTATTTTCCCCTCAATGGTCGCCACTTCTCCATCTTTCAACTCGGCAATCATCCGCTTGCGACGATCTTCATACCGCCGTGGATAATAAAGCAGCAAGTCGTGTACATTCTGTATCCCTAGCTGTTCAAGTTGCTTCGCTCTTTCCGGACCAACTCCTTTTAAGTATTGTAGGGGTTTTGTTCGCAAGGAAGCACTGCTAGGTTTTTTATGTATTTCCTGGACTTGGACACTGTGGTTTTCGTTTTCTCCGCTCTTTATCGAGATTTCCCGTTTTTGGGGTATTTTTTGTTCTTCTAACCCCTGCTTTTCCGTTAGTTCCTGATTTTGTGCTTGCTCTAGTTTTTCAAGTTTATTCTCATTCGCGGGTTGACCCTTTTTCTCGGGTTCAACCTGTTTCTTCTGTGATCTAATATCCTCTCTTGTTGGTAAACTTTTAGGGATGATATCCTCTGCCTCAATCAAGACTTCTTGTATAAAGCGGCGTAGTTCAGAAAAAGCTTCTCTGCGATGAAGCGGGCTCCAAGTTGGATAGTTCTGAGCCAACTTTTCCAACAACTCCATGTCCTTTTCGGGAAACAGCTGTTCCAGCCGGGGGAGAATTCCCCGCAAAAATACATTAAATCCTCCCAACACCCCTGTATTCGTAAACCCTTGTTTTTCTTCTGCCGAAAGCGCCCGCTGAAAGTTATTAAGCACGAGCCGAATCTGAGATAAGTTCATAGAAAATCAGCCCTAATTCGCCGTCCTGTAGGAGTCACCGCAAGGCCACCTTGAGCTGTTTCCTTCAAAGAACAAGGCATCTGTTTTCCAATCTCGCCCATAGTATCGATAACTTCGTCAATAGGGATCGCACTCTTCACACCCGCTAGCGCCATTTCAGCTGCTGCCAAAGCAATCGTTGCTCCGGTAGCATTTCGTTTGACACAGGGAACCTCTACTAGCCCACCGACAGGATCGCAAACTAAACCCAACATCGATTTCATGGCGATCGCGGCAGCATCGGCCGTCTGCCTTGGCGATCCACCCGCTAATTCGACGGCTGCCGCTGCTGCCATAGCCGCGGCAGATCCGATTTCAGCCTGACATCCACCCTCCGCTCCAGAAACACTGGCACGTTCCGCAAGAATCATCCCTAGTCCTGCCGCCGTAAAGAGGGCCAGTAAGAGTTCCTGCTCAGAGACTTGACGGGACTCCTCAACCGCCAACAGAACTGCCGGCAGTACCCCGCAGGAACCCGCGGTTGGCGCAGCAACAATTTTACCCATACAAGCGTTAATTTCGGCTACAGCAAGTGCTTTAGAAATTGCTCCACTCACAACCTCACCTACTAAGCTTCCGCCTTTTTTCCGCAGACTCTCTACCATCGCTGCGTCCCCCCCTACCAAACCCGATAGAGAACGACGCTTCCCGATTAAACCCGCTTCGACGGATTCTCTCATAACCTTCAAGTTTGTGCTCATTCGTTGAATTAACGCTTGCTCTGATTGTTCTAATTCCTCTACTTGGTTTTGGAGTATGACTCCACTAATTTTCATCCCTTTTGTTTCTGCCTCGATAACCCAATCTTCGTAGGCGCGCATAATTTACCTCCTATAATTACAAGGGCTCAATAGCCAATGCCTGATTAATTTTCGGTAGTTTTCTTAATAAATCAAGGACGCCCTCGTCGATTTGTTGATCTGTCTCTAAGACCATGAGCGCTTGAGCTCCCCTTTTTTCACGGGAAACCAACATTCGCGCAATGTTGATCTGGGCCGTCGTCAGAAGAAGCGTCACTTGTGCAACAACTCCTGGAATATCTTGGTGCAGGATGACTAAGGTGGGGTAGTCTCCTTTTATTTCTACTTGAAAACCATTGATCTCCTGGATGACAATTGTCCCTCCTCCAACAGAGGATCCAATAACCTGGACGTGGCCATTGTTCTTAGCTATCAAGTCAAACTTTACGCTGTTTGGATGGACATCTCCCAGGTCCCCCGTTTTGATACTAAAATTCAGTCCACGCTCTTTAGCAATTTTGGGAGAATCCGGTATCCGTTCGTCATCGGGATCCATGCCTAACAGGCCCGCAACCAAGGCCAAATTTGTGCCATGCCCTTTCCCCGTCTTAGCAAATGAACCATGTAGAACGATCGTCCCTTCTACTGGTTCTTCTCCTAAAATCTTTCTGGCCATCACACCCAAACGGACTGCACCCGCCGTATGAGAGCTTGACGGACCCACCATGATCGGGCCTAAAAGATCAAAGACATTACTCTTACTCACAACTGTTATTCCTCCTATGAATCAGTGGTAGTGCACAGCGGCATGGGGGTCTATAAAAAAACCTCCGGAAAAAATTCCGGAGGATAACCTATTCCACACCCAAAATATAATAGTAGAGCGGTTGCCGACCGGGATGAACCTCAACTTCAACGCTCGGATTCTCTTCCTGTAGCCACTTTTGGAGTAATTCAACCTCTTCTTGTTTTGTATCTTCTCCATAAAATATTGTGACCAAATCATGCGTTTTCCATTCCATCTTTTCCAAGGTCGACTGTGCTACCTTAAATAAGGATTCTCCTGTAGCGACAATCACATCTTCTACTAAACCTAAAATATCTCCAGCTGAAATACTTAAATCTCCATACTGTGAATCACGAACAGCATAAGTCACTTCACCAGAGCGAACATTGCCGAGTCCTCGTTCCATGCTTTGAATATTGGTCTCTGCATCTCCGTCTGTATTAAGGTTCAGAAGAGCAGCAATTCCTTGGGGGATTGATTTACTGGAAATGACATGAACGACTCGATCCTGCACGACATCTTTAACTTGACGAGCGGCCATGACAATATTTCCATTATTGGGCAGAATGAAGATTTGACGTGCAGGAACCTTACGAACCGCTTCAGCAAGATCTTCTGTGCTTGGATTCATCGTTTGTCCGCCGAAGACAACTTCATCAGCACCTAAACTTATAAATACATCCGCAATCCCTTGCCCCATGGCGACGGCAACGACTCCAAATTCTTTCAGAGGTTGAACCTCATTCTTAATCTCTGTCAGGGCGTCAACGGAATCTGTCGATTCAGCTTTTGTAGCATGAGCCATGTTCTCATTTTGCTCTAACATGTTGTGAATTTGAACTTGGTGAAGCGTACCCCACTGTATAGCATAATCTAGGATTTTTCCCGGATTTTTAACATGCACGTGAATTTTTACCACTTCGGGGGTTCCAACGACTAAGAGGCTGTCTCCACGATCGCTCAAATCCTGTCTCATTTGGTCTACCCGTAAATCAGAACCCTTGACTAAAAATTCTGTACAGTAAGGATAGTCCAGGCTTTCAATCTGCATAAACTCTCGTTTTGCATCATGGTCTTCTCGTTCAGTCGGAGTGGTCACCGGTACGGATAGTGTATCGGGAATGTGCGTTTCGCCAGTTAAGACTGCGATCCATCCGCCCAAAATAATCAGGAATCCTTGTCCTCCCGCATCAACAACCCCTGCTTGTTTTAACACTGGCAACATATCTGGGGTTTTTGCTAAGCACTTCATTCCCTTTTGATGTGCTTCTTGAAGGGTTTCAAGCAGTGAGCCTCCCCCCTTAGCCGTGGCTAAGGCAGCCCGCGCCGCTTCCTTGGAAACCGTCAGTATCGTACCCTCAACCGGCTTCATAACCGCTTTATACGCGGTATCTACTCCTGCTTGCATCGCTTGTGCCACTTGAAGAGCATTTGCTGATTGTAATCCATCAAGTCCCTTAGCAATGCCACGTAAGAGCTGAGACAGAATTACTCCCGAATTACCGCGCGCTCCCATTAAGGATCCCATGGAAGCTGCTGCTGCTACCTCACTGATAGCTAAGCCGGATACTTTTTCGCAATCCCTAGCGGCTGATTCAATGGTTAAAAACATGTTTGTTCCTGTATCTCCATCTGGTACAGGAAAAACATTTAAGGCATCTACATCGTGTTTTTTTGCTTCTAAGGACTTCGCCCCTGACGCCATCATCTGTTTCCATAGTTGTCCGTCTAGGACTTTCATATTAGCTGCAGGTCTCAAAACCGCATCCCCCTACTCTTATGCCCTACTCTAAAATGCGAACACCTTTGACGTTCACATTCACTTGGGACACGTTTAATCCCGTAAGCTTTTCTGTAGTATAACGGACGCGCTCCATTACACTTGATGCAACTTCAGAAATCTTAACACCATACCCGACAACGATATAGAGATCAATCACAAGTTCATTATCTTTATTGGTAACCACTACTCCACGGGCCAAATTTTCCCGTCCTAATAAATCCGCAACTCCGTCCGTAATCTTGCGTGATGCCATACCAACCAAGCCGTAACACTCAATTGCGGTAGCACCTGCAATCGTGGATATGACTTCTTCAGAGATTTCAATTTTACCTAAATGATTAATAATTTCTTTTGCCATTTTAGGACCCTCCCCTTCCGGTATCGTCCACGTTGACCCTATTCTACCAAGGAAATGAGAAATGTTCAAAGAAAAACTCAATATTTTTTAACAAAAACTATTTATTGGTCTAAAGACGATGTCCTAGAGATACTTTCACTATCCACTAAGAAAATTCGTTAGTAAACCTTGCCAACCAGTAAGACTTTTGATAGAATGTATTAGTGTCATTTCGGTTGCAAAGGAGGTTTAGCACATGGCTAGAGTATGTGCAGTATGCGCCAAAGGAGTAGTCACCGGATTTCAAGTAAGTCACTCTCATATACGGACAAAGCGAACATGGAAACCAAACTTACAAAGCGTTCGTGCTATTGTGAACGGCACTCCTGCCCGGATCAAGGTTTGTACTAGATGTTTACGTTCCGGAAAAGTTCAACGCGCTAGCTAATGAATCAAAAGCCCGACATTATGTCGGGCTTTTTTCATACCCACAATTCCATCACCCTGCAAGTCGGGGGGTGCAAGTCACGGACGGTTCTTGACTTGCATACACTCCCCATACCAAACTCACTCTAAGCGCCAAAAGCGCTGTTGAGAGCGAAGCAATTCAACCGTTCCACGCCTTAGTCGTTCCAATCAACCGTCGTTCCCATCCTACGACGACCCCAGTTCAGAGGGTGTGATTTTGCGGAGCGAACCCGTTAGGCATAGTCGCGATCAACCATGCTTAGATTACTCGGGGCCAGAACGGCACAGGGCTTGTCCATGACTCGAACAGGACGTTCGAGGTTAGAGCGCCGCCATGGATGGCAAGGCGCCGTGATGGACTGATGTCGCGGTGCCATGGATGGCAAGGAGCGACTCACATGCAGAATAGCCCAGAGGTTTGCCGTTCTCGCCGAGTGATCTAGCATGGTAGCGACGGCGCCGTGGGTGAGCGGAGCAACATCACACCCTCTCTAAGATCTGTTGAAGTTCTTCCGCATTAAATTGATAATGTTCATTGCAAAAATGGCAAATCATTTCGGCATTTCCGTCCGAGATTAGGTCTGCTATTTCTTTTTTTCCGATCGAAACCAAAGTATCACTTAACCGTTCCTTGGAACATGTACAACAAAACGTCACCTTACGGCGTTCTAAAACGCGATGAGAAAGCGCTCCCATCAACTGACCTAATAATTCGTCTAGGTTTTGGTTCTGAGCAATCAGTTCACTAATTCCTATCTTTAACTGTCCAAGTAGACTTTCAATCGCTTGGATATCTTCTTCTGTCGCTCCAGGCAAGGGTTGAATTAAAAGCCCCCCTGCGCCTGCTACATGATAGTCTTTTTCAACCAATACACCTAGCAGCATAGCTGAAGGAATCTGCTCAGAGGTCAATAAATAATGAACGAGATCTTCCGCGACCTCACCACTTACCAACGGAACCGTCCCGGTAAAAACCTCGCCATTCTGCAAGCTTCGACTCACAGACAACTCCCCAAGACCAACCGCAGTTCCTACGTCAAGTTTCCCTGAAGCATTCAGCGGCAAATCCACCAAAGGTTCCCTGACATAACCCCGAACCTCCCCCTGCGCATTTCCTACTGCGACAACCCCCTCTAAAGGACCGTCACCCAATAAGCGCAAAGTGATACTCTCATCCCCTTTAAGGGAACTAGCCAGAATAAGAGTCCCTGTCATCAACCTGCCCAGTGCCGCCGTAGCAACGGGAGACATCCCATGACGCCTACGAGCTTCCTCCACCGTATCCGTTGTCCTCGCCAAAACCCAACGAGCCTTCCCGTCAAGCATAGTCCCAATCCAAAGTTCATCCTGTTGCATAATCGACTTCCTTTATCAAAATCTTATGTGTTCTATTACTTTAACATAATATTATTAAAGAGCAAGCGTTCAGAAATATCATATATATAGCCTATCCCTAAAAAGCTATCCTTACACTCCATTAACAATTCTAGTCGCAAAAAAAGACCACGTTCCAAGGATTTTAATGTGGTCTTTTATACCAATTTGTTGCTGTTTAAAATCCGATAGGTTCCTTGCCAGGAAGGCTCGTTCGATGGCATAGTTTCTAGCACGACAGCTACCTTTTGCTGAATTTTGCGAACCAATTCAACCTTGTAGCGCTTTGTTTCTTGCTGTGTAAAATGAATACTTCGGATTTGCCCCAGACTTTGTCTTGCCGAAGGAGTCCATTTAATTTGCATTATAACAGTCCTTTTTCGATAGCCTCTATAATGTCATCGGTGGAGTAAACCACTCCATTGGAAATATCTTCTTTCGCTTGCATAATCAAGGTTTTAAGTTCCATGTCGCTTTCAATTTCCTCTTGGACCATGCTTTCCAGCGGCTTGAATAAAAAATGCTTGCCTTCGATATCTACAATTGTATCTTTATTATCGTGGAGCCACGTTTTAAATAATTCTGCGTTATTGCCTTCAAGCTTTTTCAGCATACGGGAAGTTCCCTCCTTCAACTGGTTCGTATAGAACCATTATATCACCCAACTCGCTGTTCCGATACTTCTATACGATACTCCGTCGTAAACTTTACCATTTGACGAACTTCCTTATAATGCAGAAATACTCTCCGTCCATCCAGTTAAGGGCTGAGCCACTACACTAACACAATGGGATAACGAAACTTTAGTTTCCTTATCCCTTTTTCGCCAGTGATTAATAATCAGTTGTTTTGATCATTGGGTAAAATGAAAATCTTCAAATCCTCTATTTAGATTAGCAATTAAGTCATCATAGAGGGTCTAGAGGGTAAGGGTAAGGGTAAGCATATGCGTGTCGAATCCTTAATGGGACAGTTCCCGATGAGCGTGGTTCACACAATCCCTGAGGTTTTACCACGCTCGCTTCGTAATCAAGCGCAATAGCGACGGCGCCGTGGGTGAGCGAGCAAAATCACACCCTCTTCAGCGTCCCTGCCCTCGTTATTCCCAACCACCGTCGTTCCCATCCTCGGCCGTTCCCAGCCCGGAGGGTGTGATTTTGCGGAGCGAACCCGTTAGGCATAGTCGCGTCAATCGCGCTTACATTACGAGGCGGTAGCGTGGCACTGGTTCACCTCAGGTATTACCCTGAGGTTTGCCTAAGCTCGCCTCGTAATCAAGCGCGATAGCGACGGCGCCGTGGGTGAGTGGAGCAACATCACACCCTCCCGGCGTCCCTGCCCTCGTCGTTCCTAACCCTTGTCGTCCCAACTCCGCTAGGAATAACTACCATAACCCACCCCTCGTGCACCTCAATCACGGCCTCCCCACCAAGCAAGACATTACTAATCCCACGTGGGGAATCCTGATAAAGCACACCCCGATCAAGCGGATAATACAACCCCTCAGTCGTGACGACCGCCTGCTCTGATAAGGAGATCAAAGAGAGTTCCTGCCCCTGTGGTGCGCTAATCTCTTCCCGACCTTGCAGGACCCACATTTCCTGTTCAGGATCAACCAAACGAATCCGATACCCTTTTCGCGCGTAAGCCAGCATTAACGCAATATTACCCAAGAAATGATCGATTCGATTTCCACTTGCTCCATACAACCAAATATCCCGTTCCCCGACTAGATCAGCCTTTTCCACGGCCCTTAAAAACGCCAATTCAAGATCCGTCTCATCTTTTTCAGTGGGATACCGCTCAATTACGCATCCCGAAGTTTCACATTGACTTAGGTTCTCATGAGAAATCGAATCTAAGTCCCCTATTACAAGATCCGGCATACGCTCAGAAAGGGCGGCATAATTTGCCCCCCCATCCGCACATATCAGGAAATCGACCTCATTCAGAACACGTTTTCCCCATTTAGAATCCCAAACACCATTTGCCAAGACTGCAATTTTGAAGTTATTCACCCTTGATCAAAACCGCTGCTTGCCGAATTTTTGCCACGGCTAGTTTCGGATCAGCTTGAGCGAAAACAGCGGCACCCGCCACCAGAATATGGGCACCTGCTTTGGCAACCGCCGCTGCTGTTTCGAGGTTAATTCCCCCATCAACTTCAATCAAGCAAGACGAGTGGGTTTGTTCTAAATGGCGATGGAGTACCTGAATCTTAGGAAGAACATTCGGAATAAACTTTTGTCCACCAAATCCAGGGTTCACCGTCATTAATAAAACCATATCCAAATCTTGCAGAATATACTTGATACCGTCCAGCGGAGTTGCTGGATTAAGGGCGATTCCCGCTGTCATCCCATGCTCTTTGATTTGCTGGATCACACGATGGGCGTGGCGGGACGTTTCTAAATGAAATGTAATATGATTCGCACCAGCGTCCGCAAAATCCACAATGAATTTCTCTGGCTCTTCAACCATCAGATGAACGTCAAAGCGCATTTTGGAATGACCCCTGAGGGATTTTACTAAAGCAGGTCCAAAGGTAAGGTTCGGGACAAAGTGCCCGTCCATAATATCTATATGTAATACTTCAGCACCTGCCTCCTCTACCAACTGGACTTGGTCACCGAGACGGGAAAAATCGGCGGATAAAATTGAAGGGGCAATCTGAATCACATTAATACTTCCTCTCTGCTTCCATTACTTCTTGCAAAAATATTAGGTAGTGCGCATATCGAGAAGGAGAAATCTCTCCCTTTTCAAGCGCAGCTTTGATGGCACAATTAGGTTCTTTGTCATGCAGACAGCTGCTGAAGCGGCACTGGCCACGACGTGAGGCAAATTCAAGAAAATAGTCTGATAAATCTGCGCGTTTCATAACTGGCATAGCCAGGGCAGAAAAACCTGGGGTATCCGCTACAAGCCCCCCAGCACAAACCATCAATTCCACATGGCGTGTGGTGTGGCGGCCGCGCTTAGACTTAACGCTTATATCTCCAATTTTCAGGTTCTTACCTGGTGATAGGGCATTGAAAAGACTCGATTTTCCTACTCCGGAAGGTCCTGCAAGGACGCTAATTTTCCGGTTTAACCGATTCCCAAATTCTTCAATTCCTTGACCCGTTTGATTGGAGACTTCGAACACTGTGTATCCTATATTGCGGTAGACATCACTTATTGAAGGGACTTCTGTGTCGTTGCTTAAAGCATCCTCTTCTAATTTATCTAATTTAGTAAAGACTATAATAGGTTCAATTTCTGCTTCAGTGACCTGAATCAATAAACGATCTAAAAGATTCCGATCTGGCTTAGGAGAAGTCAGAGCAAAGACCAAAATAGCCTGATCTACATTGGCTATCGCCGGGCGATTTAAACTGTTACGCCTAGATTCTACTGCTTCAATCGTCGCCTTGTCTTCCCCTTCTGGAAGAATGACCACCTGATCGCCAGGTATAAACTCCTGATCTTTAATACGAAAGCGACCGCGTAAGGAACATTCCCATACTCGGTCTTCCGCATAAACATAATAAAATCCGCCATATCCTTTGAGTAAGACTCCTTTGATCATAAATACCTCACTATAATTATCGTGTACGAAGCTCGATCTAAATTAATAGTTCTTAAGTTTGCCATTCTTTCGAACGTTACCAGAGACCTGGGCAATCGATACTAGATTCTTGCTTGCTAGGGCACCTATTCCTTGGGCAAGCGGTCCAGGTCCACGCGAAACAACAATCGTTACTTCAGTCCCCTGCTGAACTGCCTCTCCAGGGTTAGGAAGGGTTCTCATCACCACATCGATTGGGAAGGTCGTAGAGTCCTCGGTTTCAATCTTTAAAATCAGCCTATTCTGTCCAACGAGTATCGTCTGCGCTTCTGCAGATGTTTTCCCGATCACACTGGGCATATTAATTGGAACTAATTGTGGTCCAGTACTGATGGTTAAATGAATCTCCCCGTTTTTAGGCCAAGAGGCTTTTGGCGCAGGATTCTGATCAATAACAGCATCTTTAGGCACATTAGCATCCGGCTTGGATTCAAAGGTTATCTTTCCGGTAAAGCCAGCATTTTTAATAAGGAATACGGCATTATCCTTTGACATTTGTCCTATCTTGACATCTGGGAATTCCGCGATATCGACGCCTTTACTGACCACAATTTTAACAGCACGACCTTCTTTAACTGATAACCCAGCCTTCGGATCCTGGTCAATAATGCGATCTTTCTCGACTTCATCACTGAACTGGAAGGTGGGCTCAGGGCTTAGACTTAGTTTAGCCTTATTTATAAAGTCTTCTGCAACAGGCACAGTTTTCCCAACTAAATCGGGAACCGTGGTTGGTGGTACCGCAAAAATACTCTTTAACCACAGCACTCCACTTAGCAAGGAGAAAAGAAGGACGAGACCCCCAATGATCCATAGCCTACGCTGCTTATTTTTAGACTTGGCTGGAATAGAGTCCTTTACTCCGATCGGTGCCAGAACTTGACTCATCCCTTTGTGAGTCTGAGTGGCCTCAGAATCATCCGCTTGAAAGGCTTCAAGTCGCGTAATCGGTCGACGGTTCTGAATGTGGTTCAGGTCCTCCAGGAGATCTTTAGCCGCTAAGTATCGTTGTTCAGGCGACTTAGAGATCGCCCGCATGATCACCGCTTCAAATTCCCTGCCGATCCGTGGGTTAAGCTTGCTTGGCGGAACAGGCTGTTGCTGTAGGTGTTTTAGAGCAATGGCGATCGGGGTTTCCCCATCATAAGGCACTTTACCCGTCAGCAATTCGTAAAGAACAATTCCCAAAGAGTAAATGTCCGATTGCTCATTACTTTGAATTCCTTTGGCTTGTTCCGGCGATAAGTAATGGACAGAGCCCACAATATCACCCGTATGGGTAACCGTAGCCGAAGAGACTGCCCTAGCGATACCGAAGTCTGTGACCTTAGCGTGTCCGTCCGCGGTCACCAATATGTTATGCGGCTTGATATCCCTATGAATAATATGGTGTTCATGGGCATTTTGGATAGCGCCAGTGATTTGGCGCGCCAGATTAATGGACTGGTCTGTGGATAGAGGGGCATACTCTCGAATAATTTCTTTAAGGTTACGACCTTCTACGTATTCCATAACGATATATTCGGTATCTCCATCTTTACCCACATCATAGATCGAGACAATGTTCGGATGAGATAAACTCGCTGCAGATTGGGCTTCCCTGCGAAAACGTCGGATAAAGTCTTCATCAGTGACAAACTGCTCCCGGAGCACCTTTATGGTTACAACGCGATTAAGCAAAACATCCTTCGCCTTATAAACGATTGCCATACCTCCAGCACCAATTCGCTCAAGGACTTCATATCGTCCCCCGAAAATTTTACTCACTATCTCTCACCTACTTTCTGGTTAGTGCTTCTTGAATGATTTGTCGTGCAATCGGAGCAGCCGCCCCTCCACCAGTTCCCCCATTTTCTACCATCACAGCAATTGCAATCCGTGGATTCTCCGCAGGTGCAAAGGCGATATACCAGGCATGCGTCGGGACATCTCCTCCTGGTTCGGCGGAGCCAGTTTTACCCGCAACTTGAACATTGGGTAAAGCTCCCGGTGCAGCCGTTCCATCCGTCACAGCGGTGACCATCGCGCTAGTAATTTTATCCGCCTCTACCTTGGAAAGAGCAGTCAACCAAGGCTGGGGCTTTTGTTTAAAGATTACATTTTGTGAAGGGTCAAGGACCCGCTCCACAAGATGGGGTGTCATAATAACTCCTTGGTTGGCGATACCCGCTGTTATTAAGGCCATTTGAAATGGAGTGACTAGAACTTCCCCCTGTCCGAAGGTACTGGCAGCCAGCAGGTTTGTGTTCAAGGTCGTGGGAATTTTCTCTGCTTTAGTAATGGAGCTTCTTGGAACATTCAGTTCAAAGGGAACCATTTGCCCAAACCCAAAACCCTTGACCGCGGATAAGAATTTTTCATTCCCAGCCTGTACCCCAAATGTTGCAAAGTACGTGTTGCAGGATTCGGCTAAAGCCATATTATAATTAACCCAGCCATGTGCCTTATCGTTTTGTTCTCGAATAACTTGTCCATTAATAATCGTGGATCCTTGACACTCGTATAAATCTGAGGTATTAACTCCACTCCGCAATAATGCCGCAGATGTAACGACCTTCATAGTCGATCCAGGAGGATAAAGAGAAGAGTAACGAGGTTCAAGTGGCCTATCCTTTTCGCGGCTTCTGATCTCATTCCAGTTCTGGTCAAGGTTATTGGGCTCAAAACTCGGTTGGCTTGCTAAGGCTAACACTTCTCCATTTCGTGGATCGATAGCCACCACTGCTCCCATTTTCCCCTTGAGTGCATTAAAAGCTAGGCTCTGTAAGCGCGAATCAAGAGTGAGTACCACATCATCCCCTTCCAGGGGAAGCGCAAAAAGTTGTTGAACTGATTGAGTGGGAGTAGCCCTTTTGAGCCCTAACAACCAATCCGCTAAGCTTCCTTCGAGACCGGATGCTCCCAATTTCACCGTCGAATAACCGAGAGCAGGTTCGTACATTTCTCCTTTTGTATAAACTCTAACCTTTTTTCCATTAATAAGCTGGGTTTTTGCAATCACTTCGCCGTTACGATCAAAAATTCCTCCCCTAGTCACACGGTTTTCCATCAGGATCATGCGACGATTGGCGGGGTGTTTCAACAAGGTATCTGCCTTAACAACTTGCCAATAGACCAAACCCAGACTCAGAACAAAAAAACTAAAGGCCATGCCCAATGCTACTTGACGTATCCCTCGCATTATGTTGCATACTCCCTTCCCTTATTCTTCGTGCTGTGGGAACTTGTTGCTGTGGCGTTGGAAATATTGAGCAGTACCCCTAGTAAGATAAAATGAACAATGAGCGAGCTTCCACCATAACTCACCCACGGAAGCGGTAAGCCTGTCAAAGGAAAAAGCTTCGTAACCCCAGCCAGAATAATTAAAGTCTCTGTTCCAAGTAGAATTCCAATCCCCGCGGCTAAAATTTGCCCAAATCGATCTTTGGCCCTGATACTTACGACAAAAGCCCTCATAACCACAATCAGAAAGAGCACAAGCACAGCCATGGCCCCAGCAAATCCTAGTTCTTCTGCGATGACTGAAAATATAAAATCGCTAATTGCAACGGGTACTGTGGAGGCCCCAATCCCGTTCCCTAATCCCGTTCCCAGGATATTTCCGCCACCAATAGCGAACAGGGATTGGGCAATTTGATACCCCATACCCGTCGGGTCTTGCCAAGGGTCCAGCCACACTGCAACTCTAACGCGCACATGCCTAAAGAGCATATAACCTACAGTTCCAGTCAGTAGAAAAATCGGTATAGATATTCCTAAATATAAAGCCCGCTCTGTCACCACATAGAGCATGAGCACAAAAAGCAAGTAAAACACCAAGGCAGTTCCCAAACTTTTTTGAGCGGCCAAAAGCCCAAGAACGAAGGCCACCATGATCATGAAAGGGCCTAAAGTTCGCCAATCAGGCAAAGAGAAACGTCCCCATTGCACCGTCCCTATGCGCAACAATTCCTCATTTTCTACTAAGTAGGTTGCCATGAATAAGAGCAGAGCCAGCTTAACAAATTCTTCGGGCTGAAACCCGAATCCCCAGAACTTCAGCGAGCTCGTCGCTCCACCTTCCTCAGACCCAAACACAAGAGTCACCAGCAACAGCCCAACCGCTAAAAGCCCCCAAATGTATCTAAACCTTCCGAAGGATCGATAATCACGGATTGCCCATAGAACTGTGTAAAACATCAATAAGCCGATATTCGCCCACCAGAATTGGTGCAAGGCAACCCCCGGATTAACTCGTACAACAAATACAAGACCCAAGGCCATGATGGCTTGGACGACTGGCAATATATAGGGGTCCCCTTGATAATGGAAGAGTTGTTCCATTAAGCTCCCCACAAGGACAATAGCCGTAAAGATCAGCGCTTGCCAAAACAGGGGGCTCATAGCGCCGTCCCACTTCAATAGGCTAAGTCCTAGCCACATCATTCCTAAAACTAAAACACGCGAGGTCAAACTCAGAATCATCGGCTCACTCCATAATACAGCATAACGCTGTGAAATTATCTGGGGCACCTCGTTCAAGTGTAACCTGTCGTAATTTCTCCAATCGTTCTTCCCAAGCGCCCGGTTCTAGAAATTCTTCAGTTAGTTCTTGGTCACTGATCATATTGGAGAAACCATCCGTGCACAGCAGGAAAACATCTCCTGTTTGCAAACCCATAGTCTGACAATCCACCTCTACGCTTGGGTCTACGCCTACTGCCCGCATCAACACATTTCGTTGAGGGTGTTTTTTTGCTTCTTCAAGGGAGATCTGACCTAACCTCACCAGTTCACCGACGAGTGAATGGTCGGTTGTTAAGAGCGTTAATACCTCATCGCGCCATAAATAAGCTCGACTGTCTCCAACATGAGCAATCACGACTTCGCTGTTGCAAATCAGTAATACCGTCAGGGTTGTTCCCATTCCGGCATTCTCGGGTTGGTTGGTTGATGCTTCATAAATTACTTGATTTGCTTGAGCAAAAGCCTCAGTCAACCCTTTTTCCAAAGCCTGCTCTTCAAGCTTGGCAAGTTGAGGAACTATTTTTTCCAATTCATGCAAGGCAGTCGAAGATGCTACTTCTCCCGCCTGATGCCCTCCCATGCCGTCGGCTACTGCATAGAGCCCTGCCGAGGATATCACCAGAAAAGAATCCTCGTTGTTTTTACGGACACACCCATTTTCACTAAAGCTTAGAACTCTCATTTTGCCACCTCGAGTATTGGAAGGTAATACTTCCAATTTTCACATAGTCTCCAGCAACCAGTTGCACTGAAGAATGGATTTGTTCTCCATTAACCCAGGTTCCATTCGTACTTCCCAGATCTTCCACAATCGTTTGTCCTTTTTGCAAGCGGAAAACAGCATGATCAATGGATGCAAAATGATCCGTTAAAACGATATCATTATGCTTTCCCCGTCCCAAACGTAGCCCTTTAGCATCTACCCTAAAAATTCGCCCTCTTGCAAGAGATTCACCTCCTGTAAGGACTTCTAAACGCCCGAACTCATGCACAGAACGTTGGAAAATCCCCTTTAATTGAAGATCAGCCAACAACGCTGTAAAAATACGAAAGATAAAAAGATAGATAAGGGCGACAAAAATGAGTCGTCCAATGACTAAAACAAATTGCATACAATCCTCCAAATCGAGCCTAAGGGGCTCTTTGTATGACCAATACACTTTGTCCGATTTTTATTCGGTCCCCTGGAGCTGTGGTATGATGTGTAATTCGCTGTCCATTCACAAAGGAACCGTTTGTGCTTCCCAAATCATCCAGCCACCAACCATTCTCTCCTCCTGAAGCGATCTTCAGATGTCGACGTGAGACTTCTGGATCATGAAGTACCAAATCACATTGGCCATGACGACCAATATAAAGATCCGCCTCCTGGAGCGGGAACTTCTGTCCAATATCGGGACCTTCAATAATTTCGAGAAAGAATTCGGAATTCCTCCCTAATTTATCCCCGGCAGGGAAGTTTGTCTTGACACTTTCTCGGAAAATAGTCGTACTTTCTCTCCAATTCGATCGGTTAGAAGGGGCATCTTCCGTTTCTACTCCTTGATCATTGAGTTCATCATCTCCCCAGTCGACCACGATTGAATCATCAAAATCAGTTTCAATCACCATCTGTCTAGGATTGACCGTCTCATCCGCATGTAACTCAACGGCAGGTTTAGTTAGAAATGTATAGCCGTTTCGCTCCGCTTCGGCAAATAAATATTTTGAGAGTTCAATCAAAAACGCATCCCCGAAACTGGCTATTGGCCCCCAATCACTGGAATGGAGATAGACCCGGTAGATATTCGGAACATAAACCTGTGAAATACTGACTTGCTTATTTTTAAGCATTGCCTTCACAAGTTCTTTGGCAATTTCTACAGGTTGAAGCCGGGTTGCACCTTTTTTAAATGCTTCGGTAAAAAGAAATTCGGCCATCCCCTCAAATCGGGCCAATAGGCTCATGACTAATCACCCTCCCACAGTCGACGAAGTTGTCCACAAGCTGCATTAATGTCAGTCCCCCGCTCTTCACGTGACGATACGGCTATCCCGGCATCTTCTAGCACTTGGGTAAACTCCTTTATCTTCTCTGAATTGGGACGCTCCATCCCAGTACCCTCCACCGGATTTACCGGAATTAAATTTACGTGTCCTAATTGTCCCTTTAGTAATCTGGCCAGGGCCGCAGCTTCCTCCCGCCTCGTATTATCTGCAGTCAAGGCTACTTCGAAGGTAATCCGACGATGCGTGATTCGTGAGTACTCACGACAGGCTTCCATCAGGAGAGCCAGTGGATAACGACGATTCATGGGGATTAAATTATTCCTAATTTCATCCTGTGCTGCGTGAAGGGATACTGCCAAACCCACTTGGGGATTATCGTTTGCCAATTGAATAATTCGGGGTACAACCCCACAGGTTGAAATCGTCATCCGGCGCATGCCAATTGCCTGTCCTTGCTCATGATTCAAAAGTTTGATTGCTTTTAGGACATGATCATAATTAAGAAGTGGTTCCCCCATCCCCATAAAGACAATGTTGGTCACCTGGAAATCTGGATCTTCCTGCCTGACCAGATGGGTAATATCTAGAACTTGCCCCACGATCTCAGCCGAACTCAAGTTTCTGCGGAAGCCTTCTAATCCAGTCGCACAAAATGTGCATCCGACCGCACATCCAACTTGAGTGGAAACACAGACCGTATGCCGATCCCGCGCTGATTTGCGCGAATAATCCATGAGAACACACTCAATCATCTCTCCATCTTCAAGACGGAATAGATACTTGCGCGTGCCATCCTTTGAACGCTGTTCGTGCACATGTTTCAAAGAATATAGATGCATTCTGGATCTTAACGTTTGCAGGTCACTCTTGCTAATGTTCCTAATCTCATCCCAGGAAAGCACTGCTTTTTGCTGCACCCACTGAAATAACTGAGTCCCTCGAAATTGTTTTATACCCAACTCTCGACAGATCTCTATCAACTCATCTTCTAAACAACCGCGCAACTCAATAATTTCCATAATATATATTATTCACCCAATTCGCTCCAATTAAACTTCCCTGTAAAGAAAACTTGGCTGGCGCCAAGCGCTGGCCGTGATGGCCTAGTGTCCCTGTAGCCATGACTCGAACATGGATGTTCGAGATTAGAGCACCGCCATGGATGGCAAGGTGCCGTGATGGCGAGAAAGGAACCTTCCCGAAGTATGTAACGTCAGTTTATACTTTTTAACTAGTGCGACGGAATTTTGCTAAGAAAAACCCATCCATCTCATGACGATTCGGTAAGATCTGAAGCATTCCTTTATTCGCCTGTTGAATATCTCGCGGATTCTCAAGCTCAAAGGGTAAGCTTTCTACCAAGTTGACCGGTTCAAATTCCGGATGTCCGGAGCGAAACCTCTTGACCAATTCAAAGTTTTCTTCCGGTTCCGTCGTACAGGTCGAATAGACTAAATCTCCTCCAACGTCCACACAAGACGCGGCCCGTTCTAAGATGGCTAATTGAAGGGTAGGGAACTCTTTTAGATCCTGTTCCTCCCTCTGCCAACGCAGGTCGGCCCTGCGTCGCAGAACCCCCAAACCAGAGCACGGAGCATCCACCAATACGCGCTGTTGGGAGCCGAGTCTTACACCGGGCAAGTCCCGCGCATCCCCTAGCTGAGGTTGTATGATTTTGATCCCCAGCCTTTGGGTTAATTGCTGAATGAGGTCAAGTTTGTGCGAATGGATATCAAAGGCCAGAATTTCCCCTTTATCCTCCATCAGCTGAGCTAAGTGAGTTGCCTTCCCTCCAGGAGCACTACAAGCGTCCAACACATGTTGCCCCGGTTGAGGATTAAGGACATGAGCGACCAGTTGCGAGCTTTCGTCCTGAACGGTAAATAACCCCTCCTTGAAACTCTCAAGTCGATCGAGTGCACTAAAGTTTTGAATTTTCAAACTCTCACGGATCCGAGTTCCTAATTCGACCGTGATTCCTTCCTCGATAAGACGATCTCTTAAATTCTCACGGGAGATCTTTAACGTGTTTGTCCGAATCCAAGTATGAGCTGGTTCATTATTGGCTATACATAAAGCTTCTGTTTCCTCATGACCCCAACGTTTTAGCCAACGCTGAATCATCCATTCAGGATGCGAATAACGCACAGAAAGATAGCGCACAGCTTCGCGCTTGGAATCCGGCCAAGGAAACTCCCAGGCCGTACTCATTACTTTTCGTAAGACGACATTTACCAACCCTGTATACTTTGGGTAACCTTTGGCTAATTCTACACTTTCATTGACTGCAACTGCTGGGGGAACCCTATCGGCATAAAGCAATTGAAAAGCGCCAATCCGCAAAATTGCCCTGACTTCATGGGGAAGTTCTGACATTGGCTTGCTTAAATACCTTCGCAATGCATAATCCAAGGTGAGTTTATGTTTGAGCGTGCCATTCACTAATAAGGTCACAAATTGTCGGTCTCTAGAATCCGTTAGCCTGCCAATGTTATTTTGTAATAAAAGATTGGCATAAGCCCCTTCGACCTCAACTCGCGTCAACATCTGCACGGCCATGCTTCGGGCTGTTAGATTAATCATCGCTTCTCCCCCGCGCAATTAGAATGAATCTTACTAACTGAAGGACCGCAGCTAGAGCAGCAGCCAAGTAGGTTAGGGCCGCAGCATTTAACACCGAACGGGCACCGCCCAATTCATTCCCTCCGAGCATGCCTCTCTCTTGAAGAAGTGACATCGCTCTACTGCTGGCGTTATATTCAACAGGCAGTGTAATCAACTGAAAAATTACCGCAAAGGTAAACGCCAAGATTCCTAGCTGCAGAAGCCAGTCTACGCTTGGCACGAAAAGACCCACCATGATCAAGATTGGGCCCGCGCTACTGCCGAAGTTAGCCACGGGAACAAACGTTGATCGAAGCTGCATCGGAAAATATCCTGAGGCATGTTGCAAGGCATGGCCTGTTTCATGAGCGGCTACTGCTACAGAGGAAAGTGAGTTGCCATGATAAACCTTCTCACTAAGCCTAATAACCCTAGTACTTGGATCGTAATGGTCGGAAAGTCGACCTCCGATCGGTTCTACTCGCACATCGTATAATCCACCACTGTTCAAGAGCTCACGTGCAGCCTGCGCCCCTGTCAGCCCTGCCTCCGAACGGATTTTCGAATACTTTTTGAAAGACGAAGAAATCCGATATTGCGCAAATAGGGAGAGTAAGATTGCAGGAATTAAAAGAACCATAGTAGCATCCCAAAAAAACATTAAAACACCTCCATATTATCTACTTTGTAGTCAGCCCCTTTATAGATGGGCGTTTTAGCCTTTTTACAACGAGGGGATAGATTTCCCACTGTCGTCTCCAAAACCAGCTTTAGCTGAAGAATCCACTAATCTATTTCTCCAAATTTTTCCCCAGCCTCACCGTGCCGCCCTATGAAAAAACTTTTGGCAGGCATACTACGTTTTCCTGCTGGTTGGACTTCCCAAATCCGCAACATTCCTTCCCCGGTCTGCACCAGCAAACCATCTCCGCTGAGTTGGATAATTTGTCCCGGAGCTGTTAGTTCCGAACCCTTTTCGACGGTCAGAAAAGGAGCACTTCGCCAAATCTTAAGGTTCTCCCCTCTGAAGGTCGTGTAGGCTCCTGGCCAAGGATTTAGGCCCCGGATTTGATGATGAAGATCAACAGCGCTACGTGACCAGTCTAGGCGTTCGTGTTCACGTTTTAGGAGGGGAGCATAATTTGTTTCACCTGTTTGGGGTATCTGAATTAATCTCCCCAATTCTAACTCCTCCAACGTTTCTATCAGCAATTCCGCTCCCAAAGTCGCTAATTGATCATGAATTTCGCCCGTGGTTGCCTCTTCAGAAACTTCAATTTCTCGTTTCAGCAACATGTCCCCCGTATCTAAGCCTTCGTCCATCAACATCGTGGTTACTCCTGTTAGGGTTTCCCCCTTCATTAGCGCCCAATGAATAGGGGCAGCCCCGCGGTAAGCAGGAAGTAGAGAAGCATGAACGTTAATACACCCTTTTAAAGGGATCTGTAAAATATCCTTGGATAGAATCTGTCCGTAAGCGACAACAATAATACTATCTGGGGCCAGATCCTTTAGCAATTGAATTTCTTCAGGTGTTTTTATTCTTAAAGGTTGAAAAACTGACAATCCTAATTCCTGAGCAGCAATTTTTACGGAACTAGGTTTTAAGTTCTTTCCTCGTCCGGCTGGTCGATCTGGTTGAGTAAAGACACCGACAATATCATGTCCTTCTCTCACCAAGGCCCGCAAACTCGGTACAGAATAATCCGGTGTACCCATAAAAACTAAACGCATACCCAATCCCCTTTCTCGAGGCACGAAGTGCGAGGTTCGAGGCTCGAACTAAGGCCGCCCTTATGCTTCATTCATGCTCGTGCTCCCTGCTTCGCGCTTCGAACCTCGCGCTCAGCTTCGATAAGTTTTCTTAGCTACATCGACAAATAAAATTCCTTCAAGATGATCAATCTCATGTTGTAAAGCCCGAGCTAATAAACGGTCTGCATAAATGTCACACATTTCACCTTGACGATTTAAACCCTGGACGCGAACTTTGGCAGCCCTCACAACATCTCCTGTCATTTTCGGTATGCTCAGGCACCCTTCTTCTGCGACGGCCTCTCCCTCTTTTTCCAAAATGACAGGATTGACGAGTTCCACTACCACATCCTCCACTTTAACAATAATCACTCGCTTGGACACTCCAATTTGAGGAGCAGCAATCCCCACTCCTTCGGCAGCCTCCATCGTATCCATCAGATTATCGAGAAGTTTTATGATCGACACATTAATTTCTTTTACCTCTTTCGCTTTTTCACGCAGTACATCCGCACCTATTTCTACAATTTGATACACAGCCATTTTCACTAACCCCTTTCGTTGATCCTATTGTATTTTAGTCATATATCACTTTGCAACATAGGACACTCGCCTCCGATTCTTGGACTTTCACATCTATGTCCGCTGAAATCCATTGATTCACTGCAATTGACCTACTTACATAGATAAAGGATTGACTTCGATGTTCAAAACTATTCCATTGCTAGCAGGACTTTTAAAAAATTGTTGAACTCCTTGATGCAAAAACGCTCTAAGCACGTCTTGCCGAGCTCCTTTGACAGATATCTGCCATCTCCATTGATTTTTAAGCCTGGACAATACAGCAGGAGAAGGCCCTAAAATATCAAAGCCAGTGTTTTTAAATTTAGGATCTTGCATTCCTTGCAGCAAGCAAGCTCCCAAATCATTCGCCCCTTTAATAACTCGATCTTCCTTGTCATGAAGCAGCAAAACCCGAATGATATGGGTGTAAGGTGGGTACTTGCGCTCTTTGCGATAGCGAATCTCCTCCCAAAAGAACCCCTTGTAATCATGCTGAGCTGCCATCACGACTGCACCATCCATTGGAGAATAGGTTTGAATCACAACCTCACCTGGTTTGATACTTCGACCCGCTCGACCGGCAACCTGAGTTAATAGTTGAAACGTTCGTTCTCTAGCCCGAAAATCCGGCATATTGAGGGTTTGATCTGCCGCTATGACCCCTACTAATGTGACATTCGGAAAATCTAAGCCTTTGGCCATCATCTGAGTCCCTACTAAAACCGCGGCTTCTTGTCGACGAAAGCTTTCTAATATCTCTCTATGGGCTTCTCTAGATCGTGTCGTATCAAAATCCAAACGCGAAATAGCAACCTCTGGTAATAAAACCTGTAGTTCCTCTTCGACTCGCTGAGTCCCCTGCCCAAAAAAACGGATATAGCGGCTGCCGCAATTCGGACATGTATGAGGTGGTAGCTCATGATGATTACAATAATGACATCGCATGGCCTGCCCTTGAGTATGATAGGTCAAAGCAATATCACAATTAGGGCAACTGACCACATACCCACATTCTCGGCAAATCACAAAGGTTGAATACCCTCGGCGATTCAGGAAAAGCATCGTTTGCTCACCCCGGGCCAGTCTTTCCTGCAGTTTCTGCTGTAATGATAGGGAAAACATACTCCGATTTCCCGTTTGCAGTTCCATACGCATATCGACGATTTCGACGGTTGGCAAAACACTGGCTCCAATCCGTGAGGACATCGTCAGCATGCGGATTTTACCTGATTGGGCTGCAGCATAGGCTTCAAGAGAAGGGGTAGCACTCCCCAGCAAGACAACACCCTTTCTCTGTTCCATCCGCTTACGGGCAACATCTCGTGCGAGATATTTTGGATTCTCATCTTGTTTATAAGCGCTATCATGTTCTTCATCTAAAATAATCAGACGCAAGTGTGGCAAAGGTGCAAACACTGCAGAACGTGCCCCAATAACAATTCGTTTCCGCCCTGACAAAATATCCTGCCAAGCTTTCATTTTTTCTCTCGGTTGTAAACCCGAGTGCAAGATAATAACTTGCTCCCCAAATTGGGTTTCGAAATATCGGGCTACTTGAGAGGTTAGGGAAATTTCGGGTACCAAAAGAATGGCATCTCCACCTTGAGCTAATACTTGAGTAATTAACTCAAGGTAAACATCGGTCTTTCCACTGCCCGTCACACCATGCAACAAGATAGTTTGAGACGACTCTTCTGCCAGAGCTGTCAGCACATTCCTCACGGCTGTAGCTTGCTCCAAAGTTAATTCATAGGTTCTACCCCTAGGAAAACGCTGATCTTTGACCTCGTTTCCCTCAGGAAAAGCGTTATCCTGTTTATGAGCTACTGGCGATGTTGTACCTGCTCCATGAGGGGACACAAAACGCGTTTCTTTTTTCACCCAACCTTGGTGGAGGAGTTTATCGAGTGTCTCACCAGAAATATCTGCTCTCTTTAAAAAGACTTTTAGGGAAATAGCCTTACTCCTTGCTCTATTTAGCACTGTAATTGCTCGATAAGCTTCCGTATCCATCCATTTTAAAGCCTGTACATCTGAATCCTCAAGCGAGGCAATGAGAATAATCCACTCATCCATCTTTCCTTTAAGAAGCGGCCAAACCGTATGTAAGCTTTGAGCAACTGAACAAATGGTCGTTTGGGCTAACCAATGAGCCAGTTCAATGAGTTCCGGCGGAACAAGACTTCCCTCATCAATAATTTCAATCACTGGTTTAAGAGTGATATTTTCCAGTTCCACCGGCAGATCATTGGTGACATTCACGACGAGCCCTTGTATTTTGCGGTTCTGGAGAAAGACGACAACTCTCATTCCTATCCTTAAACTAAGATACTCAGGAATTATATAATGATAACTTTGATCTAGGCGCCGATTTGCTACATCAACCAGGACTTCAGCATAGCGAAACATCACACGCCTCCTTATTGAAAAATCATCAATACGCTAATGTCAAGATTGGTCAATACATTATACCAAATTCACGCGCACATTACATTTTTATCATATTCTTTCTCATATAAACAATAATTTTAACTCAACAATTTTATGACACAGTTTATTTAGACCCTTGTCAAAATGGAACGAATTATGATATGCTCAATTAAGTTAAATCTTGCACCTTTAAATTAGTCCCGTGAGACTAAGAAGGGAATGGCGAACCATGAATTGACATGGACACCTCTTTCTTGCTTGCGGGCAGGGAAGAGGTTTTTTGTTTAAGAAAGAGGAGGTTATTCTATGTCTACAGAAGTTCAAATTCACGAGAAACTCCCCCTTGCCCAGGCGATCCCTCTCGGCCTACAACATGTCTTTGCTATGTTTGGTGCTACTGTTCTTGTCCCTTTCCTAACGGGTCTTAGCCCTTCGGTGGCTCTCCTTTCTTCAGGGATCGGCACCATAATATTTCTATTATTGACCAATAGTCGGGTTCCTGCTTATTTAGGTTCATCCTTTGCCTACATCGCAGCCTTAACCACCTTTGTCCAGACGAATAACAATCCTGCTGGGGCTATGGGTGGAGTTTTAGCTGTTGGTGTCGTGTATATCGTTCTCTATGTTCTTATGGCTGCTTTTGGAACCAGTTGGATTCACAAGATTGTACCTCCCATCGTTGCTGGTCCAGTCGTTGCCATCATCGGCTTAAGCTTGACCCCAGTTGCTGTTGGCATGGCCTCTAATGATTGGTATATCGCCGCCTTCACCTTAGCTATTGCCGCTTTGCTTTCCGTGTATGCTAAAGGCTTCCTAAAGATCATCCCCATCCTTGTCGCGATCGTTGCTGGATATATTGTCGCAGCAGTCATGGGACTCGTTGATCTAACCGCATTCTATGCCTCCTTTAATCAACTTTTTGTCTTCCCAGTCGCCCTAGGAAGCGATTTTCGACTGCCTAGCCTTGATAAAATGGCGATTTTGGTAATGGCTCCACTGGCTCTAGTTACCATCATCGAAGATTTGGGACATATGATTGTCTTAGGCAACATTACTCATTCTGACCCCATTAAAAAACCAGGCTTTCATCGAGTCCTCCTCGGCAATGGTCTAGCCACAGCCGTAGCCAGTTTCCTCGGCGGCCCTCCCGTTACCACCTACGGTGAGAACATTGGGGTACTTGCCGTAACAAAAGTATACAGCACCTTCAACATCTGGATTGCCGCTATTCTGGCAATTATTTTCAGTATGATTAACCCTTTACAAGCCGCGATCATGTCCATTCCCATTTCCGTCATGGGCGGGGTCACAATCCTCCTCTTCGGGATGATTGGCGCAGCGGGATTACGTACACTCATCGAAGCTAAAGTTGATTTTTCTGATACTAAAAACCTCATCATAGCTTCCGTCATCTTCGCCCTCGGGATTGGCTTAAAAGAACACGGAGTCGCCTGGGCAACCATCGTTGGTATTACCTTAAACCTCGTGCTCAAAGGGGCCCCTGTCGTAGCTTCAAGCTCTGGGAAGAAAGAGTAAAGAAAGAGTAAAGAAAAAGCAGCAAGCAATAATAAATATAGCAAGCGGCTCTTGTTCTAGCAAGAGCCGCTTGTTTTATTCTTCTCACACAATTATGGACATCCTCATTCCATACTCGAGCAAACAGCCCCTAGGACCCAATAATCTTGCTCTAAATCCCAGACAGAGGAAGTTTCTTAGCTTAAGGAACACGATAGTCTCCGGTACGATAGTCTCCGGTGGAGAGTATCGCCGAAGCCGCTGATCCCAAAAGAAACACTTCGCGGCGAAGGATAGAGTATCGCCGAAGCCGCTGATCCCAAAAGAAACACTTCGCGGCGAAGGATAGAGTATTGCCGAAGCCGCGATCCCAAAAGAAATACCTACCGGCGTAGGATGTGCGACTGTGCTAAGATACTTCCTCCCCACTTCCTCCTACCTTACAGGCAAATTAAGCGTCTTCACAGCCTTTTCCATGATCTCCTTGTCCTGAACACGCAGAACAACTTGAGCTTTCTGATCCTTTGCCTCAACAAACGCATACATATACTCCACGATCACATCCTGTTGGACGAGCAGATTGAGTACCTCAGCTAATCCACCCGTGCGATCTGGAACCATTAGAACCCATACCGGGGTTAAGGAAACAACCACTTTTCGTTCACGTAATTTCTCCGCTGTCACTTCAGGTTCATCCACGATAATCCGTAACACTCCATAATCTTTGGTATCTGCTAACGACAGGGCCCTTAAATTTACCTTTAGTTCAGCTAAGAGGCTGATTACCTCAGCCAATCGTCCTTTAGCATTTTCCAGAAAAATAGATAATTGTAACACGTTTACCCCTCCTTATTACGTTTGTCAATAACCCGAATAGCCTTGCCCTCACTTCGCGGTATGCTCTTAGGTTCAACTAAGCGTATGCGGACCGAGATTCCCAAGATTTCTTCTATCCTTTGTTGTAAACGTTGTTGACGGACTTCTAATTCACGGACTTCATCAAAGAAGCTCGTTTCATTAACTTCCACTTGGACTTCTAGTTGATCTAAATTCCCAGCGCGATAAACGACCAACAGATAGTGTGGTTCAAAACCACCCGAAGAAAGAATTGCCTCTTCAACTTGACTAGGAAAGACATTAACTCCCCGAATGATTAACATATCGTCTACTCGAGCTGTAACACGTTCCATTGTCCATCCGATATGTCCGCAAGAACACTTACCATAACGCAACTTGGTCAAATCCTTGGTTCGATAGCGCAAAACTGGAAAGCCCTGTTTTTCTAAGCTGGTAATCACTAGTTCTCCTCGTTCGCCGACAGGGAGTGGATTTCCTTCTCCATCTAAGACTTCCGGATAAAAATGCTCGTCAATATGTAATCCATTTTGGGCTGGACATTCTAAAGCAACACCCGGTCCCATGATTTCGCTGAGTCCATAAATGTCATAAGCTTTGATGCCCAATCGCGTCTCGATTTGTTCTCTCATGCCTTCGGACCATGGCTCTGCACCGAAGACCCCGATTTTCAACTTTAACTCATCACGAGAAATTCCCGATTCCTCTAGACTCTCCGCTAGATATAAAGCATAAGAAGGGGTGCATGCCAATACAGTTGTACCGAAATCCCTCATTAGCATTAGCTGTCGAGCTGTATTTCCTCCAGAAATAGGGACTACTATAGCGCCAAGTTCCTCGCAGCCATAGTGCAGTCCCATCCCCCCTGTAAACAAGCCGTATCCGTAAGCAATTTGGACAACATCTTTTTTTGTTACGCCGACTCGTCTCAGCTCATCGGCCACAATCTTCGCCCATAACGAAATATCCTGGCTAGTATACCCCACAACAGTTGGCTTACCCGTTGTTCCTGAGGAGGCATGAAGACGCACAATATTTTCCATCGGTTCGGCAAAAAGTCCAAAGGGATAATTCTTGCGCAAATCTTCTTTAGTCGTTAATGGAAGTTTCTGAAAATCTCTGAGTGACTTAATATGCGCTGCTTGAGTTATCCCTACAGCACTATAGCTTTCTTGATAATGGGGGATAGGCAATACTCGCTCCACCGTTTTCTGAAGACCCGCTAGCCATTGTTTCTCTGTAGATTCTGTTAACTTAGACACTTTATCTGCTATGTCCATTACCCCATCTCCTACTTTTGCAAAAATTCCACTATTAATTATGCTTATTACTATAACACATTACCCTCAGAGCGCAATTATATGATCTAATATACTATCAAAAGAAAGTGATACTCTATATCAGGTTTCTACTATTAATTCACTTCTTGCAGGAAATTATGATGGATTTCAAAGTGTCGGTAAATTGAAGGAAAATGGTGACATTGGAATTGGTACCTTTGATATGCTAAATTAAGTGTTTCAGGGGCAATCAGCGATATTAAAAAAGAAATTGATAAGGTGGAAAAGTAGTGGGCAAAGCGGGAGCCCCACATCAATATCTCTCAATACTAACGTGGGACTCCTTCTAACAGTCTGACTTTTAGGGTTATAGGCCTACAGTCCTGCAAGTTTCCGCAGGACTTCCACCTTATCTGTTCTTTCCCAAGGAAGATCGAGATCAGTTCTGCCGAAGTGCCCATAGGCGGCTGTCTGATGATAGATTGGACGACGGAGATCTAAAGCCTTGATAATTCCAGCAGGCCTTAGGTCAAACGTCTGCATAATAAACTCCACAATCTTAGTATCGGCAATTTTAGCAGTTCCAAACGTCTCAATAGAAACAGATACCGGGCGGGCTACACCAATGGCATAGGCAATTTGTAATTCGCAACGGTCAGCCAACCCAGCAGCTACAACGTTTTTTGCCACGTATCGTGCAGCATAAGCAGCTGAACGGTCAACCTTTGTGGGGTCCTTGCCAGAGAAAGCGCCGCCGCCATGGCGTGCCATCCCGCCATAAGTGTCCACAATGATTTTACGTCCCGTCAGGCCGCAATCCCCTTGAGGACCACCAATCACGAAACGTCCCGTCGGGTTAATAAAATACTTCGTATCTTCATCAAGTAGTTCTTTGGGAACTGTTGGGTACACAACATATTGAAGTAAATCGCGGCGTATTTGGTCTTGAGTTACATCTGGATGATGCTGAGTAGAGATTACGATGGTATCTACCCTAATCGGTTTGTTGTCCTCGTATTCTACAGTCACCTGGGTTTTCCCATCCGGACGCAAATAGTTTAAAAGATCTGATTTACGCATCTCACTAAGCCGACGTGCTAAACGGTGAGCTAAATCGATGGGAACTGGCATGTAGCTTTCGGTTTCATTCGTTGCATAGCCGAACATCATTCCTTGGTCACCGGCTCCGATCGCTTCAATATCACTATCGCTCATATCCCCCGTTTTCGCTTCCAAGGCCCGATCCACGCCCAGAGCGATATCCGCAGATTGTTCTCCGATTGAGGTTAAGACAGCGCAAGTATCGGCGTCAAAGCCATATTTGGCACGGGTATACCCCACTTTCCGGATTGTTTCCCGTACCACATGTGGAATATCCACATAACACGAGGTTGTAATTTCACCAGCGACAAGAACTAATCCAGTCGTAACAGTTGTTTCACAAGCCACTCGGGCATTTGGATCTAAGGCAAAAATCGCATCCAAAATAGCATCTGAAATCTGGTCACAGATCTTATCCGGATGCCCTTCTGTCACAGACTCTGATGTAAATAATTTTCTGACCAATTATTTCACTCCTTTGTTTTTACCAAATGAGCTGTTTAAGTTCGGGTGGCATAAGTGCAACCAAAGACTTCCGCCTCGCCCGTGGCTTGGCACAAGTCAGGTTTTCTTTATACGCCGAGGAGGTTGGCAATTTCACCCACGAGATTCCGTGCAACCTCCAGTTTGCTCATTTGAGGAAAATCTATTCTTCTCCCATCGGGAAAGAGAAAACTGACAATGTTTGTTGGACTACCAAAGCCGGCTCCCTGCTTGGTAACATCGTTAGCTACCAAGAGATTGACGTTCTTTCTGAGCATTTTACCTTGGGCATTCGCTAGGAGATTCTCCGTCTCCGCCGCAAACCCAATTAAAATTTGAGATGTTTTCTTACGCCCAAGTTCCGCTAGTATATCAGGGTTAGGAACTAACTCTATCGTACGCTTTGTCCCATCCTTTTTAATCTTTTGCTCAGCAAGAACCGCCGGTCGATAATCCGCTACGGCTGCTGCTTTGATAACAACATCTACCTCAGGGAACCGCTCCAAAACTGCATCGTACATTTCTAGAGCTGTCTGCACTGATACCCTTGTCACTCCCTGCGGAGTTGGTAAATCCGTAGGTGCACTAATTAGAACTGTCTCCGCGCCTACCTCTTGTAAGGCCTGAGCAATAGCATATCCCATTCGTCCAGAACTTCGGTTGCCCAGATAACGCACAGGATCAAGCGGTTCTTGCGTTCCTCCAGCCGTCACAAGCACCTTCTTACCCTTCAACCAATCCGATCCAGAAAAAAACTGTGCTAAAGACTCCACGATCTCGATCGCTTCACTCATGCGACCAACCCCTTCTGTGCCACACGCTTGAAAACCAGTGCCAGGGCCTATGATCTTTATCCCGCGCTCTTGGAGACGTGTCAGGTTAGCTTGAGTGGCCGGATGATGATACATGGCCTGGTTCATGGCCGGTGCCACAAAAATGGGCACTCGTGTTGCCAATAGAACCGTTGAAAGAAAATCATCGGCTAAGCCAGTTGTCATCTTAGCTAATATATTGGCCGTGGCCGGAGCAACTATGACTGCATCGACATGCTCTGCCAGGGCGATATGCTCCACATTCCAACGCTTCGGTTCGTCAAACATGTCTACGCACACTGGGTTTGCCGAAAGGCTCTGCAGTGTAAGGGGAGTTATAAATTCTGTCGCAGATTTTGTCATCGCCACATGGACTTCAGCGTTCAATTTGCGTAAGCGGCTAACAACTTCTGCCGCTTTGTAAGCTGCAATTCCACCGGTGACCCCGACAAGGATTTTCCTCCCAGTAAACATAATATTACACTCCCTCTTCAGGGGTACATTCATAGCTAAATTTTGAGTGCGAAATCTCCTCCAATGATATACTCACTGGCTTTATACCCTTAGCTAAATCTTCATGCTTAGCTTCTTCCATAATCGTTCGCGCCCGTTTAGCAACCACGATGACTAATGTATACTTGCTATCGACCTTACCCATAAGCACATCAAGTGACGGTTGTTTCATTAAAATTCCCCCTTAAAAACAAACGGTTTTCGTTTAACCCGGCATTTTTCTGCCACTAAAATACTCTTAAGTTTATCGACAGCCACAGGAACTTCATCATTAATGACTACATAGTCATACTCACTCACATACTCCAGTTCCTGTATTGCGGTGGCTAAGCGTTTCTGAATGACATCCTCCGTCTCAGTCCCCCGCTTGTGAATGCGTTCAGCTAGAATATCCAAAGAAGGTGGGACAATAAACGTAAAGACACCTTGAGGAAACCGCTTTTTGACTTGTAAGGCACCTTGAATTTCGATCTCTAAAATGACATCCTGTCCTTCTTGTATCGCTTGTTCAACAGCAAATCGTGGCGTTCCATAATAATTATCGCAAAATGATGCCCATTCTAATAATTCATCCCCAGCAATCAAGGCTTCAAATTCTGTCTGTGGGCGAAAAAAATAATGAATTCCTTCCACTTCACCAGGGCGAGGCGACCGCGTCGTCATAGAGACAGAATATTTTAAATTGGGTACCTGGCGAAGCAATTCTTGGCAAAGCGTCCCCTTGCCCGCTCCAGAAGGGCCTGAAAGAATGATTAATAATCCATGACCTTTTTCCACACTACACCCCTAATCTGCTGGGTCTTCAGCGTGAGTAGTTGACTCTTTCGCAGAAAGACGGTGAGCCACAGTTTCAGGCTGGACGGCAGAAAGAATCACATGATGGCTGTCACAGATAATCACGGCACGTGTACGCCGTCCATAAGTAGCATCGATCAGCATACCTGTATCTCGAGCTTCTTGGATAATACGTTTTATCGGGGCGGATTCCGGACTCACAATGGATATAATTCGATTGGCAGAGACAATATTGCCAAACCCTATGTTAATGAGCTTAATGTCCACGTTGATCCTCCATTACTCTAAGTTTTGGATTTGCTCGCGAATCTTTTCCAATTCAGTTTTGACACTAACCACCTGTTGGCCAATCCTTAAATCATTCGCTTTAGACCCAATAGTATTGATTTCGCGATTCATTTCTTGAACTAAAAAGTCCAGTTTACGCCCGACCGGATCTTGACTTCCCAAGGCTTCCCGACCTTGAGCTAGATGACTGTCAAAACGAACCAACTCTTCCGTGATCGAGGCACGATCTGCAAAATATAAAACTTCGTTTGCTAATCGAGCCCCATCCAATTCAACCTCGCCCGAGATTGTCTGAAGTCGTTCCTGTAAACGTTCTTGGTAATCTGTTACGACAAACGGTGCGCGCTCAGCTATTGTCTGCAGATGCTCACTGATGAGATCGAGCCTTTGAAGTAGATCAACTGTTAACTTTCCTCCTTCAGTACGGCGCATTTGCCCGAATCCTTCAGATGCCTTAAAAAGGGCTTCGGCACATACCCCCCATAAAGCATCTAGATCGATGACAGGCTCCTCAACCGAGAGAACCTCTGGTAAAGAGACTAAACGGTAAATATCTGTTTCATACGCTGTATGTAGAGCTAAAGAGAGATCTTTCAATGTCTTATCATACGACAGTGCCAAATCATTGTCAACCTTCGCCAATCTCTTTCGTCCTTCTGTTTCCACCACATTTAGATAGACTTCAATCCGACCGCGTTGGTACTTTTCTTGAAGCATTTTTCGGATCCGCTCCTCAAAGCTACTATAGTTACGCGGGGTCCTTACCACCATCTCCAAAAACCGATGATTAACAGATTTGAGTTCGATTGATACTTGATAACCACTTCCACTAGCCTCTCCGCGACCAAAACCAGTCATGCTATTTGCCATATGCTACCCGGAATGAGCACCGGTCATCCGGGTTTCTTCACCTCTTTATTATTTATTTAATTCACTTTCACTAATTCACAATGCTTCTTTCTAATATTATACCAAATCCGCGACATATTACCTATGACCCTAATGCATGATGGGGCTGTAACAAACTAAAACTAAGTTTGTTACAGCCCCATCCTTAAGACTTCTACTACGCAGCCGAAACTTCCCACCCATTAATCTGCACTTTTTCAATGACAAGCTCTCTTATTCCTTTGGCTCCAGCCATTCACCCTTAAACGCGTAAGCCGCAGGTCCAGTCATATACACGTGGTTATCTGATCCCCATTCAATAAATAGGTCTCCACCGGGCAGATGTACAGTGACCGCACGCTCAGTTTTCTGATTAAGCACGGCGGCAACGGTAGATGCGCAGGCACCTGTCCCGCAGGCCAACGTTGGTCCAGCACCTCGTTCCCAAACTTTCATGGTCAATTCCCGAGGAGAATTGACTTGGATAAATTCCACATTGGTTTTACGTGGAAACAACGAATGCTTCTCAATTGCCGGTCCAACACGATCAAAGTCCAGTGTGCTAAAATCATCGACAAAGATAACACAGTGCGGATTTCCCATCGATACAGCAGTATATAAGAACGTTTCTCCTAAGACTTCAAGACTCTGCCCCACGACTGGTTCCCCTTGACCTAGAACAGGAATCAGGTCTGAACGCAAAATGGGCTCGCCCATATCCACCTTCACTCCCTGAACTTGAGCCTTTTCGATAAAGAGATTAAGCTTCAAGACACCCGCAAGAGTTTCCACGAGGATTGGATCATGAATCACAATGCCAAGATCGTAGACATATCTCGCAGTACAACGTATAGCATTCCCACACATCTCAGGTTCCGATCCATCTGGATTAAAAATTCGCATCTTAGCATCCGCGACTTGCGAAGGTAAGATAACCGCTAATCCGTCCCCTCCAATTCCAAATTGACGGTGGCAGAGCTTCTTGGCTAACTCCGGGTAATCCACTTCTCCGTCCGGTGTAACCGAAAAATGGTCTAGAAAGACAAAATCATTTCCTAGACCATGCATTTTAATGAATTCCATTCGTATTCCCCTCTCTGAATTTTGATCTGTTAAGCGATTTTGAGGTTCGAATATCAAATTTTGCCTCTCGATGGTTTAAGCTAAACTACAGATGGAGTTCACTCCATCTGTAGTTAGTTTCTATATCCTACGCAATATCTCATTAAAAGAATACTACGCCAGGTGAAGTGGGTCAACCTTTTAACCAAGTATACACGAGGGATTGTCGAGATTCGCATTTATCCCTTAACGATAGCTGGTTTACCTTGCCAACTGAGCTTAATGAACCGAGCAAATCCGATCAGAACGGATGGTCCACCGGCCACACATAGAATTAAAATCCATTGCCAACTAACTAACGGTGCGGTCTTAAAGATGGCTTGTAAAGGCTCAAGATAGATTACGCAGAGCTGCATGATAGTAGAGATCATCACCGCTCCTACAAGATAGAGATTTGAGAAGAGGCCCACTTCAAAAATACTACGTTCCTCTGACCGACAATCAAAAACATGGAACAATTGGGAAAACACCAGCGTTGTAAAGGCCATAGTCCGGGCACCCAGCATATTGACCCCCATGAAAAGTGCCACTACAAATACGAAGAGAGTTCCTAGTCCAATGAATGTACCTCTGACTGCAATTTTTCTGGCCAACCCCCGCGCAAAAATACTCTCTCCGGGGACCCTTGGTGGACGGTTCATAATGCCTGGTTCAGCTCCATCTACCCCTAAGGCCATCGCAGGTAAGCCGTCAGTTACTAGATTAACCCATAGTATTTGAATCGGTAATAAGGGAAGTGGTAACCCCACGAGCGTCGCTAAGAACATCGTCAGGACTTCTCCTAAATTGCAGGAAAGTAAATAGCGAATAAACTTCCGAATGTTGTCGTAGATTCCTCGCCCCTCTTCCACTGCAGCTACGATTGTCGCAAAATTATCATCACCTAGAACCATTGATGAAGCTTCCTTCGTCACATCCGTTCCCGTTTTACCCATGGCTACCCCAATATCCGCCTCTTTGACTGCCGGAGCATCATTAACCCCATCCCCAGTCATAGCAACCACTTGTCCCCGCTTTTTATAGGCACGTACGATTCTGAGTTTATCTTTCGGGGTCACTCGGGCAAAAACGGAAATATCCATAATTCGCTCACTTAAATCCCGATCAGACGTCTGCTCCAGTTCTGCTCCGGTTATGACCCCCCCGCTCGAACCGCGGAAAATTCCTAATTCATGAGCGACGGCTTCAGCGGTTAGGCGATGATCTCCCGTGATCATGACTGGTTTAATCCCAGCTTGTCGACAGACTCTAATCGCTTTTACTGCACTGGCTCGCGGTGGATCAATCATTCCCAACAGCCCGACAAAGGTCAAGCCATGTTCTACGTTCTCATCGAGCGGCTCGGAATCTGATAATGGTTTTTCAGCAACTGCTAGAACCCTAAGAGCATGCCGTGCCATGTCGTCGTTGGCCCGCATGATATTTTTCTTGCGTTCAGCGGATAGCTCTACAACTCCCTGCCCAGTCAACTCCTTCTGGCAAAGTCGTAACACCATATCGGGCGCCCCTTTAACATAGGCCTTGCGCCCCTGCTTCGTCTGATAGACAACGCTCATCCTCTTGCGATCCGAATCAAAGGGCAACTCGCCAATCCGCTCTTGTTTGCGTTCCAAAACCTCTCGCCAGATCCCAGCCTTCGCAGCAGCCACTAAAATAGCGCCTTCAGTAGGATCTCCCTCGATGCCCCAAGGGGCATCCTTTCCTTTGGAACGGAAGAGGCCAGCAACTTGTACTCCCTTCTTTGTCAAGATGGAATTATTGCAAAGTGCTGCGATCTTTAACCCGGCGTTGAGGGGATCCCGTTCTTTTTCTGGATTCGCACCCTGGAACTCACCTTTGGGATCGTACCCTTCACCTGAAACTGTAATCTTTCGTCCATCTGAATAGATTAGGCGTACTGTCATTTCATTCTGGGTCAAGGTCCCCGTTTTATCCGAACAAATCACCGTTGCACACCCCAACGTCTCAACAGCTGGCAGTTTCCGAATGATCGCTTGCCGCTTAACCATTCGTTGAACTCCTACTGCCAAAGCAACGGTAACAATAGCCGGCAGACCTTCTGGGATAGCTGCTACAGCCAAGGAAACTCCTGTGAAAAACATCTTATAAAAGTCCTCACCTCTTAAGACCCCTGTAACCACCACAGCAGTACAGACCAGAAAACTGATCAGGACCAACCATTTACCGAGTTCCGCTAAACGCTTCTGCAAAGGGGTTTCTTCATTTTCTACATTTTGGATCATGTCGGCAATGACGCCCATCTCCGTTTCCATCCCAGTCGCTACGACTACCCCTGCCCCTCGACCGTTCACGATAGAAGTCCCCATATATCCCATATTTTTCCGATCTGCCATGGGGGTTAATTCCTCCTGAAGTGGAGAAATACTTTTGCCCACAGGATGAGATTCCCCCGTCAAAGCTGATTCTTCCACTTGTATGTTGACTGCCTGAATCCAACGCAAATCCGCCGGAATACGATCTCCGGTTTCCAAAAGCACAATATCTCCAGGCACAACATCTGCTGCTGGAATCCGTTGTTCCATACCTTCCCGCAACACTCGCGCCTCTGGAGCCGTGAGGGAGCGCAGCGATTCCATGGAACGCTCCGCGCGAAACTCCTGCACAAAACCTAGAATGGCGTTAATCATTAAAATTGCCAAGATCGTGATGGCATCCGCGATCTCACCTAATAGCCCTGAGACTACAGTGGCCGCTAGTAAAACTAGCACCATAAAATCCTTAAATTGTCCCAGAAACAAAAACACAGGATGCGTCCCTTTTTTTACCGCTAAAACATTCTTTCCAACCTCCTGTAATCGGTTACGCACTTCTTTAAGATTTAACCCTTTTGCCGGATGTACATCCAACGCCTTGGCCACGTCAAGCCAAGGCAGCACATGCCACGCCTGTTGCCGCATGCCCTTTTTCCTCCTTTTCCTGCATCGTGCATCGCACATCGCACAAATGGCTTTGTCCCTTTTGTAGTACATGCTTATTCCCTAAAGTATGGAAAAATGCCTCAGTAAAACAAGTGTGTTATACTAAAAAGGGGATTCTCTATAGAAAGGATGTCATCACATGGCCTTAGACGGTGTTACCCTCGCCTATCTCGTAAATGAACTTGCTCCACAACTCATCGGAGCACGTATCGATAAAATTCATCAACCCGAAAAAGATGAGATTCATCTCCAATTGCGTCAACAGGGATCTAGACGCCTTCTGCTTAGTACCAGTGCCACTTCCCCCCGCTTTCACCTCACTCAAGAAAACAAAAAAAATCCACCTTCTCCCCCCATGTTTTGTATGATTCTCCGCAAACATCTAGAGGGTGGTAAAATCATTGACCTGCACCAAAAAGATCTGGAACGTGTTGTGGCCTTCGAAATTCAAAATTACAACGACCGTGGCGATTTAGTTTCGTTGCATCTACATTTAGAAATTATGGGAAAACACAGCAATCTTATTCTCGTTGACCCAACCACGAATACGATCCTTGACGGACTTAAACGATACTCACATGTCCTAAGCCAATACCGCGAGGTTTTACCCGGTCGCGCTTATCTCTCTCCTCCTTCGCAGGAAAAACAACCGCCTCTAGCAGATGAAGAACTCTGGCGAGAGACCCTTTACCAAGAAGATCTAGATCATTCCATAACCGGTATCCTTCTCGCCCGCTTTGCCGGGATCAGCCCAGAATTGGCCCGTGAAATGGTAATTCAAGCGGGATTGAATCCAGAAATCCTCCTCCACCAGTGCGGTGACATCGATTGTTCACGGCTTTTCCAAGCCTACCGTAAGTTAGGCAATCCTGAGGAGAATCCCGAAATTCAACCCTGCCTTTACTATAATCCCCTACCGGAAAACAAACTCATCGCCTTTAGTTTTACCCCTTTTCAACAATATCAAGAATTAAGAAGGGAACACGTCCCTTCAATAAATGACGCAGTCCAGATCTTTTATCAGTCAAAATCCAGCAACAACTCGCTTGAATCGAAACGGGGCTCTCTAAGAAAGATTGTCCAAGAAAAACATGCCCATTTCACTAAGAAGCTTAAAATCTATGAGGAGGCCCTACTCAACGCTAATTCAAGCCTCAACTACCAAAAGTGGGGAGAACTGTTGACTGCGAATCTCTACCGCATCCCCCAAGGATCAGTCGAAACCTCTGTGGAAGATTATTTTGATCCCAACCTCACTAGCATAGTCATTCCGCTCAATCCTCATATCAGTGTCATTGACAACGCCCAGCACTACTACAAACTTTATAACAAAGCAAAAGCCACCTTGCTCAAGACAAAGTCGCTCAAAGAAACCACACTTGATGAAGTTCAATACCTAGCTTCATTACGAGTCAATTTGGATCAAGCCTCCAGCCTTGCTGAGCTGAATGAAATCCATATTGAACTAGTCGGACAAGGGTATGTGACTGGAAAGCATTTGAAAAGAAGTACCCTGAAACTAAAAAAAGGCCGCCCCCAGGGAAATGCCAAATCTAAAGCAAAATCTCCTAAGGAGGTTCCTCAGCCCCGCGTCTATCGCTCCAGTCAGGGCAAAAGTATCTTTGTCGGTAAAAATAATGCTCAAAACGATTGGCTCTCGTTGCGCAAAGGAAAACCCAATGATCTATGGCTCCATGTCAAGCAAATTCCAGGTTCTCACGTCCTCGTTCCCCTCGAGGATGGAGAAGAATTTCCAGACGACACCACCCTTGAAGAAGCAGCGGCCCTGGCAATCTATTACAGCCAAGCTCGTGGTTCTTCCCAAGTCCCTGTCGACTACACACATGTCAAACAGTTAAAGAAGCCTAACTCAGCTAAACCCGGAATGGTGATCTATGATCAGAACTGGACCTTATACCTGACTCCTAAACCGGAGATCTTAGAAAAGTTGCTGGCCAGCGAAGAGATATTAGAGTGAACTCGTTCAACTAAAGTTGAACATTGAGTCTTCGGTGGGGGACTCTACCCCCACCGAAGCGGAGCCGGGGGTACCACTCCCACTTGTAGAAGTGGGAGTCTTACGATTGGATAAAAGTGATCTCAGTGTACATGACTAGGAGCAGAAATCTGTAACGATTTCTGCTCCTTTCTTAATTATTAGAGTTGACATTCTATCGCAAAATGTTATACATCGTGTCAATTGTTACTTCTCCTAAATAACTACTTATTTACTTTACACTTATCGACCTAATCCAAAGTGCTCGAGAATCACTGAATATAAATCAACAATCCGTGGGTGCTTCAAACTGACCGGCATTCCAGAAATAATCATCGGCACTGTCGAATCCTCTTGTTCAAGGGAGCCGTGGCTCCCTCCGCCCGGATGAATGGGTGCACCGACAGCAAAATATTCATATCCCGATGCCGCCGAAACAACAACACGACTTCCGCTCCGCGCTTCAAGGGCTGATCTCAAACGATTAAATGCATCCGGGTACTTGCCAAATTCGATGAGTTTTTGGTCTGCTTCTTGGGCATCGACCACAGACAGATCCCCTTCAAAAGACCATAATTGACCGTAAACGTCTTGATAAGGGCCTATGCGCGAAAAGTAAAGTTGTTTTTCCGTTCCGCCTTGAAGAACACAATATCTATTTTCAGACACTTTCCATGCGATTTGGGCATTGCGCGGATCTTTCGCTAGAATGCCCACCACTTCTGGTAAAATCTCGTTTTTACGCTGGAGCAGGTAAATAAAAGCCATACGTTCGTTCGGACAAATGGCAATCTCTTTGCTATTGTCATCTCCACTTGCTTCTTCTGTAGCCTTTAAGCGCTGAAACGACTTTAACGCATAATCTAAGTCGATCAGATATTCTTTACCTAACCCAACCGTCGACTGAGCATGGTCTCCAGTAACGATAATGACATTTTCCTCTAAGGCTTTTTCCCACGAACTAAACTCATCAAGGACCAGAGCGATTTGTTGGTCTGCACGCTCGATTGAAGGCCCTGAGCGCAAAGGACCGTATTGGTGTGAATATTTATCATTATCCGGGAAATAAACCACTGTGAAATCTGGCTGCTTCTTTTCGCGGACCAGCTGAGCAGTTATCATCCCAGAAAAAACATCATTGACTCCGAAACGATGAAAAGGCCCTATCGGATAACTCACAGGCCATCCGTAGAAAGGCGGATGGATGAGTTGACCAAGGGTCAAGTGTGCTGGTCCTGAAACTTGTTCTTGTTTTAAACGAAAACCCGTCGCCAAAGAAAGCAAAAAGGGGATTTTTGCTTTGTAACGGTGTGTAGCCCGATGCATGAAAAAGTTAATGTTACCAGAACTATATCCGCCTGCTTCCAGTTCTTCATACAAAGTCGGCGTTTTTGAATTAAGGTGCTCCTCATTAAGCCTAATTAACAGGTTGCGAAGTACTTGCTGCGGACCAATTTTTAAAACGCTTTGCCAAGTCGCTCCATAATCTACAATCTTCCGTATCTCCTCGTTGTACCAGATAAAACCAGGAACTCCATGTTGATCAGGCCAAGTGCCCGTGATCATGGAACTTGTGGCGACAGGGGTCATGGTAGGAAAAGCGGAGATAACTTGATCAAAGTAAGTTCCGTGTTTTGCAAGAAAGCTCAAAGCAGGGGCATTTCCTTCCGAAAGGATCCTGGCCAAGACCACAGGATGAAGGGAGTCAATGACAAATAGGATTACCTTCTTCACGATCAACCCCCTCTCTGAAAACTAAATCACTTCATTATATCAAACTATCTTCATCATATCGCCCATTGTTTGTCTGATTGCCATGAAGTACATTGAACTTATAAATATTGATCATAGTGGACCTTTTTCTATCCCTTCATTATTCGCTTTAATCCAATATATACCTCTTACTCTGGAAATAACTTCAGTTTTTATAGAATCGTATAATATCCCCGAAAAAGACATCCACCAAGTAATAACCACTTCTTAAATTCCTACGAATTTCGGTTAATTCAGGTTGTTCTTAAAGGGTTAAGGGTTGTAACAAATGATTTTTTCAGTTTGTTACAACCCTCTTTTAAGTGAACCTTTAACCTCTTCAATAGAATTTAACAACTACCTAAAGCTTTCTACTTCCCGGTTTGATCGCAGGAATCCCTTGAGCGCAAAGCGGGCATTGCTGAGCTTCATAGGCTTGGATTTCTAATTGAATAATCGAACTCTGTGGCAGGCCGAAATCTACCGTTCCTCCAGTTCGATCCACTAGCACACCAACCCCGACAGGGATAGCCTCAAATTCTCGGACAACCGAGAGCACCTCACGGACAGATCCACCCGTTGTGATCACATCTTCAACTACTAAGACACGTTCCCCTAGGGAAAGCGTAAACCCTCTCCGCAAACGCATAATCCCATTTTCTCGTTCTGTAAACAAAGACCGAACTCCTAAAGCTTTAGCAACTTCATGAGACACTAAAATCCCACCTGTGGCGGGTCCAATCACGGTTTGAATCTCCAGGTCACGAAATGCTGAAGCTAAGCCCTCAGCTAAAATAGCTGCCCGATCCGGGTATTGAAGAACTTGAGCACACTGCATGTACTGGGCACTGTGCTTTCCTGAAGTTAAGAGAAAATGTCCTTCTAATAAGGCTGAGCTTTTTCTAAATATGTCAAGGTATTGATCAGCACTTAAGGGTGCCTTACCTAGCTTAAATTCTGTATTTGATTCGTTATTCATGCTTAGTATTTCTCTCCTTTTCCTACTGTACCCAAAGTCGTTCTAAGGCCTGACGAGGATCCTCAGCTCGGGTAATTGGCCTCCCGACCACGAGATACGAACTTCCCGCTGCCAAGGCTTCAACCGGGGTCAAAACCCTCATTTGGTCATGCGCTTCACTCCAGGCCGGACGTATTCCTGGTGTTACAATCAGAAACTCGGGGTTGGTAATCTGCCTTATCTCTCTCGCCTCCATAGCAGAAGCGACAACTCCATCGAGTCCTGCCTTGGTTGCTAATTTTGCGAGGGAGACGACATGATCTCTAAGATTTCGTTGTATCCCCATCTCTTCACTGAATTGACTTTCTGAGATACTCGTCAGGACTGTAACCCCAATCACTTTAGGAACACGCTCCAGCTTACTTCCTTCTTCCCGTACTGCGTAAGCAGCCCTAGCCATCATATCATACCCGCCGCTACAATGGACATTGATCATGTCCACACCGCACTGAACAAATCCGCGAATTGCCCGTTCCACTGTGTTAGGAATGTCATGGAGTTTGAGGTCTAAAAAGATAGGAAATCCCATAGTTTTTAGCTCTTGAATCATCGCTGGACCGGTATAGGAATACAGTTCTAACCCCACTTTGAGCCAACAGCCACTGCCTTGGAGTACCCTAGCTAAGGCTAAGGCTTCCTCACGCCCTGGAACATCAAGAGCTACCATGACCCGATTATTTTTTGTGACATCCAAAAACGATTACCTCCGTTTCAACTAGCTAGAATTTATCTAATTTCCCGGACCCCGATTTTTAAGTAAGTGAAGGTAAATTCTTCGTAAACTTCAGGTGGAGTATTATCCTCTTTGCCATGAAGTGTTCCTATGTAGAAGCTAACTCACTAAGACTTATGCGCCAATCCTGTTAATTCACCCACGGAAGCAATTCCGTGTTTTTCGCAGTAGTCTTGGATTCCCTGGAGGACCTCCAGGGGAGCCTGGGGATTAACAAAATTGCCCGTACCGATGCTTATAGCAGTCGCTCCAGCCAAAAGGAATTCCACAGCATCCTGCCAGGAAGTGATCCCCCCCATACCGATGATCGGCAAATCGATCGCTTGAGAAACTTGCCAAACCATACGGACAGCAACTGGTCGAATTGCAGGCCCAGAAAGCCCGCCAAAGGTATTGGCTAGAATGGGACGCTGTCGTTCAAGGTCAATACACATTCCTAATAGGGTGTTAATCAGTGAGACGGCATCCGCTCCCCCACGTTGCACTGCACGGGCCATTCCCACAATATCAGTGACATTAGGTGAAAGCTTGGCGATAATTGGGAGATCGGTCTCTGCCTTCACTGCTGCGATCACCTCTTCAGCGCTCTGAGGGTCCGTGCCAAAATGCATTCCGCCATGTTTGACATTGGGACAGGAAATATTGACTTCGAGGGCAGCTAACCCTGAATCCCTCTGCAAGGCCCGCGCCATCTGAGTGTAATCTTCTATCGAAAAACCAGAGATGTTGGCAATGATCGCCGTCGGCAATTTGCGCACCTTGGGAAGATAGGACTTAAGAAATTCCTCAAGTCCAGGATTTTCAAGACCGACTGCATTCAATAACCCTGCCGGAGTTTCCGCTAACCGAGGAACGGGATTTCCCAGTCGTGGCAAAGGAGTAATCCCTTTCAAGGTTATTCCACCCAAAGCTTCGACTGGACAATACGCAGCGTACTCCTCTCCAAAACCATAAGTCCCTGAACAGGTAAGGATCGGATTTCTTAATAGGATACCCGCCAGCTCAGTCCTTAAATCAACAGGACACATCCCAGACCACCTCCTTGCCCCGAAAAACCGGTCCATCCAGACAAACTTTCCTATGCATCAAAGTGCCCGCTTCGTCCTTCAGAGTACATACACATCCTAAACAGGCTCCTACAGCACATCCCATACGTTCTTCCAGCGAAACTTCCACGGGAACCCCAAAGTTCATACCTAGTTCCGTCACTGCCTGCATCATCCTGTGAGGACCGCAAGTGGCGACATTTATCTTGCCACTCATACTCGTATGTAGCTTATGTTGCATCTGCCCCTGCCCAGTTAACTTCGATAATTGTTCCTGTACTTGAACCGTCACGAGCCCTTTTTGACCTAGACTTCCATCCATTGTACTGAGATGTATCGGAAGCCCCAGCGCTTGCCATGAGGATAGTCCTGCACTTTCAAGGAAGGATTGATTGTCTCCCCCCCAAAACAAACGCACGGATAACCCTTGGGCAAGCGCGCTTTGAGCTAAAGGATAAAGCGGGAATATCCCAATCCCTCCCGCAATCAACCACAATTCCCCTTCATCCGGTAAGGAAAAGCCCTTCCCTAAGGGACCCATAATGCTGAGACGCTCTCCACATCCAGCACGCGCTAAGATTTCAGTTCCTCTACCAACAACTCGATAGAGTAAGGTGATTTCATCGCGCTCAGGAGAAATTTCCGCCAAGCTAATGGGCCGCCGCAATAAAGGATCATATGATGTAAGTGCTGGATCCTGAACTCTAATGGCTACAAATTGTCCCGCTTGCGCGTTTTTGGCAATCGGCCCCTTCAGAACCAGTCTCCTAAGCTTTTGATCTTCGTCTCCGAAGCGTTCATGAACAACCACTTGTCCTTCCGTAAGCATGGCAACCTCCCTTAATTCGAGGCTCGATGTTCGAAGTTCGAGGCTCGAATAGTTAATAAACACAATCTTGATTGAATATCGAATATCTCACAGAATACATCAAAATTAAACTTTAGTAACTTCCGTTCGTGCCTCGAGCATCGTACTTCGCGCCTCGCTTACAGCGGCAAGAGACCCGGTGAAATACTTTCTAGCACTTGGAGTAACGCGGCAGCAGTGTCTAAACTCGTAAAGCAGGGAATGCCATGTTCCACAGCTGCTCTTCGAATCGCAAAACCATCACTTTCTTGGACCCGACCATGGGTCGTAGTATTAATGACATATTGAATTTTTTGTCTCCGAATTCCGTCGATAATTTCGTTCGAACCGTCATGCAGCTTCGCCACCTGTTCCACCCTTAGTCCCTTACTCTGCAAATAGAGTGTGGTCCCTTTGGTAGCCATAATTCTAAACCCAAGTTCTGCAAACCTGCGAGCAAGGTCTACACCTTCCTCTTTATCGCGATCTGCTAGAGTCATAAACACTGAACCATAGGTTGTAAAGGATAAACCGGCTCCCAAAAGCGCTTTATAGAGGGCCTTTTCGTAAGTCCTATCCATTCCCATTACTTCACCCGTGGATTTCATCTCCGGTCCTAAAGACGGTTCGACCCTTTGCAGTTTAGAGAAGGAGAAGACAGGAGCCTTAACAGCAACCCGATCTCCCGTTGGCCAGAGACCGCGCGGGATCGCGATTTCGTCCCATTTCCTTCCTAAAATCACTTGAGTCGCCCAATCAATGATCGGAACCCCGGTGATTTTGCTAAGAAAAGGAACTGTTCGGCTGGATCGTGGGTTGACTTCGAGTACAAAGAGTTCTTTCTTATAAATTACATATTGGATGTTAAGTAACCCTTTAACCTTCAACGATCGAGCCAGCGATTCAGTTAAAGCAACGATGCGCTCTTGCATACTTAAATCGATGGTTTGAGGCGGATAAACCGCAATGGAATCTCCAGAATGAACCCCTGCCCGTTCTAAATGTTCCATGATCCCCGGGATAAAGACGTTCTCTCCATCCGAGATTGCATCGACTTCCACCTCTTTGCCGAGCAGATATTGATCCATCCAGATCTCCTGCTCCGCTGAGGCAGATAAGGCACGCCTGACAACGGCCTCCAATTCCTTCTCTTCATAAACGATGTCCATCGCTCTTCCTCCGAGGACATAAGAAGGACGGACCACCAAGGGAAATCCTATTTTCTGAGCCACTCGCTGCACTTGCTCCATGTTCGTGGCCCCGCCTCCGCGTGGTCGTTTTGCCCCTAGTTCCTGCAGAACACGGTCAAAGGTTCCCCGCTCTTCTGCCCGGTCAATGTCTTCTACAGCCGTTCCTATGATAGGATAGCCGCGTCGCGCTAGCCCACTGGCCAAACCAATCGCCGTCTGCCCTCCGAACTGGACAATCACTCCATCGGGTTGTTCTTTATCTAGGATGGCTGAGACATCCTCTAAGGTTAAAGGCTCAAAGTAAAGACGATCAGCCGTGTCAAAGTCCGTCGAAACAGTCTCAGGATTGTTATTAATAATAATACTCTCATACCCAGCTTTTCTGAGTGCCAAAACCGCGTGCACTGAGCAATAATCAAATTCAATCCCCTGTCCGATTCGAATCGGGCCAGATCCTAAAACAACGACTTTGGGCTGCTTGTGAACCTCCCCTTCATCTTCAACATCATAACTTGAATAGAAATAGGGGGTCGTGGCTTCAAACTCTCCAGCACAAGTATCCACCATCTTGAAAACGGGTCGAATACGATGCTCTTGCCTAAACTGCTGAACCTCATCTTCCGTACCCTTCCAGAATGTCGCAATTTCTTGATCTGCAAACCCGAGCCGTTTAGCACTAAGCAGCGCGTCTTTATCCCACGGTGCTTCTTCAAGTAAAGGTATGTTATCCACTAAACGCTTAATTATCAGTAAGAAATAGCGATTCCAGCCTGTTTCCTCAGCCAGCCAATCCACCGTCCAACCGCGTCTCAGTCCTTCTGCCAGAACGAACAACATTCGATCATCCGGTTGTTGACAAAGAGTTTTAAGTTCTGAGTCAGCAAGCCCCTCAAGTTCCAATAACCGAACCCCATAAACTTTAATATCCAAAGAGCGGATTGCTTTGAGCAGGGCGGTTTCTAAGTTCCGACCGATTCCCATCACTTCTCCTGTTGCCTTCATCTGAGTACCTAAGCGTCGGTCCGCTTCACTGAATTTATCAAAGGGCCAGCGTGGAATCTTAACCACAACATAGTCTAAGGCTGGCTCAAAGCAAGCCGAGGTTTTCCCTGTCACCGCATTTTTTAGTTCAGTTAGTGTATACCCTAAAGCTATTTTAGCCGCGACCTTAGCTATCGGATATCCGGTCGCCTTAGAAGCGAGGGCACTAGAACGACTTAAACGAGGATTAACCTCGATAACCACGTACTCCATACAAGAAGGGTGCAGGGCAAACTGGACATTACATCCCCCTTCAATTTTCAGACCGTTGACGATCCGTCGGGATGCACTGCGGAGAATTTGAACCTCCCGATCCGTCAAGGTTTGACAGGGCGCGACGACAATACTATCCCCAGTATGTACTCCTACAGGGTCCATATTTTCCATATGGCAAATCGTGATGCAGTTTCCGGCTCCATCTCGGAGAACTTCAAATTCAACTTCCTTCCAGCCAGCGACACTTCGTTCCACTAGGATCTGCCCAATCAGACTAGCTTGCAGACCACTTTCGGCAATCTGTTTTAGTTCTTCTGTATTTTGGACAATCCCGCCCCCAGTACCTCCCAAGGTAAAGGCTGGACGCACAATCAAGGGATATCCTGTCTCCGTCGCAAAAGCGAGTGCCTCTGAAACTTGAGACACAATTTTACTCTCTGGTATAGGTTCTCTAAGTTCTTGCATCAAGGCTCGAAAGCTTTCCCGATCTTCCGCTTGATCAATGCTTAGCAGGGAGGTTCCCATTAAAGCAACCCCACAGCGATCTAAAACTCCTCGTTTAGCAAGTTGATAGGCTAAATTCAGGCCGGTCTGCCCACCCATAGTAGGGATTAATCCATCCGGTCTTTCCCGCTCAATAATCCGTTCCACAGATTCCACCGTTAATGGTTCAATATAGACACGGTCTGCTGTTTCCCGATCCGTCATAATCGTTGCTGGGTTGGAATTCACGAGAATGACTTCGACGCCTTCCTCACGCAAAGCCCGGCAAGCCTGCGTACCGGCATAGTCAAACTCTGCCGCCTGCCCAATAACTATCGGGCCTGATCCAATCACCAGAACCCTTTTCCACTCTTTTTTGGGCATTGTTAATTCCTCCCCTTTCTGATTAAGCTTTTCTCGACGATTTCCTTAAACCGATCAAAGATTACTGCGTTCTCTTCCGGTCCTGGAGCCCCTTCAGGATGAAATTGTACGGACAGGACAGGGTAACTCTGATGTTCCATGCCTTCGACGGTCCCATCATTGAGATTCAGCAACGTCACTTCGAAACCGGAGCCTGCTAGTGACGCCTCCTGCACAGCGTAACCATGGTTTTGGGAGGTCATAGTCGCTTTTCCAGAACGCGTATCAATGACGGGATGGTTTCCCCCGCGATGCCCGTAAGGGAGTTTATAGGTTTCCCCACCCGCAGCCAAGGCCAAAAGTTGATGCCCTAAGCAAATGCCCAAGACTGGCAACTTGTCATATAATCTTCGCACTGTGGCAACTTCTTCTGGCAACTCTTCAGGATCTCCAGGACCGTTGCTCAACACCAATCCGCGAGGATGATGACTGAGAATTTCTTCTGCGGTAGACCTGGCTGGAAAAACCATGATTCTAAACCCTCGCTTTTGAAGGTGACGGATAATATTTCGCTTAACTCCGAAGTCAAGCACAGCGAGTAATGGACCTGATCCTGGAATTTCGTAGGCCTCCTTAACCGTTGACCGATAAACCCAGTGCTCACGTTTACCCGCCGCCTCATCCTGACCCTGATAATTCGTCCAGAACTCCAATCCCGCCTCCCTAGTTAGAACCAGTATACCGGGTAAGGTCCCAAATTGACGCAGATACCTTGTCAAAGCCCGTGTATCCACGCCTTTCAAGCCCTGAACACCTTGCTGTAGACAATAGTCCTCCAGAGACCCTTCGCCATGTAAACTTCCCTCTCCCTGGGAAAGTTCTCGTAAAATGAGTCCCTGAAGACGAGTTTTATCCGCTTCATTTTCTTCATGGTGCCAGCCATAATTTCCGATTTGCGGTTGAGTTAGGACAAGGATCTGCCCCGCATAGGACAAATCTGTGACCATTTCTTGATAGCCACTCATTGACGTATTGAAAACTACTTCCTGTTCTGTCACTGAGTTGGAACTCTTCAACCACGCCCCAAACGCTTCCCCCTCAAAGGTCGTCCCATCCTGAAAAACGAGATAAGCCATCTCAGACACTCCTCTCTTACCGCTCTTTCTTTGGTTTCTATACCTGTTTTTAAGTTCCCCGATTCATAGTACCGTTCTATTTCTCTGTACAAGCCGACCTTCCACCCACACCATCACGGGTAAACCCTGGAGAGTTTTTCCTAAGAAAGGTGTATTTCTTGCTTTGGAAACCAGCGAAGCGGGCTCAATCATTTCCGCGAAGTCTGGATCAAAGAGCACCATATCCGCCGGGGTCCCAGGTATTAACGATCCCCCACGCAAGTTAAAGCGCTTTGCCGGAGCGTAGCTCCAAGCCTCGATCACCCGCTCAAGACTTAGCCGTCCTGGCAGCACTAAATGTTGCCAAACCGCACTCAGCGCGGTCTCCAGACTGGCAATTCCAAACGGAGCCTCTGCAAAGGGACGTGCTTTTTCCGCCTGAGTGTGTGGAGCGTGGTCGGTGGCCATCATATCTATGGTTCCGTCGCGAAGTCCCTCGATTAGGGCCTCTCTGTCCGCTGGTGAGCCTAGCGGAGGATTTACTTTAAGTACTGTATCCGTTATGGTAATGTCTTCATCACAAAAGATCAAATGATGAGGATTCACTTCTGCAGTAACATCCACACCCTTCGCTTTGGCCCGACGAATCAGCTCCACGCTCTCTGTCGTAGAAATATGAGCAAGATGAAGTTTTCCCCCAGTCTCCTCCGCTAACAACAGATCTCTTGCCACAATCACACTTTCTGCAATGGCTGGAATCCCCCTTAATCCCATCCTCGTCGAAGCGACTCCCCGACGCATTAAGCCCTCTCCAGCCAATTCTTGATCTTCACAATGACTAATAATGGGGAGACCCGTGAGTTTGGCATATTCTAACGCTAACCGCATCATTTCTGCATTTTGAATATTTTTACCATCATCGGAAAAAGCGGCAGCTCCGCCCTCTTTCATATCTGCCATTTCGACCAGTTCAAGCCCCTGCATACCCTTCGTCACTGTCCCAATCGGATACACCTGGGCATAGCCTGCACGTTCCCCCTGCCTGCGTACAAATTCTACTAAGGCTCGATTATCAATCACGGGTAGAGTATTAGCCATAGCCATAATTGCAGTAAACCCGCCCCGCACTGCAGCCCGTGAACCGCTCAAAATATCCTCTTTATCTTCCTGCCCTGGTTCACGCAAGTGCGTATGAACATCGATCAGCCCTGGGAAAAGAAACTTTCCTGTTCCATTAATAGTCTCCACAGGTTCCCCTTGAGCTTTAGCTAAGACCACTTCCTCGGTCATGGAGGTGGAAATTGCTAAGACTTGCCCACCCTGAACGAGAACATCTTGAGGGGATGATAGTTTTTGACTTGGGTCAATAACCTGGATATTTTTAAGCCACCACATTGCTAGAACCTCCTATCAGTAAATAAATCAAAGCCATGCGAATGGCCACCCCGTTTGTAACTTGACGCTCAATCAAAGCGTCTACACCGTCTGCCACATCATCCGATATTTCCACGCCCCGATTCATAGGTCCAGGGTGTAGCACAATACTTTGCTTTCCTGTTTTCTTCAGGCGATCTACCGTCAGACCATAGAGATGACTATACTCACGTAAGCTTGGAAAGAGTCCACTTTTCTGGCGTTCGAGTTGGAGACGAAGTGCCATCACAATATCCGCCCCCGGCAAAGAGCCATCTAGGTCATGGCTAAGCTTAACTCCTCCAAGTCCTTCCATTTCAATGGGAACCAAGGTCGGTGGACCTACAAAGGTTACATCGACACCCATTTTCTGAAGACACCAGGCATTACTCCGCGCTACCCTAGAATGCAAAACATCCCCAACGATGACAACTTTTTTGCCTTCTAATTCTCCTAAACGCTCTTGCATTGTGAAAACATCTAGCAAAGCTTGAGTTGGATGCTCATGCTGACCATCTCCGGCATTAATAACTCCAGCCTGAAGAATATCCGCCAAAAAATTTGCCGAACCAGAACTCGGGTGACGAATAATCACCAGATCCGCTCGCATAGCTTGAATTGTCTTAGCTGTATCGAACAAGCTTTCCCCTTTGCTCACACTGCTCTGGGCTACTGCAATACTTGTGGTATCGGCTCCCAAAACCTTGCCTGCCATTTCGAAGGAGGTTCGTGTACGTGTACTAGCCTCGTAAAAAAGATTGACCACAGATTTACCTTTCAACGTAGGTAACTTTTTGATCGGACGCATTAAAATTTCTTTCATCACTTTCGCAGTATGCAAAATATGACGAATTTCCTCAACACTCATATCCTCTATCGCGAGAACATCTTTACGCTGCCATTTCATTGGAAACCTCCTAAATTTTTTTTGCATGCAAGAAGGGGATGGTTCTTGCCTTGCACTCTTGATTTAAACTTGACTTGCATTCCTGACTTTTCCTTACTAATATCTAGAATTACTCCAAAAATCGAGATCTGCTTTTTTCCTTAAAGTTCTCCATTTTAGTAGAGTGTAGTTACTAGTAGTATTCTTTGAAGATACTTGTCCTAGTAACCGCCAAAAACCGTCTTTTTATCCCCGAACAATAATAAAATCCTCTTCCCAAAGGGAGAGGATTAAAATAGGCACAGCCTAATTCCACTCGCCCCTTGGTTATCTCTCTGGACAACATTTAAAGGGTAAAGTCTCAATAATTTTTATATATCATCTCGCTCCAACAAAAGAACGTCTTCGTCCCCATCCACTTCCTGCAAACGTACCGCTACGATTTCGCGCCGTGAGGTGGGTAAATTCTTGCCTACATAATCTGCCCGAATAGGCAACTCCCGATGTCCACGATCCACCAGTACTGCCAGCTGGATTCGTTCTGGCCTTCCCAAATCCATTGTCGCATCTAACGCGGCTCGGGCCGTTCGACCAGTGTAGAGCACATCATCAATCAAAATAACACTTTTTCCTTCAATGCTCACCGGGACATCTGTTTCATGAACGACTGGATGGACATCTATGGTGCTTAGGTCATCTCTATACAATGTAATATCTAAAATTCCAAGTGGAACCTTTACTCCCTCGAACTCCTCAATGTATTGTTGAATCCGTTCAGCTAAAGGCACCCCTCGGCGACGAATCCCTACTAGGATCAGTTTCTCAGTTCCTTTATTTTTTTCGACAATTTCGTGTGCGATGCGAGTTACCGCTCGACGAATCCCATCAGCATCTAAGATTTTACTTTTAATCGTGCCTACTTCCACAGCTCACTAACTCCTTTCGCCCTAGTGCTTATCCTTAGCTCGGAAATTTAGTATAAAGAAACTTTCTGATAAGTATAAAAAAAACTGTCTGAAAAGCAGACAGTCCTCCGACACTTCCGTCTGCCTTCCCAAGCCTCACAGGACTTCATTAAAGGCCTTATCACTTGTCACTTAGTGTACTAAAAGATCGTCCAAAAGTCAATGTGATGATCGCTGAATCGATGGAAATGAAATTACACCTCGTCACCCTTAGGAAGAAGGCTCTTAGTGAATTTCATTCAATCGTGAGACTCCCACTCAAATGGGAGTGATGCCTCGTACTCTGCTTTATCTCCTCAATTTGTGCCTAATTTTTTAATAAGGGCTGCAAACACTTTAGGTAAAGGAGCATCGAACTTCATCCACGTCCCACTACGCGGATGTTCAAATCCCAAATGCGTAGCATGAAGCATTTGTCCGTGAAGGCCATAAGAATTTCGCTTTGGTCCATACACAGGATCTCCAAGAACCGGATGCTTAACATAGAGCATATGAACACGAATTTGATGAGTTCGACCAGTCTCTAAACGTACTTCAAGGAATGAGACTTCACTAAAACGATCTAATACGGTATAGTGGGTCACTGCCGGTTTCGAATGATGCATCACTACAGCCATTCGCTTGCGGTTCGATGGGTCACGACCAATTGGCGCATCGACTGTGCCAGAAGGTTCTGACACCACCCCATGAACTAAGGCTAAATATTTTCTCTCCATCGTGTGCGCTTTAAGTTGAGCGGCCAGCCCTACATGAGCAATATCATTCTTAGCCACCACTAGAATTCCGGAGGTATCTTTATCAATGCGATGAACAATCCCTGGCCTTAATACCCCATTAATTCCAGAAAGATTGTGACAGTGATATAACAAAGCATTCACCATTGTACCTGTCCAGACCCCTGGAGCAGGATGTACCACCATCCCTTGAGGCTTATTAACGACTAGTATATCCTCATCCTCATAAAGAATCTCCAGCGGAATATTTTCCGGTTCGGCTGTAGACGCCCTTAGTGTAGGGATAGTTACTTCAATCATATCCCCCAGACGCACCTTATAATTCGCTTTTTTGGGCAAGCCATTGACTCTGACGCATTCTTGAGCAATGATTCCTTGAACGAAAGATCTGCTTTTACCCAAAGCATCCGTCATTCCGACATCTAAGCGAATTCCTTCAGGAAGACTATAGGTTTCTATTTCAGTAAAATGATTAGAATCAATCACTAAATTTTCTTCGTTTAATGCCTGATCGTCTAATTCGAAATCCTCTAACATGACTTCACTCGAAACTTTTTCCACTCTCAAAACCGCCAATACTTCATTCTTATTTCTCAGTTATAGACTCACCATTAGGTTGATCTTTGAATTCGCCTTTAGACTCATCTTTAGATTGATCTTTGGATTTTTCTTCTTGATATAAAGCCAGCATCAGTAACCCCGCCCCTACTACAATCATGCTATCTGCAAAATTAAAGACATAGGGCCAAATCTGAAAATCAAGATAATCCACCACACGTCCTATAACAAGTCTGTCGTATAGGTTCCCCAGTGCTCCGCCTCCGATCATTCCTAAAGCCAAGCGTGTGATCGTTTCGTCACGAGAAATTCGAAACTGTCCATATATCACTCCGCCCACCACTAAAAACGCGGTAACAACAAAAATCCAAGTTTGGCCGGCCATCAGGCCAAACGCCGCGCCTGGATTGAGGACATATGTCAAATGAAATATTTTCGGGATAACTATCAGCGTCTCGCCAGGAATAAAGTTTGTTTGAACCAGGACTTTAACTAAACGATCAATACCCCATACCCCGATCATTGCAAGCCAAACCAACAACCGACTACCCCCCACTCTTCTTTTCCTCATCTTAACACAGGGCTTGAATCGGGGCAAACTATCATAAAGCGGCATGAAGGACGGTTCTTGTTGCCCTCTATGGAAGAGCAGGTAAACCGCCGCCCTCATGCATCCTTCCTCTCAAGCTCGCTTTTGCGTCCTTAGACGCAAACAGAATAGGTACCCCATCCTTTCCTAACCACCGTCGACCCAAGCTAAGAGGAAGTTTCTTGGCTTAGTGAGCACGATTAGTGGAATTGCGTCAATGAGCGTGGTCGATCAGGCGTGAAGAACCGCAACTGTTCACATGCAGAAAGCCCAGAAGTTTTGCGGTTTAGCCTGAGCGACAAGCGAATAGCAATGGAACGTTGTGCGAACGAGCCAAGATACTTCCTCCTAAGTGCGACCATGCTCCTTACTATAGTGAATCATATTGTCCGGTTCCCTCTGGGTTTCGATTGTTTCTATAGATTGGACCGCCCCTATCACTTCATCCGAATCTTCATAGAGGTCATTAGGGTCAGATATATCCCGATTTGTACCTAAATCTTGAAGGGAATCTGCAGTACCGTAGCGAGCCACAGCCTGCCAAGAGTCCTCACCATCAAACTCTACGCGATCTGTGCCATCGTTAAAGGTTCTAGAAAAGGGTCGATTCAAAATCTCGTTCTCAACAGGGTCGCGATGTAAGGAATGTTGCTCTTCCTTCTCTTCCTCACGACTACATTCTGCACATACGGTCGTATAAGGTAGGGCCTCCAGTCGTTCAAACGGAATTTCGTGCCTGCAATGTTCACACTTTCCGTACTCTCCTTTGTCAAATCGCTCCAAAGCAGCGTCAATCGCTTCAATTTTGTGGAGAAGTCGATCATGTTGAGCGACATCCCGAGATCGTTCATAAACTTCTGTACCAACGTCAGCAGGGTGATTATCTATTAGAGACAATTCCCCCAAAGACTCTCTCATGTCTACGGTGAAAAGTTCTGCTGCGGTCTCCATAGATTCCTTTTTCTCTTTGCGGAGTATTTCAATCAATTTACTATAATGCGTTCTATCCTTCAAATTGTAGCCCCCTATCGTTTCTATGGCTGATTTACATATTTACTTAATTCTGCAATAAACCCTCCAATGACCGGCAAATTAAGGACAACGATGCGTTTTAACAAGAAATAAGCAAATCCGGCTAGGACTCCCGCTCCCAAAGCTGTACCCAGTCCACGCAAAAGACCGATTAAGAAATTAAACCATAGCAGGCGGCCTGGACGATTTAGATAAGCAATGTATTCGGCCAATCTCATCTTTTCTAGAGTCTCTGCCAACAATATAACTTGCTTTCTTAACCCGTCTAACTCTTGTTCGGTAACGGGATCGATTACTTCTTTCTCAGCAGCGAGAAACACGCTTGATTTTGTTTCATTGTCCGAATCGCCCACACTCTCACCTCACTAAAGCATATAGTTAGTCTTCCCACGTCTAGCAAAATTACTACTGAACTCAACCATTAGCTTAAACAAAAAAACCAGAAACTAGTTCTGGTTTTCGGTACTCTCAAAAAAGATCCTACATTAAATTCTAATCTATTCAACCAGTAAATGCTACCCCTACTTCGAATAAATTTCCAGTTCTTGGCCATTGGCCAATCCAAAGGCATTGCCTTCATCCGTATCCAAATGTAAATCCAAAGCGTAGTCAGGGCTAACTCGAACGAGTACCCGTTCTAAAATTCCCCCTCTTGGACCAGGAATGGCGACACTTACATGGTCCCCATCTTTTAATGAATACTTTGTGGCATCTTCAGGAGTCATGTGGATATGACGAGCAGCAATAATCACACCTTGATCCAAGTGAATACGACCCTTTGGGCCTTCGACATCAATACCTGGGGTTCCTTCAAGTTTTCCTGAATCCCGGACTGGAGGTTTAACCCCTATTTTAAACCTATCTGTCTCAGTAAGCTCTACTTGAGATACTTTCCTTGCAGGTCCCAAAACACGGACTCCGGTGATCGACCCTTTTGGTCCGATCAGAGTTATCGTCTCTTCACAGGCAAACTGACCAGGTTGGCTTAGGTCTTTTGTTTTGGTCAAAGTATACCCTGCTCCAAAAAGAGCTTCAATATGTTCTTCTGACAAATGTATATGGCGATTAGAAATGCCTACAGGTGCTTTAAAAATTCCCATAGAGTTTATCAACCTCCCTGTTCAATAGCATGCCCTTTCAAACTCTGCCTAAGTGACTTGTTTCAAGTGCAAACCATTCTATTTCTGCTATTATACTCTATTTTAAACAGAAACGACATAATGATTTCAATAATTTTGTCGAATAGACCAATATTTTGAATATTCTGCGGGAAATTCAATGCAAATTTACTCCGATATCTATTTATAATCTTAACCGCCTTATCCTGAATTTTATTATACGCTTTTGATATGACTGTGGTTCGGAAAACTTACGAAAATAAAAATCCCGCAAATTACTTACGGGATATAGAAAACTTGGCTTAAGCCAAGCCTATCACTGTATTGTTTGATTTGATATTAAGAACTGACAACACCCTACGTCAACCACACAATTTCACTATCTTGAAACACTGGCACAATCGGCAAAATATTAGGAGTAGAACAATAAACTAAATCTCGTTCAAAACCTAAGGAAATGAGCTTTTTTCCGTGCACCGAGTTACGGATTTTGTCAGTTAGATGATCCTCTGAACTTTGATATAACATACGGGCCGCTTCACCCAAATCATTGAGAATTACATTTGATCCCATGGCATCAATGAACATTCCCGCACAAAGTATGTCCGGAAGATCAAACCGTTCTTCCGTTCCTGCACAAATTACAACAATCCCTTGAAGTTTATTATTTCTTTCGAATTCCCGTAAAATCGCCAAAACTATACTCTGCATATTTACAAAAGAAGCCATCCAGATCATGGGCGCAGCGATTGAATCTCGTATTGCACGAGTACCGTTCGTGGTTGTCATTATGACTCTTCTGCCCCCCACCTTTTCTGGAACATAGTCAAAGGGTGAATTACCAAGATCAAACCCTTCAATAATCAGCGAATCACGTTCCCCTCCCAATAATGATCCGGGGAGTGTTAAGCGTTTTTCCAAAGCCTCTTCAGAAGTCAGCACGGGTACAATTGCTTGGCATCCATTAGCTAAAGCAGTTACTATAGTGCTTGTTGCCCTTAAAACATCAATTACGATTACTAATTTGTCCTCCAAATAGGGTATCCGTGGAGAACCGGCACTCGGTAAGACTTCAATCTGCATGCGATCACCCCCATTCAAAAAAAATGTGAATTACAGCACAATTCCGGACGTGCTAATGTCACTATCATCCAATTTTCTATATTCAACTTTTTTGTCGGAAATCCTGCAAGTTGTTCGAAAAATCACGAACTACTTTTTAACGCTTTTTTGTCCAAGCCTCAGAACTATATTTAGGGAGCACTTCTTCCATTAAGATCTTTTCTTGATCTGTTAATTGACTCCTCAAAAGTTCGACCCCCATAACATCGCGAAATCCGGAACAAATCTCACATTCTAACTCTTCACGCCCAATGGGTTGAGTCCATACTTCATCCAAAGCACACGCTTTAGCTTTAAACCCTGTCAGTAATCTCTGACGTACCCCCTCACTAGGAAACCTGAGCAGCCGAAAGAGTCGCTCCGCATCAAAATGAAGTAGGATTGACCCATGCTGTAAGAGTACCCCTTCTTTTCGGACCTGAGCACTACCTACAAGTTTGCGACCATCGACTACTAATTCATACCATGAGGGAGACTCGAAACACACAGCAGAACGTTCCTGTTGTTTTACCTCACTGGCAACCATTTCTGCGTCAACCCCTAAGGTTCGAAATCCTTTTAAGAGAGCCTGACTTATTCTCAGGTAGGATTGAATCACGGTCCCAGCAACGTTAGGGTTATGCTCTGGAGCAATAACGCTATACGTCAATTCATAGTCGTGTAATACTGCCCTTCCACCTGTTGGACGACGAACAATATCGATTCCTTCAACCCTGCAGGATTCTTCATCCACCTCTTTATGGTAACTTTGGGCATATCCCAAGGAGAGTGTCGCTGGATTCCACCCGTAAAATCGCAGCACAGGTTGAGGATCTAGCGTATGGGCCATGGAGAGTAAAAGCGCCTCATCAATGGCCATATTCTCTGCACCAGAGTACACCGCATACGGAAAATATCGCCAAGTACTCATAACCTACCCCTTTCTCTTCCCTTCATTTAGATCCACTTTCATCCTAACATGTCCCCACGCTGCTTCAACTTCATCAGGGGTCAAAGGCCTTGGATAATTATAAAGTTCTTCTCCAGGCTTTTCGTTATAGTATGGACGGTTACAACCCTTGCATCCAGAGGTTTGAAAGGGCTCTCCTCCTCTCGTCTTTTGGAGTTCATCAATACTCAGGTTAAAATCAAGGAACCTACCCTCCCCAAAATGGAATTGATCTGCCCGGGCCAAACCCTGCCGAATTAGATCGTGGGCAACCTGTATCCGACGATAATGCACCATTTCTGGTGGTTTAATCCCTTCCAGTCGTGTCCCTTTGACTGGTGTGAAAGCAAAGAGCGCAACAGTAATTCCTCGATCGTACAGGGTTTGAAGACAGCGAACCATTTCTTCTTCACTTTCTCCTAAACCTACAATCAAGTGTGTCGCCAGATGTCCAGGGAATTTTTCGGCTGCTTCGCTGAGTAACGTAAAGCGTTCAACCCATGATCCGTCTTTAGTTTGGGCGTATATTTCTGGTGTCGCTGCATCTAAGGCAATGCTAACATGATCGACCCCAAGGTCCAATAGTTCTTGCACTTCTTCAAGGGTACGTGGTCCAGCTGACACACAAATAGGTAGATCAGAATTGGATCTTACCATTTTCACCCATTGTTTAGTTTCTTCCAAAGCGGCCTTGTCTTGAACCACTTGAAAACAAACCCTTTGCAATACCGTTTGGGCGTCGGAAAAGGCGAACCCTTCGACGACCTCTTGCCCTGCAAATTTTGGCCAACTGACCCTTGAAAGGAGATCAGCACGTGAGCTACTATTACGAGCCTGAGCACAAAAGGCGCAGTCAAATCGACAACGTTCACCGACCATTAGGTAAGCGGTTGTGGGTAAAGCATCTGCTTTAAGCTTTTTTAGTCCTAACACTTTTGCCGTACCTAAGGAACAACGGATCGTCATAGTGCACAACACTCCTCTCCACGAATCACTTGCAACCCCAGTTCATTGGCGATACGACGTGCAGCCGGTGTCGGCATAACTAGTCGGTTTAAGCCTAAAGAAACTGCTGCTTCATCTAATAGTTGGCGATATCCCCCTTTAGGACGCATACAACCTAGGGCTAAGGGCAAGTCTGGAAAACGCAATCTTGCCTTGGCTAAGAAACGAATAACCTCCTCTATCGGCAGCGGTTGACGTGAGGCATAGCGAGTTCCCGGCGTTGGAATAAAAACATTAAAAACTAGTCCACTGAGACCTAGTTCTTGGAGCGTATCTAAAGCCCTTTCCTCTCCCCCCCACACTCCCCCTTTCAGACCAAGAGTTAGATGGGGAATTACTCGGACGACTTCTCGAAGTTCAAGATAAACACGACTGTAATCTTCCGGCCCTTGTTTGAGCCCGTATACCTCCTGAATCGTTTCGGTGTCTGCGACAAAATCAAACGATACAACGTCGGCTAACCCTTTTAGCAGAGCGATTTCCGTCTTATCTAGTAATCCAACATGAAAATTCAAACGTACGTCTTGTTTTAGGTTATGAAGAAACTCAAGATGTTTAGCAAAGGGTACCTTCCCTTCGTCAGTACACCCTCCGCTAACAAGCGCACTTCGAAAAGGATAGTTCGAAGTGTACGATTCATCCTGGATCTGTATATCTCCAACATTACGCATTCCTTTAAGGTAGTGCCCCCCACAGTGTGCACAATTCAAAGCACAGGACTGACCGGTAAGTGTGATGCTCTCTGTCTGAGAAGGAAAGTCAAACCATATTTCATCGGCAAAATGTTTCTTTCGCACCTCCCAAGCGCGTTGAACCAATACCTTAGTCTCTAATTCTCTAGTTTCCATCTCTTTCTCCTTATCACTACTTTTAGAAAAAGCCGCCCTAATTAGAGCGGCTTTTAGTTATGAGGTTTTACTTTTTCTGCCAACGCAAGTTCGGCTTCCGCACCGCACCTACTTCATCTAACCGAGTAACTAACGTCGTATAAGGAGCATTCTTAACGAGATCTGGAGTGCTAGAGGCTTCCTCCGCGATCTTGATAAGGACGCTGGCAAATTCATCCAGTGTTTCAATGCTCTCTGTCTCCGTAGGCTCAATCATCATAGCCTCCTCAACAATGATCGGGAAATAGATGGTCGGAGGATGATAGCCATAATCCAATAAGCGCTTGGCAATATCTAAAGTATGCACTCCAGTCGCTTTAAGATTTTTCGGAGTAATAATAAATTCATGTTGACAAACTCTATCAAACGGCAGGTAATAATGCTCTTTAAGAATGCTCATTAGATAGTTGGCATTCAAAACTGCGTTTTCTGAGGCAGCATGCAAACCTTTGCCACCAAGGCTACGTATATAAGCATAAGCCCTAACCAATATCGAGAAATTTGAGTAAAACGAGCGAACCCGTCCGATCGAAAGAGGCCTATTACTCTCAAGGGTAAATGTTCCATCCTCTCTGCGAACCACCACTGGCTTGGGCAGAAACGGCGCCAAAAATTTCTTAACCCCCACTGGACCAGATCCTGGTCCTCCACCACCGTGAGGGGTAGAGAACGTTTTGTGCAGATTGAGATGGATGACATCAAAACCCATATCTCCAGGGCGGGTAATACCCATAATCGCATTGGTATTAGCTCCATCATAATATAATAAACCGCCTGCGTCATGAACCAATTGCGTGATTTGCAAAATATTTTCATCAAAGAGGCCCAATGTATTTGGATTTGTCAACATAAGGCCAGCGACTTCATCATTAAGGACTTTCTTTAAAGCCTCCAGATCAACTCCGCCACGGTCGTTGGAAGGGATTTGAATAATCTCATATCCAGCCATGGCTGCTGTAGCAGGGTTCGTTCCATGAGCAGAGTCCGGGACAATCACTTTTTTACGTTTATGATCTCCACGCTGGTCATGGTAAGCTTTAATGATTAATATCCCTGTCATTTCCCCATGGGCACCAGCAGCCGGTTGGAGTGTAAACTCATCCATTCCTGTCAATTCACCGAGGTCTTCTTGAAGCTCCGCCATGAGCTGCAGGGCCCCTTGTGTCATGCTTTCAGGCTGATAAGGGTGAAGTGCTGTAAAGCCGGGCAGACGAGCCAACATTTCATTGACCTTCGGGTTATATTTCATTGTACAAGATCCTAAAGGATAGAATCCAGTGTCCACACCATGATTGAACGTCGAAAGGTGAGTAAAGTGACGGACCACGTCCACTTCGGAGAGTTCTGGGAGTTCCGGCTGCTGTTGCCGTAATAAAGAGTTAGGTATCAGGGTTTCCACTGGAACTTCAGGTACATCACATGAAGGTAAACTGACCGCATTTCGCCCATGAGCACTGAGGTTAAAAATTAATGGTTCTAACTCTTTCATTGGATTTCCCCCAATCTGGCCACGAGCCGGTCAATATCCGCTTTACTCTTGGTTTCTGTTACACAGAATAGCAGGTGACGATCTAATTCCGGATAGAATCGAGCCAGCTCAAGTCCGCCTATAATCCGATCTTTCAAAAGCATAGTATTGACTTTAGCTGGTTCAATCGTCGTCTCAATCACAAATTCATGGAAGAACGGACCTGGAAAAGCCACCTTCATTCCTGGAATTTTGGCAATCTCCTGCGCTGCATAATGGGCATTCTGCAAATTCAAATTGGCCAATTCCTTGAGTCCAGTCTTACCGAGCGCACTTAAATGCATGGTAAACGCTAAGGCGCAAAGGGCCTCGTTAGAGCAAATATTAGAAGTCGCCTTTTCACGACGAATATGCTGTTCGCGAGCCTGCAGAGTCAGAACAAATCCTCTTTTGCCGTTTTTATCGGTTGTTATTCCAACAATCCGTCCTGGCATCCGCCGTACGAATTTATCCCGACAGGCCAAAAAGCCTAGATATGGACCTCCGTAATTGAGAGGGTTCCCAAAAGGCTGCCCTTCCCCAACCACAATATCCGCCCCACATTCGCCCGGGGATTTGAGCAGACCTAAGGAAACTGGATTGACTGACATAGCCACTAAAGCCCCTTTGGCATGGGCAAGCTCTACGATCTCCTCCGCTTTTTCAATGCTGCCAAAGAAATTCGGAGTTTGAACCAGCACACCGGCTATATCCTCTTGAAGGGCAGCCACCAGAGCTGCTCGATCAGTCTCACCATTCTTAAAAGGAATTTCTAGCAGTTCCACGCCACGTGAGAGAAGATAAGTCTTCAGTACCCCTCTATACTCAGGGTGTACAGTTTGAAGCACAAGCACCTTGTTCCTTCGTGTCGCATCACAAGACATGATAGCGGCTTCCGCTAAAGCTGAAGCGCCATCATACATGGAGGCGTTAGCCACATCCATCCCCGTTAGTTCACAGACTAAGGTTTGATATTCATAAATTGCCTGAAGAGTTCCTTGACTAATCTCAGGCTGATAAGGGGTATAGGCAGTGTAAAATTCAGAACGCAATAATAACTGGTCAACAAAACTCGGGATGTAGTGTTCGTAAGCCCCAGCTCCCAAGTAAGAACTGAACTCTTCCACAGTCGTGTTCCGATTAGCCAATCCTTTCACGTGTTTGACTAAATCCTGCTCTGACATTCCCCCACGAATAGCTAAAGGGCGTTGTAAGCGAACTTCCTTAGGAATATCCTCAAAGAGTTCCTCGACCGACTTAATCCCAATACGGGCTAAGAGCCGATCCTTTTGGCTGTCCGTATTCGGTACAAAGTTCATTCTAATGTTCCTCCTGTGCTACATACGCTTCGTATTCCTCAGCCGACATCAGGCTATCTAGAGGAGATACATCATCGGCTTCAACTTTAATTAGCCAGCCTTCTCCATACGGATCACTGTTTAACAGTTCCGGGGTATCCATAACCAAGGTGTTGACTTCAACGACTTTTCCACTAACTGAGGCAGTAATATCGGAAACTGCTTTGACAGATTCCACCGTCCCATAGGACTTTCCTACAGTGACCGTCGAGCCTTCATCAGGAAGCTCAACAAACACTACATCCCCTAGACTATCCTGTGCGTGGTCCGTGATCCCAAAGGTCACAACATTTCCTTCCACTCTAGCATACTCATGTTCTTTGTTATACTTCAATTCAACTGGATTCATACGATCATCCTCCTCATATTTTTGGTTATCTTACCCTAAGGTTAAATAAACATCCGTTCGTCCCTATGCACACTACAAGGGCTTTATCCATACGTAGTAAGTCCCTTATTCCGAGAACAATTTTACAATACTGATATTTAGATATTCGAACTCCGTGCCTCGAACTTAATACCTCGGCAAAATCTCAAATCGTCTAACCCGGATGATTCCCCTATGTCAGAGAGAGCCTCAATATCGAATTAAAACTAGCAAACGCACAATTCAAATATTTGAATTTCCATTCGAACCTCGAGCATCGTACTTCGTGCATCGTGCCTCGATTACATGCCACGTTTATAAAACAAGGACGGAATAATTTTAGCTTGCACAGCCTTTCCCCGAATCATAACGTCTAAAGTTTCACCTTGAATGGCCAGATCTGCACGAACCAGACCCAAAGCAATATTTTTGTTAAGAGTTGGAGAAAATGAACCTGAGGTGACAAAGCCAATTTCTTGACCATTTTTTTGGAGTGGATAATGCGAGCGGGCAATTCCTCGTTCAATCATTTCTAGGCCAACAAGCTTGCGCGGAACTCCATTTTCCTTTTGAGCAAGGAGCACCTCGCGGCCAATAAACGTTGCTTTATCGAGTTTGACGAAAATACCCAGACCTGCTTCTAGCGGAGTTATATCAGCTCCTAATTCATTGCCATATAACGGGAGTCGAGCTTCGAAGCGCAGTGTGTCACGGGCTCCCAAGCCAATCGGTTGTACCCCTTCAGAGGCGCCAGTTTCTAATATTTTCCTCCATAATTGACGACCATATTCTGGTGCAACATAGATCTCAAATCCATCTTCTCCAGTATAGCCTGTGCGAGAAATAAGACAGGGTGCCCCATCAACTTCTTCATGAAGGAAGCTATAATATCTAATCTGTGCTAAATCAGCCTTGGTGATACGTTGCAAAATCGTTTCAGCTAAAGGTCCTTGCAAGGCGAGTTGTGCATATTGTTCTGAAACGTTCTCAACGACAACCTCAAACTTTTCGGCTTGTTCCTTAATCCAGGCAAAATCCTTATCCGCATTTGAAGCATTGACGACTAGAAAAAAGTGCTCCAGATTATAGCGATAAACGAGCAAATCGTCAACAATGCCGCCGTTTTGGTAACACATTGGGGAATAAAGAATTTTCCCATCTTCTAGCTTACTGGCGTCATTAGTAATCAACATTTGAACAAATGCCAGTGCCTCTTTGCCTCGAACATCAATCTCTCCCATATGTGAGACATCAAAGAGACCTGCCTTTGTCCGTACTGCGTGGTGTTCTTCTATCACACCTGCATACTGGACAGGCATTTCCCACCCGCCAAAGTCGATCAGTTTGGCCTTCCCTGCCGTATGTTCTTCATATAGTGGGGTACGTTTTGCTTCAACCATGTAGAACACCTCCTCCTTCTTTGATCAGATTGGATTTTTTAAAAACTGTGACGCTTTCTGGTACCGACAGACAGTCGGAATCATCGCTCTGAAAGCTCATTAGGTATCTCTCATATTGTGTCACTTAGTAACTGATATCACCCGTGAAAATGATACCAAAAACTCCATAAAAAAGGACAGAGGAAGTGCGTATCGCACTTCCTCTGTCCTTTAAACCTGAGAGATTCGCCGTTTCCAGCTTCCCCTTTGGTGTTCTCTTTATGAGAAACTCTCCAGAGTCCCGTCAACTAGCAGTACTTTTGCCTGAGAGTTTGCTCCTTAAAAAAGCGATTTTTAAGGGATTTCTCCTTCGGCGCCTGGATTTATCAGATCTCTCCCGCTAGTCTCATTCGGTTATTAAACTTATTATTCAATATAATATGCTATTTCGCCTATTATGTCTACTGGGATTTTATTGCTGAAGGAATTAAAGACTTTTGACCACCGTACTACAACGCGGGCAAATGGTCGGATGATCAGAATCCTTTCCGACTTCCTCATGGAACATCCAGCAACGCTCACATTTTTCTCCGTTAGCCGGTTGCACCAAAATCCCTAAACCCTCGTGAACTTCTGCTAGTTGTACGTTTTCCGGTCTATTCTCCTTGGGTTTATGCACTGTTAAACCCGAAACAATGAAAATTTCCGCAAGATTAGGAACTTGCTGTAGGAAACCATACTGTTCCTCCGTCGGGTAAAGGTCCACCTGAGCGGTTAATGGGTGATTGATCAATTTTTCTTGACGCGCCATTTCCAATGCTTTAGAGACGTCGGTCCGCAAGGCTAAGATTTGGTCCCAAGTATCCACCATCGTTACATTCATCCACTCAGCATTCACTTTCGGCATTTCTGCCATTTGGATATTTTCCAGGGTCTTTTCTCCAGGAATATATGGCCAGATTTCTTCCGTTATAAACGACAAAACCGGCGCTAAGAGACGTACCAGAGAATCAAGCACTTCGAATAGTACTGTCTGCGCGGAACGACGAAGAAGGGATGTTTTTCCTTCTACATAGAGTCTATCTTTAACAATGTCCAAGTAAATGGCACTTAATTCAACCGTGCAGAAATTATGAATTGTATGGTAGACCCAGTGAAATTCATAGGTTTCATAACCCTGAAGTACGCGTTCAACCACTTTAGAGAGCTTAAGCAGAGCCCAACGGTCAAGTTCCTGAAGTTCCTGATAGGAAACTTTATCTTTCGCAGGATCAAAGTCATTGAGATTGCTCAATAAGAAACGAAGGGTGTTACGAATCTTCCGATAGGCTTCGGACATTTGCTTCATAATCCGAGGAGAAGCAGCGACATCATTTTTATAATCGACTGAACTAACCCATAAACGTAAAATATCTGCACCCAATTCTTGAACGACCTTAAGCGGGTCTACACCATTGCCCAGTGATTTGGACATCTTACGCCCTTGCTCATCGACAACAAAGCCATGTGTCAGCACGTTGCGGTAAGGTGCTTGACCGAAAGCGGCCACTGCCGTAGATAATGAGGAATTGAACCAGCCCCGATGCTGATCCGAACCTTCTAAATAGAGATCCGCAGGCCAAGCTAGATGATCCCGTTGTTTTAAGACCCCAGCATGACTCGTACCGGAATCAAACCAGACGTCCATAATATCGGTCTCTTTGCGAAATTTAGTTCCACCACAATCACAGGTAAACCCTTCCGGTAACAATTCCGTAGCAGAATGTGCAAACCAAGCGTCTGACCCTTCTTGACGGAATATCTTCTGCAGAAACGAGATCGTGTGGTTATTGACTAACACCTTTCCACAATCCTCACAATAGAAGATGGGAATTGGAACTCCCCAAGTCCTTTGCCGAGAAATACACCAATCTCCACGATCGGCAATCATGTTAAAGATTCGATCCTTACCCCAAGCAGGAATCCAGCGTACCTTCTCGATCTCATCTAACGTTGCTTGTCTAAATCCATCTATAGATGCAAACCATTGTTCTGTCGCTCGGAAAATAATCGGGCTCTTGCAACGCCAACAGTGAGGGTAACTATGTTCAATCGTCTCCTCAATGACGAGATTATCAGTATTCTTGAGATCTTCCACAATGACTGGATTGGCTTTGCCAGTTTTTTGACCAGCATAGACCCCGGCTTCCGAAGTGAATTTCCCTTGATGGTCAACTGGACATAGGACGGGTAATCCATATTTCTTGCCCACCAGAAAGTCATCTTCTCCATGACCTGGCGCTGTATGAACACATCCTGTTCCAGCTTCTAAGGTAACATGTTCTCCGCAAATCAACACAGAGTCACGATCAATCAAGGGGTTTTTACAAATAACGCCCTCAAGTTCTTTGCCAGAGAGGGTCTGCTCAACTGGAAGTTCCATCTTCCACAGTGAACGCAAGGAGTCCAGCATACCCTCAGCAACGATCCAATGTTCTTGCTGTGCGGAGACAACCGCATAGGTTAACTCTGGATGAACGCTGATAGCCAGATTTGCTGGAAGCGTCCAAGGGGTCGTGGTCCAAATTACGACATACGAATTTTCCTGATTAAGGACACCTAACCCATCTCGTACAGCAAATTTGACATAAATAGCAGTAGCCGGCTTATCGGCATATTCGATTTCAGCTTCAGCCAGAGCTGTTTCACAGGAAGGACACCAGTAGACTGGCTTCAAACCTTTGTAAATGTACCCTTTATGGGTCATGTCTCCAAAGACTCCGATTTGCGCGGCCTCATACTCCTTTTGTAAGGTGAGGTAAGGATTTTCCCAATCCCCTCGTACTCCGAGTCGCTTAAACTGTTCACGCTGAATCCCCACATATTTTTCGGCATAGTCCTTACAGTTCTTACGAAATTCTAACACAGAGACAGCGTGACGATTCACGCCCAGTTTCTTGATCACTTGTTGTTCGATAGGAAGACCATGGGTATCCCAGCCAGGAACATAGGGGGCATCAAAACCCATCATCGTCTTATATTTAACGACGATATCTTTCAATACCTTGTTGATCGCATGTCCAAGATGAATATCCCCATTAGCATAAGGCGGACCGTCATGAAGGATGTATTTAGGACGTCCTGCACGTGCCTTCTGCACCTTTTGATATAGATGATCCTCTTCCCATGATTTCAGGATCTCCGGTTCCCTTTTAGGGAGATTTCCCCTCATTGGGAAATCCGTTTCCGGCAAATTGAGAGTAGTACGATAATCCATTTTGAAATTTCCTCCTTAATTACGATGCACGATCTAGGGTAATTCAAGGAATTACCTCTGACTTAAATAGTTAAAAATCTCGTCCCTCTTAAAAAGGGACGAGATCACTCGCAGTACCACCCTTGTCGCCAAAACTAGCCACTCGGAAGTCAGTTAACGGTGACAAACCGTAAGAAACTTACTTAGATTTCAGCCCTACACTCCAAGGTGATCTTTCTGTCAGACTCCACGGGCTTACACCATTTCCCGCTCGCTTTGGGAAAACCTTTGACAAAAACTGTCCTTTTCACTGTGTTTTCCAAGATTAACGCTTGTTAAATTAAATTAGTCCTTAGCGATGACTTTGCGCAAGATAGTGACCAGCTTGGCTCGTCCTTCCGACTCGATCGGATCCACCATCCACAAACACAGGAAGGAAATCTTTCGTTTCTTCCATTCTTGAACAAGGGGATCCATTTGATCTTTGGAAAAGTGCAAATGCTTATCATCCTGAGAGGGCGTTAAACTGACAACTACGGCACGTTGCTCAATTTCATCCATCGCTAAAAACGCCCGATCCAGCAAATCATCACTTCCAGTCATCAAGACATCTCCTGGGCGAAAATGATGGTCTGCTTCTGCAAATCCAACACTAAAAAACTTCGTATCCTTTAGTGAATCTAAATTATCGACGGAAGGTACAAGTTGGAGCTCTTGTCCTCCTAATTTCCCGACATAAATTTTATTCTCATCCTGATGCAGTCCAAACCCTTGAATGAGAAAATCTGGAGATATCTCACTAATTAATGTATACATCGATTTATAATCCTTCTCCTTCAAATCATCTATAGATTATTTTACCATGAATACAGACAGATTAGCAACATATGCCAACAGAACCTTTACGCGATACCCTCATCTCTTTCCTGCAATGCTTCCAAATCTAGGTGAGCCAACAGAAAAGATTTAAGCTGAGTCCGTAATAAATCACGTTTTCTCGAAAGTCCCTGAATTTCTTCTTGGATTTCTTCCCACTTTTCTTGGGCTTCAGACACTTTGCTCAGCTTCTTTTGTTCAGCTTCTCTAAGAAGGAGTGCAGCCTCGTGACGCGCAACTTCCTTCACTTCTTCGGCTGTTTGCTGAGCCAAAACAAGAGTCTGTTGCAAGGTATTCTCGATTTTACGATAATGGCCGACTTCCGTTTCCAACCCTTTTAATTTTTCTTTCAGTTCGAAATTTTCGGTATACGCGGATTCGAACTCTGCGCTAACACTTTCGAGATACTTTTCTACTTCCTCACATTGATAACCCCGAATCCCTTTGCGGAACGTTTTATTTCGAATATCAAGAGGAGTTATTTGCATTGATTACCCTCCTAATGCCGTTGTGACCGAAAAAGTACGATTTGCCATGCTGTCCTATCTTTGCGGGTCTGGGAACATTCCAAAAGCTTTATTCTCCCATACCCTCGGCAAGAGATCATATCATCAGGCTGTACTTCCGTCTCGGCTTTGCTGACCACAACCCCATCTCTTCTTACTTTGCCTTGAGTAATCCATTCCTGAGCAACTGCCCTAGAAGTTCCAAAAGCATTGGCCACCACCGCATCAAGCCGCGCGGAACTTACAGTAATACGGCGCGCCTCACCTTGGTCAGCATTCACTACTGGTTTCTCATTAAAGAGCGCAACTTCAATCTTCTCACGCCCTGCTTGGGTCCATTGATTAATGATAAACGGGGCGATCTCAGTCGTTGAAGCAACATAAAAACCATCTGGTCCAGCTTGAATATCCCCCAAAACATCCCTCTTAAAACCTAGGGCCATCAGAGAACCCAAGATCTGCCGATGTTCCAGTTGAGCTCGAGCATCTAGAGAACGCACCCAAAGCAGCGCGATGTCAGCATCTTTTGAATTCAAAGCTTCTCCCCATGGACCTAGGAGAATCCGAACACGTTCTGCTTCTGGAAATCCCCCTTCAGTCATAAAGGCGAGATGTTCTTTTCTAAGCACGCTTTCAGCCCATTCCAGCATGGCACCGGTTAAAAAAGGTGTAACTTGTTTAGCGTCTCCATTATAAACAGCTTCTCCTAGATCCAAGATATGGGCTGCTATTAGACGTGTTTCTTTTTCATCCCAATATCTAAGTCCCCTACGATCTATTGTTGGTTTCATACTAGAATATTTTATATAAAAGCCACTGGATTATATTCAGAGCAATGATAGCAAAGATTGGGGAAAAATCAATTGCCATAGAAGCGTTACCAATCTGAAAACGTTGAAATGGCTTAATAATTGGGTCAGTGATGTCGTAAATTATATTAACAAATTTATTATTGGCTGGCGACCATTTGGGACCAAGATAGGACGATATTACTCTTGCGAAAATTGCATATATGAGGATCGAAATTACTTGACTAATAATTTGCACAATGAACAAAATGAGAATCCCTCCTTATTTTGAGCTGGTCCAAAACAATCCTTTGTCTTTCAGCTCATCGCGCATCTCACCTGAAATATCGACATTGTTTGGTACAAACAAAAAGATCCCGTTTCCTACTTTTTGCATGTTACCATTTAAGGCATAGGTTGTCCCACTTATGAAATCCACAATGCGTTTTGCTAGCATTTTTTCTGCGTTTTCGAGGTTAACGATAACCGGTCGGCGATTTTTCAATTGATCTGCAATATTTTGAGCTTCTTCAAAGGAATTTGGTTCCATAACCACCACACGCATTTGCTTTTGAGTGTGTATACTTACGACCTGAGCATTTTTACGGCTGGTACGTACCTCTTCTTGAAGATTCTTTTCTCGATCATTTTCTTCCAGAATATCTTCTTCTGGTTCCTCATCTGCAAATCCCATAATACCGATAACCCTGTCAATTAATTTAGCCACTTAATATTCCTCCCTTTCCAGGTACACTATTTTCTATATAACTATTCTCTATTTACGTTCACTACGCATTATTCGCGTTCACCGAAGATCTGCCGTCCTACACGAACAAAGGTTGCCCCTTCTTCTATAGCCAATTCAAAATCTTGACTCATTCCCATTGAAAGCTCGCGTAATTCAACCCCATCCCATTTCCGAGATTGTAAAGTATCACGTAGATCCCGAAGCTGTCGAAAAAACTCTTGCGTCTCAGCAATGCTAGCCTCCAATGCCCCAATGGTCATGAACCCACGAACTCGGACAAAGGGAAAATCTCTAATAGAATTGAGAAAATCCGGAACTTCCTCAGGCGCGAGGCCGGCCTTGGCAGGGTCCTTGGCGACATTAACTTGGACAAGGGTCGACCAAGTAATACCACAACCTGCTCCATGTGCGTTAAGAGCCTCCAAAAGAGGAAATCTGTCCAGTGAATGAATCATTGAAACGTTTTGATCTAAGTATTTAACCTTGTTAGTCTGTAGCCTTCCCACCAGATGCCATTCACAATCATTGGGAAGAAGAGGAGCCTTCTCTAACCATTCTTGGACACGATTCTCTGCAAATGCTCGTTGTCCAGCCCGATAAGCCTGCTCGATACATGCAACTGGTTGGGTCTTAGACACGACTAATAATCGAATGGTCCTGGGATCTCTTGTACCACGCGCTATTGCTTCATCAATCCTTTGCCGGACCTCGACTAAGCGCTGTTCTATATCACTCACCAACATCAGAAAATCCCCTTCGCAGTAAATTCTACGTTCTTTGGCAGTTTCCCTGCTTTTGAAGCCCAAACCTAGATATTTTTTACGTTGGCTACTAATCCTTCTAATCCATCACGTGGGGTTATCACGACAGGAATACCACTCGGGATATTTTCGATACAGATTTGATCCTCATCCTGGTCAAGGACTTTGATCTTTTTAAATTGCACAACACCCTCACTCGCCAGAAAGACTCCAAGTTCCTCTCCTTTCGTCCACAGCGCACTCTTCGGAATGAGAACACCCGTGACCGCTGGACGATAGATCCAAGTCACTTCATGATGCCTATCGGCCACTGAACCATCGACATAGTGAGGAAACTGTACAATTGCACCTTTGGGTTGATCAGATTTACGTAAAATCTTGACGTTGACCGTTTGATTTCCAGTCGTTATCCGTAACGTCTTTCCCACCTCGAGTTGATCGGCACTTGGGAGTTCAAGAAAGGCCTTAGTCGGTATGAGATTATTGACGATTTTTCCCACGACTTCCCCAGCTTGAACCGTAGCAGCCGAGGTTTTCATGTTGCCAGTCTGTGCCAATAACTTCTCTAAATCCATCGTAGTAAGGTTTTCACTGGTTAGAATTAATTCTAAACCATCGTTCTGGCGAAAAAACAGCCCGCTCGTCACTGCCTGAATCATTTGGTTTTGAGCATTCTCACGTTTAGTTCCAGGGGCTGCGCCATCCGCTTGGATGGTTGCTACAGCCTCTCCACGCCTGAAACGTTGCCCATCTTCGCCCACATATTGGATCTTTCCAGAGATTGGAGCAAGCACCAACGTTTCTTGATTGGCAAATGTCGCCATCACTTTCCGTTCATGAGTGATCGTCCCCGTTTCGGCTACAGCATATTTTATAGACCCCGCTGTCAAACTCGAACGATATAACCATACGACACCACCCGCCAAAACGATGAGCACTATACTCCAAAACCAGAAAATCTGCTTTCTTTTTTTCTCCTCCATTTTTGCCCTCCATTTTTGCCTTCCCTGGCTAGTTCGATATTCGATGCGAACTACGAACTATTAACTTACGATATAGCCCTTGGCAAATCACAAGTAAAAACGGTTCCGAGCCCCAGCTGAGAATCAACGCTAATTTTACCACCAATGCCTTCTACCATGTGCTTTACAATACTTAGCCCCAGTCCCGTTCCTCCTTGTTCACGTGAGCGAGCCTTATCGACTCGATAGAAACGCTCAAAGATCCGTGGCAAAATATCCTCTGGTATTCCACAGCCCGTATCTCCAAATTCAAGGTGGATTTCTTTCAGCCCCACTTGAGCATGTAACCAGACACGCCCCTCGGATGTATATTTAACGGCATTTTCTAAAAGGTTTAAAAGTAGCTGACTCAGTAAGTCTTCTCCTATTAATACAGGCGGTAAATTTTCCGGAAGAATAACCTCTACTTTAATTCCTTTCGCCTCAGCAAAACTTTGGATCACAGGTTTTATTTTTTCATAGGCATTTTGAACATAGCCTCTTTTGTCAGAACTTACACTCGCCCGATTTTCTTGTCCTTCAAAATGGGCCAAGGTTAACAGATCTTCGATAAGGCGCTGCAAACGCAAGGTTTCTGCTTGGATTATGTTCAGAAATCGGTCACGTAAGGACGGGTCATCAGCAGCACCGTCAAGCAGAGTTTCTACAAAGCCCTTAATGGAGGTCAGCGGAGTTCTTAATTCATGGGATACATTAGCTACAAAGTCTGTTCGCATTTGCTCAAGTCGGCGCAGTTCTGTGACATCATGGATTACTATAACCGCACCACGTGGTTGGCCTCGCTCGCTCAAAATTGGGCTAATCTGGCTTTGGACCGTTCTTTGAGCAATATGAGTTTCTCTTGTAGCAGGGGGCTGCCCCGAAAGTACCTTGCGAATTAGTTGTTCCAATTCCGAATCATAAGTCAGCTCTAATAAATACTCCAGCTCACGATCCGTTCCTCGTCGTTCAAAAATTTTCTCTGCAGCAGCATTCACTAAAACGACTCGCCCTATGTGATCTACAGCCACAACACCCTCTTGCATACCCGCCAGAATCGCTTCCATTTTGTTTGCTTCTTGTGTCCCGTTTAGTACAATTTTCTCGACGTGTCGGGAAAGGTTGTTTAGTTCCACTGTAAATTGTCGAAGTTCATCCGTTGAATCTGTTAAATAGATGGCCTCAAAATCTCCTCTAGCTATTCGCTGCGTGGCGAGGTGAAGTTTCTCCATGCGACGAGAAAGTTTGCTAGAGTAGAAGTAAACTACCCCCGTGGGAAGAGCTAAGGCAAGAAACACTACTCCTATATCACTGCGTTGTTCGGCAGAAACTAGCCTCACGCTCTCCCCCACCCAAAACAAAAGCAAGGAAAGAGCTGTCATTCCAAAAAACAGTCCGGTTAATCGCCATTTAATACTCATCTCTGTTTATCCTTTAAAGCGGTAGCCAATCCCGCGCAATGTCTCAATATACTCGGGATTGGAAGGATCCCTTTCAATTTTTAGACGCAGGTGGCGGACGTGGACATCAACCGTCCGAGTATCCCCGTCATATTCATATCCCCAAACCCGTTCTAGAAGTTCATCCCTAGAGTATACCTTACCAGAATGAGCTACAAGCACGCGGAGTAATTCGAACTCTTTGGGTGTTAACTCAGTTTCCTGTCCACGCACATGGACACGAAATCCCTTAACGTCGATCTGTAATTCCCCTCGAATAATCCGATCATCCGCCTCTTCGTTCGGCTTCAGACGACGCAAACGAGCTTTAATGCGGGCTATTAATTCCCGGGGACTGAACGGTTTTGTCATATAATCATCTGCACCTAGCTCAAGTCCTAACACCTTATCAATGACCTCTCCTTTAGCGGTTAACATAATGATCGGTATTTGTTGAAAGCTAGGAGTTAGTTTGAGCCTTCTGCATACCTCTAAGCCATCCATTCCTGGCAACATGAGATCAAGCACAATCAGATCGGGTTGTTCCTTCGCCACACGATCTAAGGCCTCTTTCCCATCCTTTGCGACACGGACTAGATAACCTTCCTTTTCTAAATTAAATCTAAGCAGTTCTTGAATTGGCTCCTCATCATCTACCATTAAAATTGTCGCCACCTAACTCAACCCCCTATATCGAAGCTCGAGGCTCGAGGCGCGAAGTTCGAAAATTCCGCATCTCTCGTGCATCGTGCATCGTGCATCGCGCCTCGCATACTGATCCATCCTGCCATCCGGCCTGTCCGAGCGCCATCCCGACGATGGGAAAAAAACCATTCAGGATTGTCTGCGGTGCAGATGTCAGCGACATCTATGTTCTCCGGGCGAACCCCTTTTTCCAAGAACGATGCTCGATTAGCCTCCCATAGGTCAAGCAGGTAATGTCCGTCTGCTTGCGGATGAAGAAACGGTGTTTTGTGGTAATTCGAGCGAAACTGCTCAGCAACTCTCTCATCCACTGAATAACAGCAAGGACCGATGCTCGGCCCGATCGCCAGCCAAGCATTTTCAGTCTGCCCACCCGCTTCTTCAAATCGTTCTATTACCTTCTGTCCGATCTTTTGAGCCGTGCCTTTCCAACCAGCGTGCGCAATTCCTACTGCCTTAAGATCCGGGTAATAGAAATAGAGAGGGACACAATCGGCAAAAAAAGCCAGTAGTCCAAGCGTCTGCTGTGTCAATAATCCATCCACTCCAGGAATCGCCGTTTCTAATTCTCGAACGCCACGCCCTCCATCTTCCTCATTAACCCATAACACATTCGTGCCATGAACTTGTTCGCCCACAACAACCCTTGACCAAGAAACTTTCCAATGTCCTATCCAATGCCCTCGATTTTCCAGAACCGCTACAGGATCATCCCCCACATGAAGTCCTAAATTGAAAGTATCGTATGGAACTTGGCCTGCTCCCCCAACACGAGTCGAAAAACCCAGATTTATTCCTTCTGCTTGCCATTTCGGCAGGGTTAGGTAGGTTAAATTACCTTCATGAAGCCACTTCCAGTTCATCCGTTAACTCCTTTGATTGATATATAGAAACATTTAGAAATTATCCATACTAGTACAAATATATCATTTAATATGCCTGAGAACAAACCTGCCAAAAGTCCTAGTCATAGTATACTTGTACCTATGAATAAGTGTAAATATCTTTTCGCATGTTAAATAAGTAAACAAGCATAAAGCCCCTGTTCTAGAAAAGAACAAGCGAATTATGCTTCAAATCTAAGTAACGTTTGCGACGGTCTAGCGACGGTCTTCGTTTTCAATATTAAATTCAGGCAGATCATTGACATCGACTAAGATGACATCAACCCCAATCTTCTTTACGCGATCCCATGGGATAAAGTAATCTTCTGTTTTGCCACCACCAAAGAGTCCCCAGCTTTTCGAGGGTCCCGGCACAACAATTCCTTTGACAACGCCCCGTTCCAGATCCAGATCTAGGTCCTTAATTGGTCCAAGCCTTCGTCCATCCTTAACATTGACAATATCCAATATTCGCAAATCTGAGACACGCATTGTTACATCCCCCCTATTCGAGGCTCGATGCGCGAGGCGCGAGGTTCGAAGACTGAAGACCGATATCGCACATCAAGCTTCACTCCTCATGCATCGTATATGTCATCATATGAGGGAACGTTTCAAAATAGCCTACACTTGACACATATTTCGAGGCTCGAGGCTCGAGGCACGAGGCGCGAGGTTCGAAATTGGCGCATCAAGCATAGCGCCTAGCGCTTCCACGCACATTACGCATGCCCTAGTCGAGGCTCGAGGTCCGTCCGAATATTGTGCCAACGCACTTAGCGAGGCGTTAGTTCAAATACTGCACACACCGTACTAAGCGTGCATTGCGCTTGGTGCTTGATGCTTGATACATCGTACATAGTGCATCGCGCATCGAACCTCGCGCCTCGCGCCTCGCATCAAACATACTTGCGCATGTGTACCATGGCGGCTTTCTCAAGGCGAGAAACCTGAGCCTGAGAAATTCCGATCTCATCCGCGACTTCCATCTGAGTTTTACCCTGAAAAAAGCGCAGAGATAAGATCAATTTTTCCCGTTCACTTAAGCGTCGCAAAGCTTCCCGCACGGCAAGCCCTTCTACCCAGCCAGTATCTGACTGTTTATCATCCCCTATTTGATCCATAACAAAAATCGGATCTCCTCCGTCATGATAGATGGGCTCAAACAACGAGATCGGTTCCTGGATAGCATCTAAGGCAAAAACAACGTCTTCTCTTGGCAGCGAAAGCTTATGGGCGATCTCAGCAACAGTTGGTTCGCAAGAGCGTTCACTAACCAACTGGTCACGAACTTGAAGTGCCTTATAGGCAATATCTCGCAGAGACCGACTCACCCGGATTGGATTGTTATCTCTTAGATAACGGCGAATTTCCCCGATAATCATGGGAACCGCATAGGTGGAGAACTTAACATTCTGTCCAAGATCAAAATTGTCAATCGCTTTCATCAATCCGATACAGCCTACTTGGAAAAGGTCATCCACATATTCTCCACGATTCGTAAACCGTTGAATCACACTGAGAACAAGACGGAGGTTTCCATGGATAAGTTTGTCCCGTGCGCTGCGATTTCCAGCTTGATAGATCACAAACAACTCTTTCATTTTTACGCTGGATAACACGGGCAACTTCGAGGTGTTTACTCCACAAATCTCAACTTTATTTAATGCCAATCTAAGAGCACCTCCCAGCCAATTCTGTTGGGAAGTATACCCTAACACAGTTTAGGTTATTCCAATCGGCAAAATTCTTTACGCAATCTGCGAATAATCCTCTTCTCGAGTCGTGAAATATATGACTGCGAAATCCCCAAGCGGTCGGCTACTTCTTTTTGAGTCTTTTCTACCCCATCATCTAAACCAAACCTTAATTCCATAATCACTTTTTCTCGATTTGTAAGTCTACCCATCGCTAAATGCAACAATTGGCGATCAACCTGCTCTTCGATGGGTTTTGAGATAATGTCATTCTCTGTACCCAAAACATCGGATAACAGTAATTCGTTGCCATCCCAATCAATATTTAAGGGTTCATCAAACGATACTTCAGAACGGGTCTTATTGTTTCTTCTTAGATACATTAATATTTCATTTTCAATACATCGCGAGGCGTAAGTTGCTAGTTTTATTTTCTTTTGAGGATCAAACGTATTAACCGCTTTAATGAGTCCAATTGTGCCAATTGAAACAAGATCTTCAATTCCAATTCCAGTATTTTCGAATTTCCGAGCAATATAAACTACAAGACGAAGGTTGCGTTCGATTAAAATATCCCTGATAGAGAAGTCTCCCATTTCCAGTCGCTCCAAGAGGACCCCTTCTTCATCCGAGTTAAGTGGTGGTGGGAGAGCTTCACTGCTTCCAACATAATAGATTCCACTAACCCCACAGACCTTCTGAAGAAGCAGGAACCAAAGCCGTCTAACCCTATCTTGAACATTACTCCACCACTTCATCTAACTATCTCCACCTTTCTGAACATGTTCTGGGTGTAGTAACGCTTGATATTCACCCTCGAAACTTAAGACTTGTTTGACGAGTGCCACGGTTGCCTGGATTTGTCGGGATTCCTTTTTGTCGTAACAGGTTACGCGCTCAGGTCTAATACCAAGAAGCCAACTTTGGCGATCAATTGTTTGAAAGGGGATGAAAACAATCTGTTTTACCAGCTCAGGATTGCTTTGCCAAACTAAAGGCCGAGGGTTTTCGACATCTTGCCAAGGGACCTTTAGAAATGCCCTTAAATTATCGGGCATCGCACTTGCTGCGACCTCCTCTTCAAGTAGAATAACCGGGTGGCCAGTCATTGGATCTCGCAAATGATTTCCAGTGTCCATTAACGCTTTAATGCGCACTACGTCACGATTATCACCGCCAAACTTGATTTCCAAATCGTAGATAATTTGCTCCAGTAAGGAGTTTCTGTCCTGCCATTTCTGCCAAACAAGCTGTAATAACCACCACATTACTGCCGCTAACGGAAGAATCCACAAATTGCTTAAAACCAGAGTTAAGCGCTCAATACCCAATCCATCCTCAAAATTAACCCACCCCCATAAGGCATACACAAATCCACCAAGTCCTGCAGAAAGAAGCCAAAACCCTATCAGCGCTTTGAGAATTCCCTTCAATTTCCTGGTTGGGAAAGCAACCCCAACCATAAGAAATGGGACAACCCATTTGCTTAATGTGGTCCACGGAGCTACAGAATAACAGGCTAAAACCACTGGAATCTCACCTAGTATAGTCGCAACCAAGATTCTGTAAGGTCGGATTGGAAGACGAATGAGCCGACCAATCAGGATAAGAAGTAGAGTGTCCATTCCCCCGTTAATGAGAATATCCAGATCGAGATAAGTCTCTGCTACGTCCATCTGGTACACCCTCTCTAACACTTCTGTAAAAATTATATCTAAAGAAGGTAATAAAACCTGTCGCTTTCAGGGGGGCGAAATGGAATTTTTTAGGAAAACCAATGCGAGTGGTGTAGATTTTTCTCCGAGAAACATATAGGTCGACAGGATATGCAAACTCACCTTCACTTAGGCACTCTAATCACGAATAAGGAAGTTCGAGAAGAGCGCGCTGGCCAAGACTCGAACAGGGATGTTCGAGGTTAGAGCATTGCTTATAAAACAATCTTATTGTAAAAATATCGAGCTCGTGTTATTGTAAATTGCATAATATTACAAAATTTCTTTTTTTATATTATGTGTTTTTGCGTGGTAGTACTTCTTTCCACATATCTCCTTCCATACATTTTCGCATTCCCTAGTACATAATACATAAAGGTGGTAGAGGATCATGGCTAAAACTCAAAAAGTAAGTTTTACTCAGCAGAAACGTGGCTTAGAAACCATTTCTCACATCGCCAAAGAGTTACAGGGCATCTTAGATCAGTATGAGGATTTAACAAGTGCTAATCAACCCATCAGAGAAGCAATCGATCGCAACCTCGGAGCCCATGAATTCTTAGTGCTTTGTGACTTAAACGGGCTGGCGATAGTTCACTCGAATCGTTTACGGGAAGGTATTTACTTTAACAATGAGATTGAACTCAAAGCGGCTCAGTGTACTCAATCCATTACCCAGATTTACCATCGTAATACGGGGGAAGTTTTACTGGACGCTGCAAGTCCAATTTTCATCAACGGACAGCATCTTTATACTGTTCGTTTAGGTATTCCTCTTCAAAAACTTCAACTTACCAAGCAGTTGTTTACAGGAATACTTCCCCTTCTTTTTCTCGGTGGGGCCTGGGTTTTTTTAAGCTCCTTTTCAACAGTTTCCATTATCTCTTCGCTGATCGCTCTGGGGGTACAGATTCTTTATAGTGCCTGGCTAAAAAATAAATTCCAGACTGCTCTTAACGAAACCTTTAAGGTGACTAAAGCGATCGCCAAGGGGAATCTGAAAATTCTGGCCAAAGCGCATACAGACGATGAATTGGGTAACTTATCTTATGAAGTAAACAAGGTCTCTCTTGGCATGAAATCAATCATCACGGATCTGGCTTCTTTTTCCGAGCGAGTTCAGGATATGAGCCAAACTCAAGCTACCCATACTCACACTTTAGTGGAAAATCAAGAAACAATAGCAGCCACATTAGAAGAGTTTAGTGCAGGAGCTACTGAACAAATTCAAGGAATGAAGATGTCCCAAAAACAAGTGGATGAAATCCAATCCGCTTCCCAAAGTATCTTAACCAGTACTCAGCAAGTCCTTTCCTTAGCAACATCCGCTAAAGCCACGAGTCATGATGGCAGCTTAGCGGTCAAAGAAGCAATTCGGGAGATGGGCGTTATTTATCAGGTCACCGAGCAAGCCCATCATTCGATTCTGGGTTTAGCCGAGCAGGCACAAAAGATCGGGGATATCATCTCAGTTATCAATGGGATCTCCGCTCAAACCAATCTATTGGCCTTAAATGCAGCCATCGAAGCCGCTCGGGCTGGAGAACATGGCAGAGGGTTCGCCGTCGTTGCAGAGGAAGTCAGAAAGCTTGCGGACAGTTCAGCTCATTCCTCTCATCAAATTATGGAATTGATTTCTAATGTTCAAGGGATGGTTAAAACAACGGTTGAAAACATTAGTCAAGGAATGGGTGAGGTTAATCATGGCAAAGAGGTGATTGAAAAGGCTGGAAAAGCAATCACCTCTCTAGACGAAGTGATTAATGCTACCTCGATTAAAGTCGACGAAAACCTCCAAAATGCCGATCGGTTGCTAACTCAGAGTCAACTCTTAGCCGAAGCTCAAAGGCAAGCTACATCGATAGCTACTCAATTTGCTGAAGGGGCAACTCAAGCGGCAACGACTGTAGAGCAGCAAATGGATTCGACCCAGGAGATCGCCACCATTTCTGCAGAATTAGCGAAAACTTCGTCTCAATTACACCGTGTTATTCAACGGTTTGATTGGTAGCAGGATTACATCATAAATAAAGCGGTCAGATCTTCCGAATGATCTGACCGCTTTTGCAGGTTAACGAGAGTTTATCGATGATCAATTATTGTACGATGTAGCTTAAGAAGCCTCTTGCTGTTGGCTGTCAGGGCTTTAGATATGCCTCCGTCGAAGGCTTCTAATAGCCACTTCGTGTCGTCCTAGTACTTCGTCAGTGGACTTCTTATCTTCTTTTAAATCCTCGAGATCTGCTGAGACTCGCTTCAAGATGCTCTCTAATAGGCTAGTTTTATCGCCAATATGCCTTATAATTTCTTCATCTCGTCGTTCACTTTGGGCCATATGATTGTGTTGCACTTCAACAATAGTTTTAATATTCGTTTGAACGGCCTCAAGTATTAAACTATTATTATGCAAATCTTCCTTCAGTATTCCCAAGCTCACTGTGTTATTCCTTACTTCTTCCTTTAAAGCCTCTACAACATCTAATCTCTTTGTCATTATTGTTTGATTCTCAAGGATTTTATTGAGCACTTCCATGATCTCTTCGTCCATATTCACTCACCCCCTATTTACCTACAAGACGCACTTCCTTTCTTCCGACACAAAAACGAGGTGCAATTATAAAGTGCGTCCCAAGTGAAGTAAATCTTACGCGTTTTACAGAATAATTGCATCTCGTTTTATACTTTGCTTGTTTGTACTAGTCAGAAAGTATAACTTTCAGTTGTATACTTTCTGGAAGCATCAGTGCAACTAAGGCGGCCGCCGCGCCAAGGCTTGGCGCCAGCCAAGTTTTCTTCACTTTTTACTTAACGTCGGCGTCTTAGGAACTCGGGGATATCGAGATCCCCTTCCTTGGAAACTGTTTTAATAATGTTCTCCTGAACTTTTCCTGGGGCTACTCCAAATCCAGCCCAATGCTGGTCAAATCCAGTGGCAATCACGGTGACCCTTATTTCTTCCTTAAGGTTTTCATCAATGACTGCTCCAAAAATAATATTGGCTTCAGGATCTGCTGCTTCCGCGATAATTCCAGCTGCTTCGTTCACTTCAAAGAGCGTTAAGTTAGTACCACCTGTAATGTTCAGGAGCACACCTTTAGCTCCCTCAATCGAAGTCTCTAGCAAGGGACTGGAAATTGCTTTTCGAGCTGCATCTGCAGCACGATTTTCTCCAGTTGCCTGACCAATACCCATGAGTGCAGAACCTGTATTTGACATAATAGTCTTAACATCGGCGAAATCCAAATTAATCAGTCCGGGAACCGCGATTAAATCTGAAATACCCTGTACCCCTTGCCTCAGGACATCATCAGCAATCCGAAACGCCTCATGAATCGTTGTATGCTTGTCCACTACTTGCAGTAAACGATCATTCGGGATTGTAATCAGTGTATCCACTTTACTTTTGAGTTCAGCAATCCCTTTTTCAGCCTGCATAGCTCGCTTACGGCCTTCAAAGGTAAATGGCCGTGTGACCACGCCTACCGTCAACGCACCCATTTCTTTGGCCACTTCTGCTACAATAGGAGCCGCACCAGTACCTGTTCCGCCTCCCATCCCGGCAGTAACGAAGACCATATCCGCCCCTTTGAGCACCTTAGCGAGTTCTTCGCGACTTTCTTCCGCTGCTTTAGCTCCAATCTCCGGATTAGCGCCTGCCCCAAGTCCTTTAGTTAGCTTTATCCCGATTTGTACCTTTTGCCCAGCACGGGAAAGCTGTAAGGCTTGTGAGTCTGTATTGACTGTTACGAAATCCACCCCTTGTAATCCAGCGGTAATCATACGATTAACCGCATTGTTTCCACCACCACCTACACCAATCACCTTTATTTCTGCAAATTGGTTTAAGTCCGTATCAAATTCCAGCATTTAGGTTATAACCCCCTCGCTTCATTCTAACCTGCTATCCCTTGGAAAGTATCAGGTTTCTAATATTCGGCTTTGCCGTCCAAGCACCCGCATTTGTAAAACCACGATGCCCTAAACTTACCCTACTGCTAATCTAATAATTTGGTGTTGAACATGCCCATTAACATAAAACATTCATTCAGATAAATTACATACACTAATACAAATTCTATATGTTAATGTTTTATCCCTCTATTTGAAAAAAAGTTTTTACAAAGTTCCCATAAATTATTTTCAGTCTAAAGTGGTCTAAACGAACTTTACTTTTTTATAAGATGCCGTCGAATGCTTCCCAAATTTTGGAATATACGCACACCAAATGCCACCACAGCCGCTAAATAAAGATCCACTCCGATACGATCTCCCACGTAGGCTAACAGGGCTGCAAGGAGCATATTACTAAAAAATCCTGTTAAGAACACGGCACTATCAAAATGATCTTCTTGAGCAGAACGTATCCCTCCTAAAACAGAATCCAAGGCTGCCAGGATTCCGACGGATAAATATTTAGCATATTCAATCGGGACTGAAAACGGGCTGACATACCCGATCGCCAATCCTAATACTAGGCCTAAGAGCGGTAACCACATTTTTACATTTCCTCCCTGATCCACGTACACCCACTTCTATAAGTGGGTGTTCCATAATCTGCTTCGGTGGGGGTAGAGTCATCCTTCGCCGCGAAGAATTCCTTTTTGGATAGGCGGCTCGGCGAAACCGATCCTCAGCGCGATAGCATTCGTTAAGGGCCGTGCGCTTCGGCGATACTCTCCACTGGAGACTATCGTCACTGGAAGCTTTCGTCACCGAAGTCCCGATGTTCGGCTTTAGCTGAACGAGTTCACTTAGCGGCCAATTACTGGCTTTGCCGCAGTAAAATCTATGTATCGTACCCCTTGTTGAATCGATGTATACCCATTGTCGCTAATAAGTTGATATAAGGCCTTTAATTTATCGATCCAATCATTAGCTTGTCCCAATCGAACTTCTACTCCACTAGTTAAGAACAAGGTCATTTGTTGTATTTCATTGACATGCAGCTCTCCTATCTGTAAAAGCAATTCGGGGGGAGCTTGTCCCAGTAAGCGAAGCGCAGCTGTGAGCAGAGGATTCGCTAGACTTTGACCTGGTCCTACCGTGTCGGAAAGAGTTATTCCACTAATAACAGGATAATCTATTTTGGGCCAACTTTCCAATCGTCTTAGAAATATACCTTCGTTATCGACCTCCAAGACTCCGTTCGGGACCGCGACCAACGCAATCGGGGTTCGTTCTGTCACCTGTATGATAAGTGTGTTGGGAAGCTTCCGCTGGAAATGCACGCTTTGAACAAGCGGGTGTAAAGAAATTTTATGACTTAAGGCCTTTTGATCGAAGAGCAAACTGTTTTGTCCTTGTATCCCATGCGATAATTTTAAGATATCATTTTCAGAAATCACACTCAGTCCCTGCACAATGACATGTTTAACTGCAAAGGCACCCGAGCGCACAAAGAGCACCATACCCAGTGCAAGCAACATCGTCAAACCTGCGACATAGAGAAAGGACGTATTCATTTTCTTGGGTTGCATTTTAGCTTTCCTCCTTGTCCCAGTATAACGAATACAGTCCTATTCTGTCATGCTTTTTTAGGAGACTTTTATTGACAAAATATGTCATAAGTGCGTTTTTACACCTTCGACGGTTGATTGGGTCCAATTAGACACGCACAACCTTGGCTCCTAATTGGCAATATTTCTCTTCTAGCCTTTCATACCCACGATCAATAAAATCTACCTTTTCAAGAACTGTAGCTTCCTCTGCCGCGAGTGCTGCCAGGAAAAGGGCTGCTCCAGCTCGGAGGTCAGTAGCCTCAACGAAAGCACCTTCTAGAGTTTCCACCCCACGAATCACTGCCGTTCTCCCCTCAACCGTTATTTGCGCTCCCATACGCCGTAACTCATCGACATGCTGAAAACGATTTTCAAAGATCGTCTCAGTAATGATACTAGTTCCTTCCGCACAAGAAAGCAACGCCATAAACTGGGGATGCATATCCGTGGGAAATCCAGGATAGGGCATTGTCTTAAGATCTACACTCTGAATTCTTCCCCGTTGTTGAACACGAACTGCTTCATCCATCAGGGTTATACTGGCTCCTGCTTGGCGTAATTTAGCGATTACCGGTTCCAGATGTTCTGGTACTACATTCTCGATCAGCACATTTCCTTCGGTCATGACCGCAGCAATCATATGGGTACCCGCCTCGATCCGATCCGGTATGACGGCATGTTCTGCAGGGTGGAGCGCATCTACCCCGTCGATTCTCAAGACATCCATTCCTGCTCCGCGTACTTTTGCTCCCATTTTATTTAAAAATAGTTGTAAGTCGACAATTTCCGGTTCACGTGCCGCATTGCGAATCAACGTTACACCCTTTGCTAAGACTGCCGCCATCATAATATTTTCGGTAGCCCCTACACTTGGGACATCCAAGTAAACATCTGCCCCCTGTAATCGATCCGCCCAAGCTTCGATATAGCCATGTTTTTCTTTTACTCTTACACCAAGTTGTTGAAGCCCCTTAATATGTTGATCCATAGGACGTGAGCCAATGGCACAACCACCAGGTCTAGAGATTTTTACCCGCCCATACCGAGCCAATAGTGGACCTAAAATCAAATTTGAAGCACGCATTTTGCGCATGAGTCCTTCATCGACATCACAGGACTCTAAAGCCCCAGCATTAATAAGTAAAGCCTCATTTTGGCGCACAACCTTGCATCCTAGATGCTCGAGTACCTCAACCATATGAGTAATATCCGCTAAATCCGGTATTTCTAATAAGGCTGACGACCCATCAGCTAGAAGGGTTGCTGCCAATAAGGGAAGGGAAGAGTTTTTCGCTCCACTTACCCGGATATTTCCTTCTAACCGTTGTTTTCCGGTGATGACATACCGATCCATCGCCATAATCCAACCTCCTTTTCACAGGTGTCAATTCTCTATATCTTTTGCAACTCCAAGATTTTTGGTGGAAATACTCTCTACTTCTGTTTGCAAAGTGATTCCAAATTTGCTACGAACATCCTTCATAATAGCATCGATTAAAGCAAGTACATCTTTCGACTTAGCCTCACCGGTATTGACGATAAAATTTGCATGTTTCTCAGAAACCTGAGCACCACCCATACTTTTACCCTTCCAACCTGCAGCTTCAATTAATCGGCCGGCTGAATCACCCGGAGGATTACGAAAAACACTTCCCGCATTAGGTTTCTCGAGCGGTTGATTAGCTGATCTCTTAACTAAGTTTTCTTTCATTGTCTTTAAAATATGCTCCCGATCTCCTCTGGAAAATGCTAGTTGGACTTCAATCACCCAAGCATGGTTACGTAAAGAACAAAAACGGTAAGCAAATTCAAGCTCTTCTCGTTCTAACTTTTTCAGCGTACCGTCCATCTCCAGTACGGTGACACTCCTGATTTGAGAAGCTATTTGAGAGCCATGGGCTCCGGCGTTCATAATAACTGCACCGCCAATAGATCCGGGAATTCCCCGTGCGAACTCTAAACCGCTCCAGCCTCGTTCCCCGGCCTCTTGCGCCAAGCGAGCCAATGGATACCCCGCTTCCACTCGAACAGTGTAATCACCCCAATGAATCTCTCGCAATGCAGTGGTCACCATCGTTATTCCAGGAAGGCCTTCATCAGGCAACAGTAAATTAGATCCCCGTCCGATCAACCAAACAGGAACTTCAGCCTCCTTAGCACGTTTCCAGACACTTAACAAATCCTTAGCATTCTCCGGCCAATATACGACCTCAGCGGGCCCACCAATCCTCCAAGTGCTCAATTGGTTCAGTGGATATTTTCTCTCCACACGTCCCGTTATTCCATCCAAAATCATTGATTTTCCACCTCATGTTATCCCTTCGTGCGGTCTTCCAAAGAGTGTCCAGAGCCAACCTAATATCCAGCCAAGAAACCCCCATATCAAGACACAAAGCTATAGTCTGACACGCCATTTGCTCTTCTAAGGGTTCTGGCCAACGCGGCAAATGACCTAGATAACAATGGCTCCCCGTACAGCGATAAAAATCAACCTGAGTTTCGCGGACTACCCAAGTCGTTTGCTCATTTTCTCTAAGCTGCACTCTTCTTCCTAATCTACTTTTATCGACAAGTCCCTCCAACCATGATTCTGGAATCAACCAATGTAAGCCTTGTTTCCTCTCACATTGCCATTCTCCATCTGCCCTCGGCCAAAGTATCGTCGGTTCAAACCCAGCCCTCTCTAAAATATGTCCTAACAAGGGACGTCCATCGATGAGTACCGTCGGTTCAGAAATCCATAAGACTAGTTCATCCTCCAGAAGATTATGTATCAAGGATTGTATAGGCAATTGATTTATCCCCTGGGCAAGTGCCCGTTTTCTCCAGGAATCATGCTCCAACCCCTCTGGCCAATATGCCAATTCTGTCACAGGCTGCCATTCACCAGACTTGCACATCTCTGGGAAAGGTTTCTCGATCCAGCATTCCGAAGGTGCTTCAAGTAAATCCTCCGCAGATGGTTCTACCTCAGAGCATTCAAGCTGAATCCCTTTTAACACGGCCCGTACCCCGTTAATTCCGGGAGCCGCAGAAGAAGCGACCAGTTGAATTTTACGTTTTGGCCACACCACGCTCACTCCTTTACTTTGTTTACTGCCATATGCTATGCATCGGAGTAAAAAGGTGTGAGTGTTCGCGAGGTTCGATGCGCGATGCGCGAGGTTCGATTTTAGATTTCGGCTTTCGAACCTCGCGCTTCGCTCAGTGCCAAGCAATTTCCCTACAAAGATCTACGATTTTAGTTAGAGCTTGAGGTTGCGCAAGCTTTCGTGCAGCGGCTCCCATTGTAGCGAGAAGCTTTGGTTGAGAAATCAGACCATCCACTTCTTTCCATAACCGTTCTCCATTACACTCTGAGTCTAAGATGATTTGCGCAGCACCAGCCTGAACGAGCGCTTGGGCATTATGTTCTTGATGATTCTCTGCAGCATAAGGATATGGAATTAAAACACTGGGAATGCCAGCCACCATCAGCTCCGCTAAAGAAGCTGCACCTGCCCGACCTATGTAGAGGTCAGCACAAGCCAAGGCTTCAGGCATATCGCTCAAATATTCTAAGACACGCCAACCAGGACGTCGCCACGAAATTCCTCGTCTTTGAAGTTCTTCAATCGTTTGGGAGTAGGTCATTTGACCGGTTGCCCAAATCACCTGAATATCCGTGCGTTGGGCGAGATGCTCTAAGACAGTGATCATGGCCTTATTTAAGGTAAGGGCACCCCGGCTCCCACCCGTTACTAGCAAGGTCAAACGCTCAGCGCGTAACCCGAATTTCTTAGCTCCTACCTCTCGCGTGACCTTTCCTATTTCCGCACGAACTGGAAGCCCCACAAGTTCAAGCTTTTTCAATGCGCCAAAATGTGAGATACTCTCGGGAAAGGTAACCATTACTCGGCGCACAAACCTTGCTAAGATTCGATTCGTAATTCCAGGTAAAGCGTTCTGTTCATGAAGCAAGGTTGGAATATTGAAAAGCGAAGCTGTCAAGACAACCGGTCCTGATACATATCCTCCAGTTCCTATGACTAGATCAGGATGGAACTGTCGTAAAATAGTCTTTGTTTCCCAGAGGGCCTTTAGACTTTTACCTAATACTTTTATCGTATCGAGGCTTAACCTGCGTGGAAGCCCTTTTCCTGAAACCCCCACAAACTCGATCCCAGCCTCTGGCACTAAACGTGCTTCCATACCATCCTTTATTCCCACATAGAGAATTTGAGTCTCAGCGTCACGCGCCAATAATCCTTTGGCAATGGCTAAGGCCGGATAGATATGCCCCCCTGTTCCACCACCCGTCAAAATCACACGCACAATCTATACCCCTTTCTCCACGTCCGTGACTTCCACCCTCATGCACTAGAACTTCGAACCTCGAACTTCGTGCCTCGATTTGTTATCTTACATCTTTGGAAATATTCAGGAGCACTCCGACCCCTAGCATTGTAAAAACGAGGGATGTGCCCCCATAGCTTATAAAGGGTAAGGTTATCCCGGTGACTGGCAATACCCCGCTCACTACGCCCATGTTGATCATCGCTTGGATTGACACCATAGCCGTCAGTCCCACCGCCAGAAAACCTGTAAATGCGTCTGGGGCCCTCATTGCCACTCGAAACCCTCGCCAAGCGAAGAGGAAAAAGAGTAGGATAATCAACGTAGCACCGATAAAACCCAGTTCTTCTCCAATCATGGCAAAGATAAAGTCCGTGTGGTTTTCCGGCAAATACAGAAACTTCTGGCGACTCTGCCCTAACCCTAGGCCAAATAATCCACCTGGACCTAATGCTAAGAGTGACTGGATCGTCTGATATCCGTTTCCTAATGGGTCGGCCCAGGGATCTAAAAAAGCAAAGATACGCCGCATGCGATAGGGCGCAGCGGCAATAGCTGCCACGACTAAGCCGAGTCCTGTTCCTGCTAAGGCAAGAAGATGACTAACTCGTGCGCCTGCCGCAATCAACATAAAAAACGTCGTAGCCGCAATGACCAGTGTTGTTCCCAGATCCGGCTGGAGCATGATAAGCCCAGCAATTACCCCAAGTAAACCAAGGATAGGTAGTACCCCCTTGCGAAACGATTCGATCTTATGAGGATCAAAGGCTAGTGAATGGGACATCATCAAGACCATAGAAAGCTTAATCACTTCCGAGGGCTGAATTGAGAGAGGTCCAAGCCCAATCCAACGATCAGCACCATTGACTTTTCTTCCAATTCCAGGGATTTTAACAGCTATGAGTAAGGCAATTGCTAGAAAAAGGGCAGGCTTGGCAAATTGACGCAACCAGCGCAAATCAACCCACATTGCGAAGAACATCGCTACTAGTCCCATCGTAACCCACATTATTTCCATCTTGAGATAGTGATAAGGATCGTCAAACTGTATGAACCCTCGGACAGCACTTGAGCTGTAGACCATGATAAACCCTATCCCTAACAGAGCTAAAATCGCTCCCAGCAAGACCAAATCAGGTCGATGATACTTTCGCATTGATAGTTCCCCCTTATTATTGAATGGGTTCCCTATAATGCCTACGCACTAACTCCTTAAACAATTCCCCTCTTTGCTCATAATTCTTAAACATATCCCAACTTGTACAAGCAGGGGATAACATAACAACATCACCAGGAATCGCCTCGGAAATCCCCGTTTCTACACCCTCCTCGAAGGTGTTCACTTTAATGATCCTCTGCACCCCTTCGTCACGGGCAGCTTGTTCCATCTCATCGGCCGCTTGCCCCAATAAAACAAGGCTTTTAACCTTAGCTCGAACAACTTTCATAAAATCATGGAAATCCAGCCCTTTATTTTTACCCCCAGCAATCAGCACCAAAGGTTCGTCGAAGGCTAACAAAGCCTTGGCAGCTGCATCCGTATTAGTCCCTTTGGAATCATTGATAAAAAGAATCCCCTCAAACAATCCCACAACTTCTTGTCGATGTTCTACTCCTTTAAACTGTCGCAGACCTTCAGCAATCTCTGTCCATGAAAGGCCAAACGCCCTCGCTGCAGCTGCAGCTGACATAACATTTTCTAGATTATGTGCCCCACGGAGCTGAAGTTCCTTTCTGTAAATAATCGGTATCATCGTCCTCTTATCCTTTTCAGCATAGACGATCTGGTCGTGCCAAAGACTAATTCCATCCTGCAAAAAGGAGGTCGAACTAAAATACATGACCCTACTTCTCAATTTCGGTCCCAAATCTCGTACTAATGGATCATCCCAATTCAGAATCGCTAAATCCATCTCCGTCTGGTTCTCGAAAATTCGAGCTTTGACCTTCAGATACTCTTCTAGAGTACCATGCCTATCCAAATGATCTGGCGTAAGATTAAGCAAAATACCAATCTGGACCCGGAGCTTATGGGTAAACTCCAGTTGAAAACTAGAAAGTTCAGCCACGACAATGCTGCTTTCATCCATCTTGTCCACCTGGCCACTTAAAGCGACCCCAATATTTCCTGCAACCATCGTAGACCGACCAGTCAGCTTCGCCAATTCCCCGATTAAAGTGGTGGTTGTCGTTTTGCCATTCGTTCCAGTGACCCCAACACAAAGCGCGGGGCACTCATACATAGCCAGCTCTACTTCGCTCCACACGGGCACATTAAGGAAAATCCCCTCCTGTACCAAAGAAAGCTTAGGGGATACCCCAGGAGATAAGATAAGTAGCTCAGGCTTAATCTCCCCAAAGTTTGGTTCAAATCCCAGCAGCAAGTGATCTTGATCAAGACCTAACTCTTCAACCCCAGCGAGCCTCTCACTCGACTGATGATCTGTCAAGAAAACCTCCGCACCCAAGTTCTGCAGTTTCCGAACAGCCCCCTGCCCGCTAAGACCCGCACCAATCACCAAAACACGTTTATTCATCCAATTCACGTTCTTCGTCCTCCGCAAACCACAGATTTTTGGCTCAAATAGCTCCATGACATATCAATCATATGCTCAGTCAGACCTACTTTTGCAAGTTCATTTCGAACCTTTCAATATATCCTAGCAAGTCTCCGTTCTCATCTCTTACCGGCACAATATAAATTCGTTCATTTCTCTGATTAACCTTCAAAAAGACTTCATTAGCATGCTTTTTGAGTTGTTCGACGACAGATTTTATCATTTCTTCTGATTTAGGATTCTGATGACAAGCAAAAATCATATTCAATCTTTCAGTTTCCCATAAGTCTGATATTAAAGATTTATTATCCACCAATTCTCTTCTCAGCACAATTGTTTTCTCCCCTATTTTACTTTTTAAGATATTATATTGTGGTTCATGGATAAAACACTTAGAAGGAGGAGTGGAGACGGTTCTAAGTGCAAGTCAAGAACCGTCCCATCTTGCACTCATCTTGCACCCGTCGACCCAAGACCAGAGGAAGTTTCTTAGCTTAGAGAGCACGATTAGTGGAATTGCGTCAATGAGCGCAGTCGATCAGGCGTTAAGAACCGCAACTGTTCACATGCGCCGGCACAGGACGTGCCAAGTGTCGAATGCGCCAAGGACGGCATAGCATTCGACCAGTAAGCCCAGAAGTTTTGCGGGTTTAGCCTGAGCGACAAGCGAATAGCAATGGAGCACGATAGTCTCCAGTGACGAAAGTCTCCAGTGGAGACTTTCGCCGAAGGCGCAGTACCACATACGACTACTATCGCGCCGTAGGATGAGTATCGCCGAAGCCGTGATCCCAAAAGAAATACTTACCGGCGTAGGATGTGCGAACGTGCTAAGACACTTCCTCCAGCTTCCTCCGCGCTTCCTCCCTCTACCCCAACGTCGGCATATACCCTATAATCCCCAGCACAGCACAAATCAGCGCCACCGTCCAAAAAACGATGACCACTTTCCATTCACTCCAGCCTACGAGTTCAAAGTGATGATGAAGTGGACTCATCCTAAAGACTCGTTTCCCCGTCGTTTGAAACGAGATAACCTGAATAATCACTGAGAGTGCCTCCATTGCGAATAATCCGCCGATGATGATCAGCACTAATTCGCTCTTTGTCAGCACAGCCAAACTAACTAAAGCCCCACCTAAAGCCAATGAACCCGTGTCCCCCATAAAGACTCGGGCAGGATAAGTATTAAAACGCAAAAATCCTAGACACCCGCCGACCAAAGCTGCCGCAAAAACAGCCATATCTGTCTCATGCGCCATAACAGCTACCCCACCGCCATGAATTGCCGCTAGCAGAGCAATTACCACATAACTTGCCCCGGCAAACATGGTAGTTCCCGCAGCCAAACCGTCCAATCCGTCGGTGAGGTTTACCGCATTCGTCATGACTACGACGACTAAGGAGATCAAAACATAGTAAAACCAGCCCAGTTCCAAGTGAATAGCTGTGAAAGGAATCGCCACATCCGTTCCCCGACCCAACCAATAAACGGAAACCCACAAAAGAATAAAGGCCAATCCAAACTGCCCAATCAATTTCTGATAGGCACGCAGCCCTAAAGAACGATGCATGACTACTTTAATAAAATCATCTATAAATCCGATTAAACCATATCCCAAGGTGATCCCTACTAAGGTGACCATTTCCAGGGAGGTAGGTTGTTCAGCAGAAAACAAAGCACTCACAATGATACCGACAAGAAAAATTATCCCACCCATCGTAGGCGTTCCAGCCTTTTTCAAGTGTCTTTTAGGACCATCATCTCGTACTGTTTGACCGAATTTAAGAATTCTCAAGACCGGTATCAAAAATGGACCTAAAACTAAGGTAATGATTAAGGCTAATCCTGCCGCTAAGACCAAACGCTCAGACATGTGTCATTCCATCCTTTACTCTGATCTTTCGAGTCGGGTAGTAATCTCTTCCATCTTCATACCCCGAGAACCTTTAATTAACACCCAGGTCCCTGGTCCAAGCTGAGTAAGGAGATCAAGTGCCTTCTCGATCGCCTCTTCACGCGTATTCGTCACCTTAATCTGAGTCTCAAGATATCCGGCCATTCTAGCCCCCTGGGCAATTTCCTCTGCTAATTTACCCACGGTGATCAGTCTACTGACCCCCAACTCAGCAAGGGTCTGACCTACTTCACGATGACCTGATTCAGCCGAGGTTCCAAGTTCATACATCTCGCCTAAAATTGCCAGGGATTTATTCGCACCCGCTCGTCCCTTGAGAACTTGCAAGGATGCTTTCATCGAAACCGGATTCGCATTATAGACATCATTCAGCAGGACAGTTCCCCCAACTCCTTGACGAACCTCTAAGCGCATTCCAGATAATTCTAACTCTTCTAATCCTACACACCCCTCAGCTAACGAAACACCCAATACAGTGCCGACCGCAAGGGCTGCTAAGGCATCTAGCACATTATGAGTACCGGGGAGCGGGAGTTTAGCCTTTGCCATTTCGTCTTGAAAAGTCACATCAAACGTTGTCCCCAAGGCCCCCCAAGAATTAAGTTGTGCCCCTTTTATCTGAGGAAGCGCAAACTCACCTTCAATACCATAATATCGAGTTAAATGCGAATCGTTCTTCGCCATCTTTACTGAAAACAAATCCTCAGCGTTGAGGATGGCTATTCCCGCTTCCGGTAGAGACTCAACCAATTCCCACTTTGCTTGGGCAATTCGCTCTTGAGTTTGTAATAACTCTAAATGAGTGGTACCAATATTCGTGATAACCCCGATATCCGGTCTAGCAATATCGCACAAGGTTTTGATTTCACCTAAACCCCTCATCCCCATCTCTAGGATCAAGAGTTCCGTACCCAGTGGAGCGTTAAGGATTGTTATAGGAAGTCCCAATTCATTATTCTGATTTTCCTTATTGCGATGAACTCTAAAGCGCTGAGAGAGTACTGCTGAGATCATATCCTTCGTGGTAGTTTTGCCATTACTCCCGGTAACCCCGACCACCTTACAGCCTAATTCACTACGCCAAGACCTAGCTAATTCTTGTAGTGTATTAAAGACCGATTTGACAAGCAGGAGAGCTTTTCCTTCTGGGACAACAGGGCTGTTTACAAGTGCTTGAAAGCGAACCTCTTCAGCAATTACCAGAACAGCCCCATTCTTCCAGACAACGTCAATATAATCATGTCCATCCACTTTTTCTCCAGGTAGCGCGAAAAACATCTCCCCGCCTTGTACTTGACGACTATCTATAATACACCCCGCAACCTCAAGATCAGGGTTGCCGATCAAGGTTCCCTTGGCAATCCGGGCTACTACCTCAGTTGTCCATTTACGCATAGCCTAGCCCCCTCACTGCTTCACGCGCTACTTCTCGGTCATCGAAGGGATGAACCTCCGTCCCAAAGATCTGATAAGTTTCATGTCCTTTGCCAGCAATCAGAATTGTATCTCCAGGTTTTGCCATGCGGCACGCTGCCCAAATAGCTTCACGCCGATCTGATAAGGCGACATATTCCACTCCTGAAACTCCTGCTAAAATTTCTTGGATGATCTGATCGGGATTTTCCGAACGAGGATTATCCGAGGTCACGAAGAGAAAATCGCTCCCCCGCGAGGCTACCTCCCCCATAAGTGGTCGTTTACTCCGATCCCGGTCTCCCCCACACCCAAAGATAGTGATAAGTCTCCCCTTCGTAAAATCTCTAGCTGTTCGCACAACATTTTCTAAGCCGTCAGGTGTATGAGCGTAATCCACAATGACCTGGAATGGTTGACCAAGTCGAACACTTTCAAAACGGCCAGGTACGCCAGAAATATCCGCTAATGCATCTGCTACCGCCGCGCTATCATATCCCCGTTCGACACCCCAGGCAAACGCTGCCATAGCGTTATAAACACTAAAGAAACCCGGGGTAGCATACCCTATCTCCTGGCTATGCTCGCGGAAACGAACCTGAAATCTAACCCCCTCAGTGGTGACCTCAACGTTCTCTGCGCGGTAATCCGCCTCGTTGTGAATTCCATAACTCACGACAGTAGCTGCGGAAGCGTGACTTAATTCAAAAAATGCCGGATCATCTCCATTTAAGATACTAATCTTTGGGGAGGATTTCTTGCCTTTTAAATAATGCGCAAACAAACGAGCTTTGGCCTCAAGATAATCCTCCATTGTCTTATGGTAATCTAAGTGATCTTGTGTCAAATTCGAAAAAATTCCTGCGTCAAATTCACAGCCTACTACGCGCCCAAGGGCCAAGGCATGGGAAGACACTTCCATCACTGCTAGGTCTACACCTTCAGCAACCATTTCTCCTAAGAGTTTTTGAACCTCAATGGCTTCTGGTGTCGTTCGCTCTCCCGGAATATCCCGGCCATCGATCCTTGAACCTAGGGTTCCGATAATACCGACTTTCTTGCCTTGCCTTGACCCGATTTTCTCAATAAGGTAAGTTATAGTCGTTTTCCCATTTGTCCCTGTCACGCCCACTAACTCCAGTTGTTCACTGGGTTGACCATAAACATTAGCCGCTAAGAGTCCCAAGACCTGGCGTACGTTTGAAACTTTGACTTGAGGAACATTGAGGGGTAAAAACCGCTCAACAATTAACGCCACAGCCCCGGAAGAGATGGCACTTGCTGCGAAGTCATGACCGTCCACTTTAAAGCCAGGTACGCAAGCATAAAGATCGCCCGGCTGAACGTGCCGCGAATCCATCGTTATCCCCCGAATAATGACCTGGCTATCCCCAGATGCCTCAAGCACCTCAATTCCGTTCGTCATATCTGATAATGGTTTGCATACTGTGGGCATCCTCATCTTCCTTTCCAACGTTTTCCGAACGACCCATCTTATAATTAATCCAACTAATTTATTATAGACAAAATACCCCTTCGACAGACCTGAATGAGTTCCTAACGCCCTAGTGAACTAGCGGAGATTGGAATACGCCCCGTCAGACTGCGAATTGCTTCGATATCTTCATCCTCATCTTCCCACCATCTCGCGAGTGTTGGCGTGGATGCATTTGTTCCTAGGTAGAGGAGCACATTGGATTCAGCTTCTACTTGCGCATCCCCATGAGGAATTTGATCGAGAACCATCTCGCCCTTACCCTCCGTCATAGTCTTAAACCCAGCTTCAGCCAAGATCTTTTTCGCCTCGGCTAAAGGCTGGCCTACGACTGAAGGAACAGTAGCTGTTTTCTTAATTGGCGGGAATTCAAGACCCGGCATAGGTTTGCCAGGCGTCAACGGTGCCTGAGGATCTGGTTTAACACCCAAGTATCTTAGAGAATCGAGCAACACAGTCTGGACAACGGGGGATGCCACAACCCCGCCATAAAACGGAACACCATCGATCACGCAAAGTATGGCCAGTCGGGGTTTGTCTGCAGGAGCAAACGCCACAAAGGAAGCGACATACTCCCCTTGAATATACCCTCCGTTTGCTACCTTCTGAGCTGTCCCAGTCTTGCCTGCCACTCGATAGCCGGGAAGGAACGACCGTCGCCCGGTTCCATTGGTCACGACAGATTCCAAGACTTCACGTTCTAATTTAGAGGATTCTTCACTGATGACTCGACGAATTTCTTCCTTTTCAAAGGGGGTAATCACCCTTCCACTGGGGCCTACAATTTCTGCCACCAGTTGGGGTTTCATTAAGGTTCCACCGTTAGCCACCGCTGAAACTGCGGCCAATAACTGGATAGGGGTAACATTATTCGTTTGCCCGATGGACATCGTCGCTAAGTCCAGCGCAGTTGCTTTTTTCTTATTCGCCAGAATCCCTAGCGCTTCACCGGACATTTCAATTCCTGTTTTCTGACCAAACCCGAAATCACGCAAATACTTATAAAAATTATCCATTCCTAGACGCTGTCCCATTTCGATAAACCCTGGATTACAGGAATTTTCGGCCACTTGCAAATAGGTTTGGTCGCCATGCCCTCCCGCTTTCCAGCAACGCACATTTTTCCCTAATACGGTATAAGCCCCTTTATCAAAAAAATGCTCTGTAAGCTTAATTTTCTTTTCCTCGAGGGCGGCAGCAAGCGTGATGATTTTAAAGGTCGACCCTGGTTCATAGCCATTCTGAATGGCAATATTTCTCCTCGTACTGGGATCTGCTTCTTGAAAGTGATTTGGATCAAAGGTCGGTGCTGAAGCTAAGGCCAGCATTTCCCCCGTATTGGGATCCATCACCAAAATTGAGGCGTTTTTAGGCACCTTGCCGTTCATATTGATCCCCTGACCGGTCATCAGCTTTTGTAACTCTCGCTCCGCAAAAGCCTGAATATTTTTATCGATGGTTAATCGAACAGTGTTGCCTTGTTTGGGCGCCAAATACTGATGTTCCGCCTGAGGAAGTGGAATCCCATTAGCCGCAAATTCTTGGAGAATACTGCCGGGAATCCCTTTCAGCTCTGTTTCCCGGGTCAACTCTATCCCTTCAAGGCCCTGACTGTCAATTCCTGCATAGCCGATAATATGTGCCGCTAAGGTTCCGTTAGGATAATACCTTTGGCTATCCTCCGTAGTTCCTATTCCTGGTAAATTCAACGCCCGTACTTGAGCTGCAACTTCTGGCTTAACACGTTTCTGAACATATTCTAAAGCTGAACGTTTTGTGATCCGCGCTTCAATCTCTTGTGCAGTTTTTCCCAGCAGTGGGGCTAAGGTGACCGCCATCTCTTTGGCTCTTCCTGACTGCCGAACTTCTGCCGGAACAGCATAGACCGTTTCACTACTGACACTCATCGCTAAGATATTTCCTTGACGGTCCTCAATATTTCCACGTTTAGGCGCCACAGGTACACCACGGAAGTGAGAATCATCCGCTTTTTTACGCAAATCAGCTCCCTGACTCAGTTGCACGAACCCCAATCGAAGGATTAAGACGACCAAAAAAATACTCACACACAAAAAAAGAAAAGCGATTCGTTTACGCATGACGACAAAAGGACTCATTAGTCCTCACCCCCACCTTTCTAGGGGTCTCCGCGTACCCAAAGCGCCATTCTCTTAACGTTGTGTTGAAGCAAAGAAGCTCGTAAAAATTTGTGAAAATTGCTGAAGTGTCGTGGGGTTAGCTTCAGTCGGTTGATCTAAGGCTTGGGTCGTAGGAGCCCCTTTTTGACTTTTGACCGCAGGTACCGCACCTGCCATATACACTTTTCCAGTTGGTTTTTCCATGCCCATCGATAAGGCTACACTTTCAATTCTCCCCACTGCCCGAAGTTTGTCAGCCTCCATTTGAAGCAGATCATTCTTCATTTTGATGGCAGAAATCTCCTTTTCCAGACTCCGCACCTGCGCCCCCTTGACGACAGTGAGCTGGATCGTTTCCGCACCAATTGCACCAGTCAGCCCAACAATGCAAGCCAAGGCCATGATACACTTGATTTTGTGGTATTCTTTCCCCTTTTTTGTGGTTCGAGGATTTCTCTGGGCCTGGGTTTGGGTTAATGGTTCTTGCCACTCTATCGTTTCCTGCGCCACTACCATGGGTATTCTTCCTCCTTAAGCTTTAGACTTTATATTTTTTCGGCAACCCGTAATTTTGCACTTCTTGAGCGCGGATTCTGCTCAACTTCCTCTTCTGAGGGGAGAATAGGTTTACGTGTCAATACCTTAGCTATGGCCTTTGCCTCACATCGGCAAATGGGCAGTTCTGGTGGACAAGTGCAGCGCCCAAGCCAAGATCTCATTCGCTCTTTGACGATCCGGTCCTCGAGTGAGTGAAACGTAATTACACCCATTCGTCCACCATGATCTAAGCAACGCATCGCTTGATCCAGTACTCGATCTAAAACCCCTAATTCATCGTTTACTGCAATCCGGATCGCTTGAAATGTCCGTTTTGCAGGATGAGGTCCACTACGCCGAACTGCTGCCGGAACCGCTGCTTTGATCGCTTGAACCAAATCGCCTGTTGTTTCAAGCAGTCGCTCATGGCGTGATTGAACAATAAATTGGGCAATTCGTTTCGACCATTTTTCTTCCCCATAATTCCAAATTAGCTGCGCTAACGCCTCTTCGCTCCACGTATTGACAATTTCCCTTGCATTTAAGACACCCGAAGGATCCATACGCATATCCAAAGGGGCATCCTGCATGTAACTGAAACCCCGTTCGGCTTCATCAAGTTGAGGGGATGAGACCCCTAAATCGAATATAATTCCATCGACAGGAAGCAAGTCTAATTCTTGAAGAGAAACTTCTAACGCTTCAAAGTTGCGATTAATTAAGGTGACCCGCTCATCCTGACCCAAGATCTCTTCAGCATGTTGGATAGCTTGTCTATCCTGGTCAAAACAGATCAGTTTTCCAGAAGCCCCCAGCTTCGAAAGAATCCTTTGGCTATGTCCAGCCCCACCCAGTGTGCAATCGACATATCGACCCGAGGGATTCGAAACGACTGCATTCACAGTCTCATTCAATAACACTGTAACATGATGAAACTCCAAGTAAATCCGTTCCTTTCTATATACCGAGCTGAACTAAGGATTCAGCAGCGCTGGCATAAGCACTTTCTGCTTGCCGACTGTAGTCTGTCCAAAGTGTCTGACTCCAAATCTCGACACGACTTGACACTCCCACTAGAACTAGATCCTTTTCCAACTGCGCATAATCACGCAAATTTGCCGGCAATAGAATTCTTCCCTGCTTGTCCAGTTCACATTCCGACGCCCCAGAAAAAAAGAAACGGACAAAAGCACGAACATCAGGTTGGGTAAACGGTAACGCACGGAGCTTCTGTTCTAAAATACTCCATTCAGAACGAGGGTAAACAAACAAACAGTGATCTAAGCCTTTGGTCACAATGAATTGTTCCCCCAAGCCTTCTCGGAATTTCACCGGGATTATCAACCGGCCTTTTCCGTCAATCGTATGAATGTGTTCCCCCATAAACATAGTGCTCACCCCACTGTAGTGGATATCCGCCCCACTTTACCCCACTTCTTCCCACTATTCTCCATGCATGATGATAATCCTGCTTCCTTATTTACTTTTTTTAATAAAAGTCCAAAGACAGGAATAAAGTCCTACCGTATCTGCCCATTAGCCTATGACACTTTCTCAAACACAAAGAGGCTGTAACAAACTCGGAATGAGTTTGTTACAGCCTCTTGTGTCTGCTCTGCAATCACATTGCTTGGTAGCATTCTATGCTAAATGAAGCGGTTTGCCGTCGATCCCGTGTGCTGCCTCCATAATGGTTTCTGGCAGCGTTGGATGGGCATGGACCGTCCGGGCAATCTCCTCTGCCCGCAGTCCTTTTTCTACCGCAATGACTAATTCTGAAATCAAGGTGCTGGCCTGCGGTCCCATGATACTAGCCCCCACAATCACTCCTTCAGCATCAGCCAAAATCTTAACAAGTCCAATGCTTTCTCCTAAGGCTAAGGCCTTGCCATTCGCGGAGAATGGGAACTTGCTCACACGATAATCCCTACCAGAAGCTTTAAGTTCCTGCTCGGTATACCCCACCGTGGCAATCTCGGGATGCGTAAAAATTGCGCTTGGTATAGCGCTATATCTCATCTCTACAGAATGACCTGCAATATGCTCTATTGCTATGATTCCTTCAGCAGAAGCCACATGAGCCAACATAATCCCACCGACTACATCACCAATGGCATAAACATTAGGAAGGTTCGTCTGCATCTGAGCATTTACTTTGATAGCGCCTTTTTCAAGCTCCAGACCCAATTTATGAACGTCAATTCCTTGCAGATTGGGTTTACGACCGGTGGATAGTAGTACCCGATCAGCAGGAATGTCTTTTAATCCTTTGGCATCTTCAACCTGGACTACAAGACTTTCTCCATCTTGAGAAATCTGTTTAACTGCTGTCTTAGTAAAAACATCGATCCCAGATCGCTTTAACAGCGGAGTTAAGCGCTTGGGAATTTCCTCGTCTAAGGTCGGCAGCAAGGTTGGCAGCATTTCTACGACACTTACTTTGACTCCAAAGGCTTCATAAATCGATGCAAATTCTAAGCCAATCACACCTCCTCCGATGACCACAAGGCGTTTAGGTAACTCTTTTCCTTCCAGAATTTCCTCACTTGTTACCACTCCGGGAAGATCTGCGCCAGGAATCGGAATACGCATGGGTACTGAGCCTGTTGCTATAACAACCTTCTCAACCTGGATATGTTCAACTCCGTTATCCGTCGTCACAGAGATTTGACCAACTTGATTAAATTCTCCCCAACCCTTGATTACACGAATGTTTCCCGCTTTCATCAATTTCTCAACACCACTCACGAGCGCATTAACAATTTGATCCTTACGCGCGTTCACAGCCGCAAAGTCTACACGCTTTTCGCTCACAAACAAGCCAAATTCCTCAGCTCGTCCCATCTCACGCCATAAATCTGCGCTTTTTACCAAAGCTTTGGTAGGTATACACCCTCGGTTTAAACACGTACCACCTAATCGTTCTCCCTCAATCAGCACAACTGATAAACCCAATTGAGCAGCTCTTAGTGCGCAGACATATCCTCCAGGCCCTCCGCCAAGAATACCAACTTGATAATCCACGTTAACTCTCTCCTTCCATACCCTTCTCCATTATTCTACTCATGTTATCATTTTCCCTGCCTAATCTATCACCTTAACAATGACAATGACACTAAAATAATTTCCTAAACAATATGTCCAAGCCAATCAATCCCTATGCACGTCCTTAAGATCAGCGTACCGAGAGACTTGCTTCCTTACAATGACCTAAACCCCGAGTTTCACTCAGGGTTTAGGTTAGATAGGATATTATTAGTTTATACCTAGCCTTCGTTTTAGAACGTTTGGCTGATGAACTCAATCGCACAGTTGATCTAGCCTTTGAACCCTTATACTCCAGGGATGAATAAGATTTGGCCTGGATAAATTAGATCTGGGTTGCGCAGGTTATTCCCAAGAATTATAGCTTGCATGGTCGTACCATAACGTTTGGCAATTTTGTAAATTGAATCCCCTTTTTTCACGACATAAACTTCCGGTTGAGGGGTAGGGGTAGGAATCGGTGTCGGCATAGGGCAATGAACCTGATGATGCATCATGTGTGGGCCGCACGGTGCACAGCCCATTTGGCTGTCGAGATCAAGCGTTGCGAAACCAGGATCCATGTCAACGTCTAAATTTACAAAACCACCTTGTGGGTACATACCATGGCCCATCATACCACCTTGCATTCCACCCATACCTTGCATACCCTGCATTCCAGGCATACCTTGCATGCTTTCCATCCCTTGCATTCCTTGCATTCCACCCATACCAGGTGCGGGAATTGGATTATAAGCAACGGAACGTAATTCCATATTAATTTCCTCCTTTTAACTGTTGCAAGACAATCTAGTGTTGATCTTTATTTTCTTGCCTTTAATTAATAACAATATATGGTAATTACGGTATAGTGTGTATGTACCTTTTATTTATTTTATTTTTTTAAACATATTTTACATTAGAGCTAGCGAATATGGCCCTTACTTACTGCCAGTAAATAAATTAATATCCTATAACAGTGACTTGTACAAAAAATGCAACAATCACGTTCCTTCGACATTTATAATATGAACTTTATGTGAATATATTGGACAATATTGTTGTTTAAAGATAAGCCATGTCATAGATATATCGTTGCTTCCTGTGGATGGAGACCTTGTCTTATAAGTATCATTAGGCATACGGCCTGTCACAGCTCCATTTCAAATCGTCAAAAAAGAGAGCTACCTTATCCGGTAAGCTCTCTTGATGCTTTATGCAATGCATATGTTAGACTTCTGCAATAGCCTTATTCAATTTTGCAACAAGCTCATCCGCATTCTTTCCATGGGTTAACGCCGCTCCTTCAATGCTTTCCATTGTGGAAGACGGGCATCCTAAACAGTGCATCCCAAGTTCTAGGAAAACCTGAACAGTTTGGGGATATGATCGTAACACTTGACCTACTGTCATCTCTTTAGTTAACATATAAATGTCCCTCCTTTGGATTCCTTAGTAAAACGCTTGGTTTTATTATAAAGCATATTTGTCGGATATGCAACCTGGTCGAGCCCACGTTCTAATGCGCAAATCACAACGTACAAACATACCACAGTAGCAAACCCCGGGCCAATTTGTTACACAAGCGCGACGCCTCTACGTACAACAGACAAGCAACCTCCTCGAAAATCCCCCCTAGACAAGACGGTGCACATGAATGTGCCGTCTCCCAAATACAAGTACTGCAAGTCAAGAACCGTCCCCAACTTCTACCCAACTTCTATTCGTTCCCCGACCTAAGCCCAGGACGCAGTGTCACACGAGCGCGACGTCTTTACGTAAGCAGACTAGCAAACTTCCGTTCAAGCGACCGACCCCAAATACGGGACAGTGCACAGGGATGTGCACTGCCGCCAACCGAACCAAGGTCCCCTCCCGCCATCCTTGGCTCCGGTGACACTAGACCATCCATGGTCGTCGGATGGCGAGTCTGGCACGATAGTCTCCAGTGGAGATTATCGCCGTAGGCGGGTTCTTAAAATAATACTTTCGCCGAAGGATGTATCCCGCTCCCCATACCAGGAGCTTGAACGGTTAGTTTGCTCTGCGTCGTAAGCACCGAGCGCTGTGTGACACAAGTCCCCTCACAAGTCCCCTCACGCAAGTCCCGCTAAAAGCCCATACACATGTTCTGCCAAGTCAATTGGAAGTGTTCCCGTCCCACAACTCGGGGTTATCATACTTTGTTGACGAAGCAGCGCTTCGTCGACCCCTCGTTTCACAAGCTCTGCGATGTTCTGTTCCAATCGAAGTCTAAGGCTTTGAGCCGTTTCTTGCCAGGCTACCGGATTCGTGGGAACAATCCCCCAAGAAAGAACCCCTCCACGAGCTAAGTACCGGTTGATGGGCTCAGCTAAGACCATCATACTTTGCATATAATCATAAGCATCGAAATTTACAACCTGCACCTTGGAGTCAAAAAGAAGGGTCCAATCCATCCCTGCGCAGACATGCACACCAGGAATCCCACCTTGCAGAAGAATTCCTTCAATAATTACATTTAACTCTTCAATAAGTTGCTCACGATTTAAGGTAACATGAGTTGAGGCACCGAAGCCATAAAGCGCTGGATCGTCAATAGTCATCAAGACTGGCAACCCGAACTTTCGAAGCCGTTTGGTTTGCCACTCGGCGTGCATGGCAAGGGTTTTAACTAGCATATCCCGCAGAGTGTCATCATAATAGCTTGAGCGTCTATTTTTATCTGTAATCTGCATCCCTAGTGTCAATGAACCACTAACTTGTCCCTTTAAAAGCACAGCGTCCCGGGTTCCGAACCGTTCAAGATCTCGGCAGAAAGCTTCAAACCCCTCGCCACCTTGGGCACTAAATCCAAAGCTCTCCAGAGCTTGTTCATTTCCCTCAACAGCCTCCAAATATTGAGTATAGAAGACCGTCATCCGTTCAGCCCAATCCTCAGCCTCAACTTGAAACTTTGGAACTTTAACATCAGCAATGACTCCAGTTTCCAGCAGAGCGTTGAGGTATTGCCCAACAAAAGAGCTTTCTGCACCAAGACCGGGAAGTTGAGGCCAATGCGGCGCAAGCGGTACACTTTTCCAAATCAATTCCAAGGCATCTTCACTCTTCTTCTGAGGTACACTTCCTACTCCGGAAGCCAAAAAGTTGGGTTTAAAACTATTAGTTTGCATATTAACCTCTTCCTATCCAGTAAATTATTGTTTCAGACAGCATATGCCACAGGTAAATCCAATCTGCAATGTAAAAAACGGCCCAAACCAAGACTGAACCAACTATGATCCCGGGTACCCACAAAAATGGCAAGTAATGTCCTCCTGTTCGGTGGATATCACGCACACGAATAGGTAGAAACAAGAAAACAAGCGCCATATAGCCTAGAATTGGATAGTAGAACGGAACTCCCCAGGGTATTGATGCCCATCCGATGGCAATAAAAACAGCCCATCGATAGCGACGTTCCAGCCAATAAACAAGTCCTACAGCATGCGGAGCGTCTGGCATATGGGGAGCTACCACTCCGACTTGAAGTAATCGCATCAGCATAAAGAACACGCTTAACATTGCCCAAGTCAACCAGGGGGATTGCGCTTGTATCAATTCAATCCCAGGCCACAAGTGTGAAACCCATGGACTACTATGAATCGGGATACGGAATACTCCCGAAGTCACTAATCCTGCCAACATGCCTTCACGAGCAAATACGAACAATCCATCCCAGCGCCAAGCATTACGCAAGCGTCGTCTCGGCTTTCTTGCTCCAATTTCCTTATAGCGCCAGGTTACTGACCTGATATTCATCCAAGCCAAGAAAACCATTAATAAAGCCCATACCTTACTAGCAATTGGTTCTTTAACCCAAAGGAGACTTGAGGTTAAAGGGGTCTCGACCGTTACCTGTCCCCAGTCTCCTTGAATTTTATTCCCCTGAATAACGAGCGACTGCTCCGTAGAGAGGTTTGCAACACCATTATGCATCGTTTCGAGGGCAAAGGCTATATTAGGTTGCACTGCTTGCCCTGCTTGGAGGAGATAAGACTTGGTCAAGCCGTCGGAATCCAACCCTTTTCCAACTGTCCATACCCATAGAGAGGGATGTAGCATTTTTTCTTTAATCATTTTTCGGAAGACAATGGGTTGCGGGAGTCGTTTGGAGGGAATTAGTTCAACGGGCAATTCTGCCCATAATCCCATACCAACACGGTCTGCAGCTTGTAACCAGAGCTCGTCAGGAGACTGACCGATAAAATAGATTAGGTTGACGCCATTTTGGCGCTCGGATCTCAGCCAAGCTTCCACCTCTCCGACATGCCTAAGCCGATACTCCTCCTCTGGTATTAAGGCCTTCCCCACAATGGGGATCAGCTGGTCATTCAATACCCAGTTCCCAGCCGAAAAAGCGATCGTACGCAGCCCTATGGGTAACGCCAAATCATCTTTATCCCCTTTACTGTTCGTAACCGTTAAATACAACTGATAGAGAAAGGGCTCCTCTAAGGTCCAACGTCTAGCATCCGGCACAGAAAACGTCAATATCACTGGAGAAGTATCCACCTTTTCTTGAGGGGACACAGTTAGCATCTGTTCCGCCACACCAGCCGAACCATCCGAGAGTACCCCGTAAACAGTCCAAGGACCTGCTTGAGAAAAACCTCGATGCTGTAGATTAGATTCTACCTTGATTTGTGCGGTAGTTCCATTCCACACTACTTGCACCTGCGGAGGCATTATCGTCGTTTCAACCACAGCATCCAGGCGAATACCACCCGTAATGCGCCCTGCTTTTGGCCAACGGGAGCCCAAAAACGAAGCTCGTTGTTCAGCGCTTCCGGCAAGCTCTACTAAGATAATATTATCCTCTCCATAGCGAAACGCCTTAGCAGGAATCTCTAATTCGTCCGCCCCGCCGCTTCCTTCAAATTCACCAATTTTTTGGCTGGTTGTGATCCCATTTAAGTATATGTTCGCCTGCCCTTGAACACCATTCAACGTAAGCAACATAGTTCGGGAACTCCATTCTCCTGGGATTCGCAATCGTTTTGCCACGACCGTAAATCTCTCACTCGAAGGTAGGGTTAAGGGCTTCCCTCCCGTTAAAAAGGATTGATTGTTAATGCCTTTAGCACGTTCGGATTCTGTTGTCCAAGCTTGGCGCAATGAAGAGAACTGATCCCAACTCCCGTTTAAATTCTGCGTAAAACGTGACGCACTTATACCTATTTGCCCGTGTTGAAGAGATTCCCCTTGCGGACTTTGCCAGTACCACCATAAGGCTCCTAAAGTTAATGCCCATAAAGCAATAAAAATCATTAAGCGACGATTGAACATAAAATCCCCTCTTTATATCTACACGCAAATTGCGATTAGTTGACTTATTCGTGAAAGATCTCCAAAACCCTTGCACTCCATAAAAATAAACCCATAGGTAACCAGCTTCCATCGAAGCACGCTTACCCATGAGTTATGTTTAAATCTATTTCCAGTTAATTCAACTGTACACCTTTAAGACACTCTGGACAAACTCCATGAAACTCCATGCGATGTCCGAAAACTTGAAACCCTGATTGCTCCTCGACTTCTTGATCCATGTCGATTAGAGGGCGATGGAGATCCGCCACCTTACCACATCTTGAGCAAACAATATGATAATGATTTTCTGGATTCCCGTCAAAGCGACTTGACATATCGCCATATGACAACTCCAAGAGGTGCCCATGCTCTTTCAGCATGTTGAGTGTATTATAAATTGTACCTAAACTCACCCCCGGAAATTTTTCCTTAACGTGGTGATAAATTTCATCTGCCGTGGGGTGGGATACAGTTTCCAGTATGAATTCTAAAATCGCCTGTCTCTGCGGTGTAAAACGGACACCTTTATTTTTAAGTTGTTTGAGAATTTCGATGGCATCCATACCCATATCTCCTTTTATTATTATAATTTAAAATTATTGTTATTTAGATAATAAATTAATATAATAAATTTGTCAACATAATTTCGCAACCTAAAAATCATATGAATCTGAACAGGGATGTTCGAGGTTAGCAATAGCTCATTTTGCATTCTCAGTCAATGGAGTCTGACTAGTATCAAAAAGGAGAGTTCATTCAACTCTCCTTTTTGGTAGTATTGTTTATGAGTATTACGCTGGATTTGGTGCTTCAACTGGACAAACCGTGGCACATGACCCACAATCGATGCAAAGTTCCGCATCAATAACGTACAAGCCATCACCTTCACTAATTGCGGAAACTGTGCACTCGCCTTCGCAAGCGCCGCAACTAATGCATTCTGAGTTAATAACGTATGCCATGTTACTACATCCCCTTTTCTCTCACTTCAAAAACAAATATACCAAAGCTTCGGAGAAAAGGCAAGCTATAAAACCCTATAGTATTTCCCATTGACACTTTAAATATACAACAATTTACAGATCTTTTTCTGGTCGATATGGTACTTGATAAAGCCGGCGCAGACAATGTGAGCAATAGGGTAAAACACGATTACTCACGTGATTCCTTCGGAATAAGATGTGACCTAAATCTTCATGTTCAAAACCGCAAGCCCGACATTTTTCTAACATAAGTATACCCCCCACACTTTGTGCGTTTCTGTACAAATAATCTATCTATAGTATGCTCCTTTTGTCCATAAAATAAACAAGCAATTCAATTAGAATTGCTTGTTTAGAATCTGTGTTAAATGACCTAGGGTAAAACATTCATACATCAAACAGGACGGCAGAAACGCTTTAACATGGGGTGTCTCCACCCAGCGACGCTCTGGGAGTGTATTGAGCCAAAGCACCTGACGGACCTGACGACGAATTCTTCCCAGTAAGGCCGCTGCTTTTTCCCCTTCCAGTGTCTGTGCATCACTTACAATCAGCAGCAATGTTTGCCTAGAAAGTGTATCAGGGAACCTACCCTGCAGGCTTTCCAAGGCATTCGCTAAATTCGTCCCTCCTCCCCATTCCTTTCCAGACACGGAGAGGGCTTCTTTAACCATTACCTCGAATCTCTGACCTTTTCTAAACTTGTCGGTTAAAGGAATCAAAGTTTCCCCAAAGGCGAAGGTTTTAATCCCACTAACCACCGTAGATAAGCCATAAACAAATTGCCAAATAAATTCAGTATACTTAAGCATTGAACCCGAAATATCACAAAGCAAAATAATTCTCGGACGACCCATCCGACGGCTGCGATAGCTTCGCTCCACAAGCACCCCGCCATAGCGTAAATTCCTCCGTAAGGTCGCGCGCATGTCTAGTCCACCACGTCTTCGAGCTGCCCGGTAGCGACGAGTTACCTGGCTGGCAAGGCGTTGACTAAGGCGGCGAATTAAGCGGATAACCTCTGGCCACTCTTCAGGGGAAATCTTCTTTAAATCTCGGCTTAAAACCTCCGCTTCCCGATCGCGAAGTGCACGTTCTACTTCAGAGAGCACTCCATCCGTGGATCCTGGCAAAGAAATTGGCTCTTCTTCGTTTAACTTCTTACGCCAATACTCCAAGGACCCCCGCAAAACCCGTTCAACCATAGGTTGATAAGAATGATCGACTGGTATTCCACTTCTCGTGCCATTGGACGATCTTTCCAAGAAATCACGCAGGCGTTGTTTGTCTTTCTCTGGTAGGCTAGCATAAATTGCTCGCTGTTCCTCATTAATATCCAACTCATTTTCCTGAAAACGCAAGTCTTTTCGGGTACTCTCGATCTGCTCGTTCCACTGAGTAGCCTTCTCTGCTACATCCTTCTGCCATGCTTCTTTCTGTTCTAAAGACGCGAAGTACGCCCGAAAGGCTTCTTTAAAGGCAGAAATATGTTGGACATTTTTTACGAGAGTTGCCTGGAGCACGGCCTCTACCCTTTCACGATCCGCTAAACCAATCACAGCTAATCCGTCTGCGGCATCTGAAATTTCAGAAGGGCTAACCTTAAGTCCTACTGACCTTAACAATTGCGCAAACTCCACTAAATGTCGATCTAACTCACTGGCTCTATCATGATTGTCCATGAGCACGTCTTTCTCCCTGTGCTAACTTACTAGACTCAAAAAGGAGTTGTTCAGCTCCCATCTCCCGATAGAAAAGTTCCACATCGTCCTGGCTCTTAAGCAGCAGGGTCAGTGTGGCATCAACCCAAGCAGGATCGAGGCCAGTCTTACCCATCACGAGCAACGCCTTAGCCCAGTCCATGGTTTCGGATACCGAAGGAATCTTATTAAGAACAAGCCGCTCTCTAAGGATATTAACCGCTCTAGCCACTTCTAAAGCTAATCGTTCTGGCAAATCGGGAATTTTGGCTCGAAGAATACGGACTTCTTTGTTCACTGAAGGTGGTTCCACGTGCAGGAAAATACAGCGTCGTTTTAATCCGTCCGAAAGCTCCCGTTCTCCATTAGAGGTTAAAACCACAATAGGACGTTCTTTGGCGATAATTGTCCCCATCTCAGGAATAGTCACTTGAAACTCACCCAAAAGTTCAAAGAGAAATGCCTCAAATTCCGAATCCGTCTTATCAATCTCGTCAATGAGCAACACAGTTCGCTTCTCACTCAAGAGTGCCTGAAGCAAGGGTCTGGGCAGTAAATAATCTGTTGAAAAGAGGTCAGCTTCTGAGAGGTGCTCTCGACCCATTTGAATCTTTAAAAGTTGACGCTGATAATTCCATTCGTAAAGGGCTTTAGTTTCATCAAGCCCTTCATAACACTGCAAGCGGATAAGCTGTGCCCCAAAGACCTGACTTAACACTTTAGCAATTTCCGTCTTGCCTACCCCTGCTGGCCCTGAGACTAAAAGTGGTTTACCTAATTGCGTCGCTAAAAAAGCAGTCAGCGCGATTCGATCATCCCGTTCGGTAATATAACCGACGGATTCCAACTCATTTTCAAACTGATCTAGCGTCATCCGGTTTGGCATCTAAACCCACCCCCTAATCGATGTTCGATGTTCGATATTCGTGGTTCGAATGCTTAATAAACCACGACAAAGATGTTCGTAGTTTAAATCTACATGAACCTCGAACATTTATGATATCTGATATTCAGACTACGAACCACAATCCACTAACCACTAACTTCGAACTACGATAATGACCTTTGCGGACTTCCCGCTCCGTACCACGAACCACGATAATCGAACTACGAACTACGACCTTGGATCGCATCTTCGTAAGCCGACTCATATTCTTTCACAGCCCGTTCTACCGGAAACGTCTCTCTTGCCCAAGTTACAGCCTGTTCAGAAAAGGACTTATAGCGTAAATCGTCGGTCAATAGGCTAAGTACTGCCTCACTCATCCCTAGGACGTCCCCGACTTCTGCGAGATAGCCGGTCTTGCCATGGATAACGACTTCGGGTAATCCACCAACCCGACTGGCGATGACCGGAACCCCACAAGCCATCGCTTCAAGGGCGACAAGACCAAAACTTTCCTGTTCCGATGGCAGAATAAAAACATCAACCATCTGCAAAATTTCTTTAACACTTTCTTGTTTTCCTAGAAACATGACTTTTCTCTCAAGCCCTAGTTTTACGGCCTCCCGTTCAACCCGAACCATTTCCGGTCCATCACCGACCAGTAAAAGCCGACAGGGAATGACTTTCTCAACCAGAGAAAATATTCTAACCACATCCACGACCCGTTTCACTTCTCTAAAGTTTGAGATGTGGGCCAAGATTTTCTCTCCCTGTGGAGCAAAGTGTCTCCTGAACCGGTCCATCAGTCCCTTCATCGGTAGATATACATTGGGGTCAATAAAGTTCGGAATTACCTTGATATCTTGATCTATAGGCCCAAAGATCTTTTCAGTATCCCTTGCTAGTGAACGAGAAACGGCGGTTATCTGGTCACTAGATTTAAGTCCTAAGCGGGTTAAATTAAAAAATTCTTCAAAAGCACCGACCAAAGTAACATCCGTACCATGTAACGTTGTCACCAACGGCAGTGGCCTAGTCATCATTTGTTTGGCCAATAATGCACTAATACTGTGCGGAATTGCATAATGAGCATGGATCACGTCTAACCCTACATAGTTCGCGACTTCGACAATTTTATTAGCGAGCAACAACGTATAAGGGGGAAATTTAAACAAGGGATAGTTCACATCAGTTACCTCATGAAAAAAAAGTTTCTCATGAAATCGATGTAAACGAAAGGGTCGAGCGGAAGAAATAAAGTGGACTTCATGCCCATGTTCCCCCAATGCATACCCCAGCTCCGTCGCCACGACTCCGCTCCCCCCATAACTGGGGTAACAAACCATTCCAATTTTCATCAATTCAAACCTTCTTTAATTTAGCATATCATCTCACTTCAGGGGGCCATCTCCTCATAACCTATTGGCATAGCGTCTTGAATTGCCTCTCCAATGATCTTCTGAATGTCATTGACAATGCACGAAACTTCAAATTCAGCTTCTAAATACTCCCTCGCTGCAGGGTTTAAACTCACTAAACTATATAAGCGTTCTAGCTCTTGCTGTTTCTCCTCGCTAATCTCTTGTTCTAACATTTGCGCCTCGCGAATCTCCCATTGTTTCAATTGAAATTCGCGTACCATCTTGTGATTACTAGCATCACTCATTACTTTTTCCTTTGATTTAAGAAATTGCTTGAACTCATTAGATTCCTTAAGCGTACGCGCCAATTCATAAGCTAAATCGTTTGCAGCCATATCCTTTTCCTCTCCTCTGTCCCACTATCTCTATAATTGTCTTATTATATAAAATTTTAGTGGCTGAGACAAATCACATCCAATGTGAATGACCCAGCCTAACCTCAAATTTTCTGACAGGTACTTACAAGTTTCTCCAACAAATCAAAGGCCTGCAAACGGCTAAACGACAGCAAATTATCCCATTGCTCTCGGTTAAGTTTCCAGGGACAATGAACCGCCACACGACTAGCAAATCCCAAAGGACTTCCCCCATATAGTTTTTCTAAGCGACGTTGAGAAAGACTAACCACTCCTGGAGCATGTGCATTACACATTATCGGCTCGAGGCACAGAGCCGGCTCACCTTGATACGTCACTAATAGCGAGAATTTAGCGAGTTGCTCTACAGCGACTTTTCCCTGTTCAATGGACCCTTCCAACGGAACAGAATCGGGCTGGATAATCCCACCCAATTTCCGCCAGAACTTCTTGTCATCGGCACTATTGATGGAAACGCAAACTCCCACTGCCCCCATTTGACGGGCAAAATTCACCACAAAACGAGCAAAATCACATTCAATAGTTCCTTTTAAGGATAATCCTTCTAAAATAACTAACCGCTCGGCACTGCTTAAAGTGAGTTCTCCAATTCCCGCCTCCCCCAACTCAAGCACATTTAATCCTGGTAACACATGGATCTGCGGATTTAATCCGGTTCCTCTATCTGTCAAGAAGGCCCCTAGGGCTTGCGCCCAATCTTCAAGGCCATCTTCGTTCCATTCTGATCGAGGGGAAAGCTCAATTTCTATCCAAGGCATTTGCGTCTCTCCTTTACACTCCGTCACACACATATTGTTTAGTGTTTCACCGTCGTGTAAAGTTATGCAAACATCTAATCCAATGAATAACGCACTTTGTCAAAACTTGAAAACCCAACCACAGTGTGAACCCCGATCTGTCGCAGGACCTGACTCGCTTCCTCTAGATCTCGCCCTACTACTTCGGCACAATGAGCATCAGCCCCCAAGGTAAAGTCAATTCCCCGCCGCTGAATTTCCTCCATTAAACGTCTTTCAGGGTAGAATTCTTGAACGGGCTTATACCGACCATTTGTGTTCACTTCTAAGGCTAACCCCCGTTCTGCTACGATCGTTAAGGCCTCATCAGCCAGCTTCAAGATATCCGTTTTCGGTCGAATTCCAAATAGTTTAATGAGATCAAGATGACCAATTGTAGTAAATAGCCCACAACTAGCTGCATGTTTTACAAGCTCAAAATATTCACGATAAATCTCATCCGCATCTTTCTTATGATGCATAGGCTCCTCTTCTGGAATATCAAAGATCCAGCCATTCATCTCATGAACTGACCCAATCACAAAGTCAAACGGATATTGATCTATTAAATCTTTGATTCGTCCTTCATCTTCTAGCCGATATTCCGCCTCGAAACCAACTCGTACCACCAAATGAGGATAGTCTTTCGCCACTTCCCTGATCAGTGGAAAATTCATTTGCTCAAAATAATAGTCATGATCGGCAAAGCCAATTTCTTTTAATCCTTTGCGCGACGCTACATCCAAAAACGCCCGGATGTTTTCTCGGTTTGCCTCCCGATCGTTATGCCCGAGTAGATGAACATGCAAATCTAACATTACAGCATTCAGACTCCTTCACTTTTTATCCACTTCCTAGACTCCCACTTCGACTTCAGGCTTCTGACCTCTGTTTTAAAGAGTTTGTGCTCCTGTTTTTATCATCAGATAAGGCAGATTACTCAGGCTTGCCTGGGCCGTTTTTGTCGTTGGCGCGGCCAAATCCGCCAAGAAATTACCGGTTAATTTAACATCCGTTCGCCCAACGATTTTGCCCATTAAAATCCGCAAACAGTGGGGCGCACTGAGCGAATATGAGCCCGAGACAGCTTCTTGAGTATGTAAACCAAGCACTGATAAGACAAGAACACCATCTTCTACCCCTTGCAAAGCCTCTTCCCAAGGAACCTCGGCTTGATGCTTAAGATATAGTCCACCTGTTCCTTGTGGTAAAGCTGTCGGTTTCGCACCCCAGCGCACAGCATCTTTCACCCTCAGATAAGGAGTCTGCAGAAGCCCATCTCGGGCTAACACTGTCCGATGTGCAGGAACTCCTTCAGGTGTCACCATATAAGACCCTAATTCAAGGGGTCGAAGTGGGTCAATCAGTAAAGAAAAATGCGGATGAAAGACTAGTTTTTGATCTAGAAAATTTTCTTTAGAAAAGGCACCCTGTCCCTCGATCACACGATCACCCGAGAAATTAGGTAATACAAACTGTCCCAACATATCCTCTGTCATAGACGGAGAAAGGATCACTTGAGTCTGGGGTCCAACAGGAGGTGCTTCTTTCTTCATCCCCTCATACTGATTCACGATTTGTACCCACAAATCCTCTCGTTCTTCCGGACGAATAAGACGGCGCTTAGCAAATCCACCCCCTACCAAACTATCAAAGGAAAACCAGGATATAAATTGAGACTGTTGATATGTAACAGCAAGCCCTGTCGAGGTACGAACATGTCGATAGCCCCAAGCAGCTTGGATGCTGCCTTGCATCTTCGCTTCAGAAGGTCTGTCCTTAAGCCATTGTTTGACTTGATCGAATAAAACCTCGTCCTTTCCAGCGATTATTTGTTCAATAGCGCGGTCCTCGAGAGCTACTAGCTCCAGGGGTTCTGGCGATGGAATATGTGTTGCATCCGGGTCTTCATAGGAAGCCAGCTTCCATTGCTCCAATTCCTTCGGCCAATAGTCTGGGTCATTTTTAAATGGTAGCTGAACAATGGCCTGACTACATGTCCCATCAGCCCAGACCAAAAAAACCTCTCCACTTTCACCCTGTCGATAACTAGGTGGAGTATAGACACTCCCTGGTGAATTGTCTTTGATTCCTAAGGAAACTGCTTCCGATTCATGGACCAAAATTCGCCAAGCCGATAGGCGTAGTTCCTCTTTCTTTGGGGCCTGCTGAGACTGATAGAGAAGATCCTCCAATTGCGCAACGAGTTTCATGCCTGCTCCCCTCCTAAACTGACTTGCTGATCAACATCCATGAGCAAGTAACGATGACTTCCACCGCTTGAAGCGACAGATTGCCCACCTTTACCGCACGCTCCAATCGCATCGAAGCACCCTTCTCCTAACCCCCCGCGAATTGCCTCTAACGCAGAAAGAATTTTCCCGCTAAAAATCGACGGTTGATAAATCGGCAGGTTTGGATCAGCCACATCAATAATTCCATCGCATTGAAAGACAAAATCCCCCGTTTTAGGATTAACTTGTCCACCTCGATACCCCAAAAGAAGCAGATTCTTCTCTCCCTCACGTAACTCACCGTTTTGCAAAAGAGTTTCACGGACAACTTTCACTTCGTCCATCAAGTGTTCGGCTGGAGTTAACGGAAGCATGCGGTCGACCAGCAAACGAATATTGCTCATCCTAGGCAAAGGAATTTGTCCGTAGCTCTCTGCTCTTCCCGCTCCTGTCACCGGCATGCCCGCTTCTTCCCCAGAGAAAATATCCCCCAGACCAGCCACCAGCACTCCATCCTTGACAATCGTCACGGTTTGTCTTAAAAGTCCATTGGCAGAAAATGGTTGATAAGCCCAGTCTCCAAGAAGTGGACCATCGATGATATTGACACCAGGCCTCGCCACCCGGAGCCCTTTGCGCAGTTTCCCAGCTTCTCCTAGTACGGACTCATTCATGTGATCCGATTCGACTGCATGTCCAAAGGCCTCATGCGCCAAGCCCTTGGCCAGTCCATAATCAATAATCAACGGATAATGACCGCTCGGCAACTGAGGCGCACCACACACCGCTTTGGCAAACGCTGCCCGATCCAGTGCTTTTTTTTCTAAAGAGTGATCCGCTAGTTCCTCAAAGAGCACTGTAGCATCCATGCCACTGCGATGAATCAACGTACTTTGTGCTTTACCCTGATCCCGAACTGTCCCCTGATGCATCAAGACCGCTCTAGGAATAACAAAGGATACCAACGTTCCATCTGAGCGCCCGATACACCATACCTCTTCGATTTGTCTATAACTTGTCTGCCAAGAGCCCTCCGGAAAACCATCCCGCAAACGGGAATGTAAGCTTATCACCTTCTCCTGAAGTTCTGGCAAAGAAATTTCTCCAAATACTTTTTGGGCTGGATTCCTTACCTTCTCCTGAATCTGTGGAGCCTCCCAAATCTGACGATTTCGTTTTGACCCGATCGCTTCATTTCTACGGGCCAACTGAATAGCCTTATCGATTAATGTGCGGCTGAGCTCTAACGCTAAAACATCAGAGTTGGCAAATCCTGATGCCCCCTCCTTCGTAAAAGCCTGAACTCCATAGCCGCTATCTCCTCCAGTCGAAACCCGATCCAATCGCCCGTTACTCAAACGCAGGCTCCATTCCCGGCGAGATTGAGCCCGTACTATAAAATAACCTTCCAACCCCTTGGTCTCCGCCAACACGGCTTGAACTAATGCCCTAATTTCTAGTTGCTCCACAATTGCCTCCTTGATAGTTGAACTCTAATAAGGATATTATACCACGGAGCGCAGAAAGGAACCTTATATAGAAAACATATCCCGAGGCCTGTATAAAAAAATAAGCCTCAGGACATGATTTAGATAGTCTCAATTTTTCAATTTTTTATCCCCACTCCTCTCTTTTACTTCACTTGCGACGGCTGATACGTCGCAAGCTTTTTTTATATTAGCAAGTTTTCTTTAATCTACTAATTTGACCAATAGCTTTCGTTCCTCAGCAAAACCATACTTTTCGTAGAGCTTAAGTGCTCTCACATTATGACTACTAACCGCAAGGCCTAGGTAGAAAACCCCATGGGTACGGCAATACTCCTCAGCAGCTTTAAGCAATACTTGGCCTGCGCCTTTGCCCCTCCACTTCGGAACAACTCCTAAATCCATAATCCAACCCTGAGTCAGACCTGTTAACTCTTCCTGTGACGTTGGGTGAAGAACTAAATACCCAATCGATTGAGTTTTTCCCTCTTCAGAACAAGGCTTTCCATTTACCTTTGCAGCCTCCACAATGAAGACAACAGATCCAGTCTTCTGAATCCACGTCCAAAACCCAGTAAGAAATCCCTCTCTGTATCTAATGGTTTCTTCAATAGGCTGTTTACGCCATGGCGAAATGCTATCCAGCATACCTTTCTTTCCAAGGGTATAAATAAAAGGCCAATCCTGAACATTCCCCTCACGAACTCGCATATCATCACCTCTTGGGTTAACTTATGCAAACACCCCCTGTCAGGTTTGAGCCAAATAATATTATTTATGTAGGCACTAAATGAGTGCCTTTTTTAGCGTTTAGAAACAATCAATACTGCGCTTTATGTATAGTTAAGAGCATTCTAAAGTCATCCTAAGTCGGTCGGTAATTTCTAACTCTAGTTCTTGATAATTTCCTCGTTCAATACAATTAACAGAGCCCCAAGAATATCTCCATCAAAATCACCCCACCGTAGTCTGCGATGCGAGGAGAGGCAAACAACTCCCGCTCTCCCACGAGGAAAGCGGAGAACCCCCTCCATGGCTTCCCCCCATGCTCACCGTACCGCGCTTTTGCGTAAACGCGCAAACAGCCCCCTCCAAGAACTTCTAACACCGTTCTTAACCCCGTCGACCCAAGCCAAAGATGCAAGTCAAGAACCGTCCCCAACTTGCACTCAACGAGCACGTCCCACGCTTTTGCGTCCAGGGACGCAAATAGCACTCTAAGAACTTTCTTACATCGTTCTAACCCCCTTCGACCCAAGCCAGAGGAAGTTTCTTAGCTTAGAGAGCACTATTAGTGGAATTGCGTCAATGAGCGCAGAGGATATGGCGTTAAGAAACTCAACGGGACTTGTCCATGGATGGACTGATGTCGCGGTGCCAAGGATGGCAAGGAGCGACGCACTTGCAGAAAGCCCAGAGGTTTTGAGTTTTAGGCATAGCCTCAAGTGAATAGCGATGGATCACGATAGTCTCCAGTGGAGACTATCGCCGAAGGCGCTACCAATAACGAACACTTACCGCCGTAGGATGCTAAGACACTTCCTCCCACTACTCCCGAAAGAAGGTGAGACCACTGTATATCGCCATCCTTATCCTAGGCCTCTGCCTTCTACTCTGGGGCATGAAAATACTGCGGCAGGGGCTGCAAGCCTTTGCCGGGCATCGCCTCCACCAAGCACTTCTTTGGATGACCGCAACTCCTTGGCGCGGGTTCTGGAGTGGCTCAATATCCACAGCTCTTCTTCAATCAAGTACTGCCTTGACCGTAATGGCCGTATCTTTCGTCGATGCCGGGCTCCTCCCCTTTGGCAACGCTTTTGCCCTAATCTTAGGCAGTAATATTGGCACCACCCTTACGACCCAACTCCTTGCTTTTCCCCTAGACCAGATAACACCCTACATTATGATTCTCGGTTCTCTAGGCTTTCTCTTTATTCCGTCTCGCTGGCGATTTCTTTCCCAATCTGTTTTCGGCCTTGGAGTTCTCTTCTTCGCCTTAGGTTTACTCCAAGTCGGGATGGCCCCGCTCGTTCATTTGCCCGCAATTCAAAATTTTCTTCGACAACTAGGCGACAACCATCTTCAAGGAGTCATCGCTGGGACAGTGGTATCTGCCCTACTTCATTCCTCCAACGCCACTACGGGCATTGTAATGCTGCTTACGGCTGACGGATGGATAACCCTACCCACAGCACTTGCCTTTATCTTTGGCGCCAACATTGGCACCTGTTTTACGGCCGTCTTCGCAGCACTCGCCTCCTCGCGGGCCGCTCAACGGGTGGCACTATTCCATGTCTTACTTAATGTATTTGGGGTACTACTCTTCTTACCCTTCGTTGAACCACTTGCCCATGGACTAACACTCATGGGAGGAAGCCTCTCGCGCCAGGTTGCTAACGCCCATACCATCTTTAATCTTTTGTCATCTCTATTGGCCTTTCCCTTATTACCTTGGGCAACCCGCTTCCTTAAAAAAATCCTTCCCTAAAGCCCCGGAACGCAGTGTCACACAGGCGCGAAGTCTTTACGTAAGCCAGAATAGCAAACTTCCGCTCAAGCGGACCTCTAAGACAGACGGTGCACATGAAATGTGCCGTCTCCCAAACCTCCCGTTCCATTAAGTTCTATCGTTCTTCGTTCTTCGTTCTTCGTCCCTCGTTCCCTCGTTCCCTCGACCCAAGCCAGGGACGCAGTGTGACACGAGCGCGACGTCTTTACGTAAGCCAGAATAGCAAACTTCCGCTCAAGCGACCGACCCCAGATACGGGACAGTGCACAAGGATGTGCACTGCCGCCAACCGAGCCAAGGATGGCGAGTCTGGTGGGTATCCCGTTCCCCAAAGTAGGAGCTTGAACGGTTAGTTTGCTCTGCGTCGTAAGCACCGAGCGCTGTGTCACACAAGTCCCCCCTTCACCCCAAACCTTTCGGCGATCAAATCACAAATCCCTCGGGCATCATCCAGGCCAAAGCAGGGAATCCCGTTATCAAACGAGATATCACTAGCAATAGCGATAAGCTCCTCCGGTTTAGAGAAGAGTCCCTGATGCACGGCCGAGCGATACACCTCGATTTTTGGTTTGTTGCCATGCTTATATCCCTCGGTAAAGATCACATCCACCCCCTGAATTCGGGCGAGAACCTCATCGAGAGGCTGATCGTCTGCTACACTCTCCAAGATTGCAATCCTTTTGGGGGAGCTGATTGCGACGATATCCGCACCCGCTTGGGCATGGCGCCACGTATCTTTACCCGGTTGATCCATTTCGAACCCATGGACATCATGCTTCAGCGTCGCAACCCTCCACCCACGGAGCTTAGCTTCACGAATAAGTTTTTCTAAAAGTGTCGTCTTCCCTGAATTGGACTTTCCGCCCACAATCGAAATAACGGGAATTCGAGATCTCACCTCTCTAATATTCATCTAATTCTCCCAGCTCGCAATCCAACTCGCCATCAAGAGTTCCCCCGGTTCTACAGATCCATGGTTCGCTGGCACATCCACCAATAGATGACTCCCGATCATCGAACGTAGAATTCCTGAACCTTGAGCCGGAGTAAGGTCTGCCCATATTTCTCCATTTTCAAATACCGCTTGAGCACGCAAAAAACGCCTTTGTCTGCCCGTTTTACCAAAACCACTGGCCATTTTAACTAAGAATTGTTTCTCCTCGTGAATAGAACGCCCAGCAATTTTGCGGAGTACCGGACGAACTAAAAGTTCAAACGTGACCATGGCAGCAGCAGGATTTCCCGAAAGGGAGAAAAAGAGTTGTTTTCCCTTTTGTCCGACTGAAGCAGGAGTGCCCGGCTTTAAATCCAATTTCCAAAACAGCATTTCGCAGCCAAACTCGGCTAGAGCATGGCGCATAATATCGTAATCCCCTACCGAGGCTCCCCCAGTAGTAATGATCACATCAGCGTCTGAAACTTTTGCCAAGGCCTCGAGTGTATCTTCCATTTGGTCAGAGACAATAGGAATTGCCAAAACCTCACAACCAGCCTCTTGAAGCATCCCTCGCAGTGTATAACTGTTACTATTATAAATCTTAGCTGGAAGTAATGATTGCCCAACATCCATAAGTTCCGACCCAGTCGAGAGTAAACCCACGCGCGGACGACGGTAAACGTTAACTTGATCCAAACCAACCGCAGCTAATAAACCCAGTGCCGGTGGGGTTAAATAAAAGCCTTGTCTGAGGAGTGTGTCTCCCTCTTTAATCTCTTCTCCTTTAGGCACCATATTTGAGTTTGGCAACACCGGACTAATAACTGTCACTTGATCACTCACTAACTCTGTGTCTTCCATTCGCACCACGCAATTGGCACCAGCCGGAATGGGGGCACCTGTAAAAATCTTGGCAGCCTCTCCTGTGAGAATTTCTCGATCTGAGAAGGTTCCTGCCGGGATTTCGCTGACAACCTTTAATTGGAGTGGTTGAGAATCAGACTCTCCCGCACGGTAAGCATACCCATCTAGCGGCGAGCGTTCAAACGGTGGCATCGCAATTTGGGATGTCACATCCTGACCCAATACGCGTTGATAGGCATCCGTGATTGCAACCCACTCTGTCCCGACTGGCTGGATTCGCGAAAGGACCAATTCCTTAGCTTCTTCTAATTCAATCATAATTTTCATATGTACTCTATCCTTCCACTCTGTGTTTCAGGGTCATAAATCTCTGCAAATTAGTAATACCCAGGTTCCTTTAAGTGTAGCATAATCCATAAGGTTGTTAAAGAAAACCAAAAAACAATAACCTGCCACTAGCAGGTTATTAAAGAGACTTCGTTTAACTATGGAACACCCGCGTCTTACAAGAAGTGGGGTGTTTTAACCAATGAATCAATCAAATTATAAGGGATTTGCCCGTACCTTTTCAAATTGAACACGGCCATTTTCCTGGTAGATCTCTAAATCCTTATAGGCTTCTTCTATATGCATTATTCTCTTGCCCACAGCTATAATGACATTGGGATGGCAATAATCTACATGCAGATGGCTTCGGGGGCTGATTTGGACAAAGGTTGAACTGACCTCCGAGCTCCCAAGTTCTCTAATGCTAACCTTACCTCCGGCAAAAATCTTCCCGCCCCGGCATACCCCTTCAATAGTAAGGTCTCCTTCGACACGAATATCCGAGTTATAAGTACCCTTTTGACATTCAAAGGCACCCCCACATTCAATGACGGCACCCTGCACATAACTAGCAACGAAGCTAAGCTTTTCCGGAATCTCAATCGTAATATTTTCAATAAATTGCTCCAGTGCTTGACTCACCCGTTGTAAAAATGGCAGCGCTTGAGGGTCTAAAGGCCCTAATCCCATCAAAAAATGTTTTGCTGTTCGGATAGAAACAATCAAGCCTTCGCTAATCATTTCGTCATCCTTATGTTCCAACACAAATTTTTCCATACTAACCGACATTTTAGGAAGTTCAGGGAATTGCTTTTCTAGCATCAATTTTAGACATTGTCCGGGTTTTAAACTAACAGCACCAGGCGATTTCATTAACTCAGCCGTATTGATTAAACAAGCACTTAGTTGATCTTGTAGCTGAGTCACTCCCCGGAGAAGTTCTGAACGAACCACGAATTTCTCACCAATGACGACTTTTCCGCCTAAAAGGTTTTGATGAATTTTAGCACCTTTTTCTGCCCTTAACTCTGCATGGGAAACAGATCCCCTAATTTCTATCTTTCCTCCAGCGAAAACGCGAAGGCCATCCTGGACATTTCCGTTTATGAAAACATCTCCCGGGAATTCAATACTTCCCGTTGCCAGATCAACATCCTTGTGTAAAACATAGACATTCTCCACCATATACGCTCGTTCATCCAGGCGTATAGGTTGTCCAGCACACTTAGCAATCACTTCTAATCCATCCTCTGAAAGATAGACATTCTTTTTTGCACGAAATAGAAAATCCTTAAATGGAGGCGTTACTAGAGTTTTTCCTAATACATCTTGGCCTGGAACTCCTGGCTTGCCCGGAACTTTTCGAGCAAGAACTGCCCCTTCCTTGACCAATTTTACTTTTGAGGCAAAAAAATCTATTTTTTTCTCCTCTGTGTAAGAAAGTACTTGAGGCTCACCGACAAAGTCTATTAATTGCGCGTGTTCTGGCGCTACCGGAAGAGTTGCTTCAGCAACGACAACCTCCCCTACACCTTTAACAGCTTGAATCTCTTGCCAAATACCGGGCTTAAGCCCATGAATTACTTTTAATTGTTTAAGGTCTGCAATTAATCGGCCTTCATCCCAAATCTCCCCTTGAGCTGGTAGCGCCTTCCATGTAACATACTGTGCTAAATCAAGCGGATTCTGAACAGGAATGTCTTCAACAAGGCTATAATGTCCAGGTAATTCATGTTTAACTTTCGCCACGACAGACAATCCCTGTAAATACACCTGCATGTCCCAAGTCAAACGACCAGCCTGGACCGAGGGGCGGAATTCAACCTTATCTCCACTTTTAACGGGGAACGGCTGATCCTGAAGCATACCATCAAACAAAATTTCACCCGCCTGTGGGAACGGAATAAATTCTTTAACTCCTTCACCAAGGACGATGACATACCTAACACCATCCCAAATAACCAGGTTTTGGGTAAACACGGGAACTTGATTTTGGTCCTTCCAAATTAACCGTACTTTCCATTGACGAGAAAAAAAGGTGGGTTTTTCAATAACTTCCAGTATTATATCTTCCGGGGGAATTTGGAGTTTGTGTGCCCACTCTTCTCTAATCTCCTCCTGAGAATGTCCCTGAACTATTTTTTCTGGCATATAGAATCGCCCCACTTTTTTGTATAATTCACTTTTTTAAAATAATATCATACTTTTACCCATTCCCCATAGGTCGTAAGTCCTAATTATTAAAAAGAAAGGACCCTTTTCCATCTATACAAGCAGAAAAAGGTCCGTATTCGTTCTATTATTCTAGATTTCCCAATGGAATTGCTAAATATCCTGGAGATTTTCGTCCATTGGGGTCTTGGCTGTTTCCAGGAACTTTCGGCAAGGGCTTACTAGGCGTTGGCGTAGCAGGTTTTAGTAAATCAACATTCTCCTGGTCAATCACTTTGTTCGTCGTCTCCCCTTGAAACAGGTTTTCAACCACTCTTTTTACTTCGACGGGATCAACCTTCCAATAACTTACTCCATCAAGGTCCAAAAATGATCCGGGGAGAGTTTGTGAAACCATATTAGAGCTCTCAAATCCAACGGCTACCTTTGTTAACACAAAAATATCTTTAGAGGATAAGTTCGTATGGACCGCGTTCATAATTTGGGGAATCAGAAAGGGAAGTTTCGGAATTGTGCTTAACTGAAACATCTCTTTGGCAACCGCTTTCAGCACAACCTGTTGTCTTGCCGTTCGAGAAATATCTGCTAAAGCATCGTGACGAAATCGGGCATATTGGAGCGCTTTGTCACCGTTTAAGCGTTGCACACCTTTACGTAAGTTAATATACCCGTCCTCGATATCCCCAGTTTCATAATACATATCTTTCTCTACATCAACCGTAATTCCGCCTAAAGTATCAATAATTTTTTTAAATCCTTGAAAGTTGGTTTGAATATACCCTTTGATTTCCTCTCCGGTTAACTCCTTGACCGTCTTTTGCAAGGTTTCCAAATCTGTTTTTGACACTATTTCGTTTATCTTAACATAGCCATGCCCAGAAAGAGCGACACGCGTATCACGAGGGATTGAAAGCAAGCTAGTACGCTTCGTTTCTGGATCAACACTGGCCAAGATTATCGTATCCGTACTAAACTTTTTCTGTTCAGGTCGTTGATCCGCCCCGACAAGTAATACGCTGACCCTATTTTGAAGCCCTACATTCTGCGAATCCACCAGATTATCACTGGGCATCGTACCCCCTAATCCAAAGTATTGATGATACCCAACAAACCCAACCGCACTAATTCCCAGCAAAGCAACCGCCATTAGGACTAATCTCTTCACGAGTCGCACATTACCAACTCCAATAATTAAGGATCTTGTATTATTATTATACCCGTTTTCTTAAGATATAGGAACTCACTCCAGATTTAGTGTTTAATTCCATCTGGAGTGAGTTCACTGAACTTGTGAAGCATACGCACTATAAAAGGATCTGCTGCTCTGAAAAAGCGTCAATTGGAAGTTCTGCAATTCGATCTACAAAGCTAAGACCATAACGAGCGATAAAACTCAAGGGATTTAGAACTCGTTCCTGCCTAGAATGATTGGGAGTAATCCCATCTTCAAGGTCTTGGAAGCGTTTTAGGTCAGCATTGCATCGTTTACGCTGAGCCTGCCAAATCTTTTTTTGTAAATAATCTAATTGAAAATTAACTTTAACCTCATTTCGGATCAACCAGTCTTGAACATTGACGTGAATCTCCTTAAGTGCTTCAAGCTCCGCATATCCCTTTTCAATATGTGTTTTAAAACTCTTGAAGCGTTCATCGATATCTAAGTTATCCCGCTCTCGCACGCACCGTTCCCTCTGTTCCGTTAAGCCTCGATAAACATCACTAATCGTTAACGCTTGCTTGCTTAACGATTTTTGCCAGGAGGCAGTTAACACGACAGCCGACAAACGCGGATAAAGTACCGGCATTACAAAGCCAAATGTTGCAAAGACCCCCCCTAATTGGGCCCAGTAGTTCAATTCCCCTGGTCCCGCAACATAGGCCAAGGTCGGAAACAGGAATTCCTGAACAACAGGTCGAGTCACCACATTTGGGGAAAACTGCTCTGGTCTTTGAGTAATTAAGGAATTAAGGATATCCAAATCCCATTTTTCCTGATGCCCACGTAAATAAAAACTTTGATCATGACATAGGATAGCCCTCCGCTCGGGCACAGAAAGAAAAAGGTTAACTTCCCCTCCAGTTGGTTGAATCTGAGGCTCAAACCCTAGGGTTACCCATTCTTTAGTCCGTTCAGCTAGGGCCACTCGAACATCAGTATGCAGCTTTAGGATTTGTTCATACAGTGGAGCAGATAAGCGCTTAAATTCTGGTAACAAAGGATCAAAGAAAATTAGCCCCCATTTTCTAACCAGCCACTGTAACGTCAGGGCAAACCACTGAGTTAAGTTATTTGCTTGCTCCGTAAAGTTTTGACATTGTTTCAAAACAGAGGCTCGAAATTCACTCTCGGGGATCCCCATCAGTTGAGTTTCAATGGTTTCCCAAGCGGGCACAGGTTGATGACCAACAGATTTTCCTTCCCCATTACCTGGGATATGGCAAGGAATCACTTTACCCTCAGCATTTAAGAAGTAGGTCTCCCGAATCTCCAACCAATCATGGTCATCACCAGCAATCCAAAAAATCGGAACTACCGGACGTCCAAGCTTCTCACGCTGTTCTTTGGCCAGCCGAATCGTGGTCATCGCTTTAAAAAGGGTATACAACGGACCCGTCAAAATTCCAGCCTGCTGTCCCGTAATCACGGTCAGAGTTTCTGGATGTCTAAGCTCTTCTATCATCGTTTGCGTTTCCGAACTGGCTCCTAAGTGTGAATGATACTCCTTTAGAGTATCGGCCAAACTATCTCTAGAAAAGTTCCTGGTGTCTAAATAAGACGCGCGCCGTTCAAAATTGACTTGCATCTTGGGGTTTCCGCTCGGAAAAAAGAAGGCTACTTGTTCAAAACAAGTAGCCATGGTTTGCAATAGATCCATTATCATTATCCCTCCGCTACCTTACCAGTACACGGTATTTTATCATGCACGACCAAAAACCGCAATTCTTCCAGGTACGCCTTTTTGAATTTTCCCTATGACAGCTGCGGCTAAAGTTTTATGCTCTTCTAACTGTTTAATCAGGCTATCAAGACGATCTTCCGGTACGGATAATAATAACCCGCCAGAGGTGATCGCATCATGGAGCACAATCCGAAGTTCCTCTGAGACGTCATGCGCAAACTCTACCTTATCTTCAAGATGACGACGGTTGGCTTGCGTCCCGCCTGGAATTGCTTTTTGTTTGATACAATCCCAAACGCTGTCTAAGACTGGTACAGCCTCCGCATAGACCTCTGCACTACAGGCACTGGCCTCAAGCATTTCATGTAAGTGGCCTAAAAGCCCAAAGCCTGTCACATCCGTGACAGCATGAACCCCAACAGCTATTGCTACTTCAGCGGCCGTCTTATTTAGAGTAGACATAACTTGAATGACTTCTGCTTCCGCTTCAGGTGACACAATTCCCCGTTTAATCCCGGTGGTGATGATTCCTACGCCAAGTGGTTTTGTGAGAACTAAGCTATCCCCTGGCTTGGCTTTTGAGTTAGAAAGGACATGGTCCGGATGCACGATCCCAGTGACCGACAGCCCATATTTCGGCTCAGGATCATCAATAGAGTGCCCTCCAACAAGAACCGCACCCGCTTCCCGGATCTTATCACTCCCACCTTGAAGAATCTTCGCCAAAACATCCATATTAAGCTTTCCGACTGGAAAGGAAACCAGATTCATAGCAGTAAGCGGTTTCGCCCCCATTGCATAAATATCACTTAAAGCATTGGCCGCAGCAATCTGCCCAAACGCATAAGGATCATCTACCACAGGTGTAAAAAAATCAACACTTTGGACAATAGCCTGCTCATCATTAATACGATAAACACCAGCATCATCCGAAGTCTCCATACCAACTATAAGGTTGGCATCCTCTAAATTAGGAGGCAAAAAACGCAAAACTTGCGCCAGGTCCGCAGGACCTATCTTACATCCTCAACCCGCCTTAGTAGACAACTGCGTCAACCTGACCTTATCCGTCAGCTTATTTGTCGTATTCATATTCAGATTCATCCCCACACCACCCATCTCCTCATTATAAAACAATGACTCCAACGTATCACTCTTTTATTATAACCTAAATCAAAACCACGTCAACAACTTCACCAACTCCACAAGCACATTTGCACCTAACCACAAACAGCTAAGAATGCAAACCAAGAACCGTCCCCAACTTGCACTTACTTGCAAGAAGCGCTTTTGCGTCATTTGACGCAAACAGTACCCCCAGCACCTTCCAGTCAAACCCAATCGACTCAAGCTAAAGAAGGTTCTTAGCTTATGCAAGCCAAGAACCTTCCCCACTTGTCTGCGGTTTTGCCACCGTCGACCCAAGCCTAGAGGAAGTTTCTTAGCTGAGAGAGCATGATTAGTGGAATTGCGTCAATGAGCGCAGTCGATCAGGCGTTAAGAACCGCAACTGTTCACATGCGCCGGCACAGGACGTGCCAAGTGTCGAATGCGCCAAGACTCGAACAGGACGTTCGAGATTAGAGCGCCGCCATGACGATAAGCGGACGAGCTTATCGCCACACTGCAACTCATTACGCATACTCCTGCAGTGTGGATTGGCAAGGCGCCGTGACGGCATAGCATTCGACCAGTAAGCCCAGAAGTTTTGCGGTTTAGCCTGAGCGACAAGCGAATAGCAATGGAACACGATAGTCTCCGGTGGAGAGTATCGCCGAAGCCGCGATCCCAAAAGAAGTACTTAACGGCGTAGGATGTGCGAATGGGCTAAGAAACTTCCTCCCGCTTAACAACCCCATTGCCCCAACCGCCTCACAATCTCCTCACGATCTCCACTCAACAGAGTTCGCACATCAACAAGCACCCAATCCTTGTGAATCCGAGCCAATATAGCTACCGTCCCTAAGCGTAAAAACGCTTCTAACTCAAGGACACTCCCTTGAATTGGCCGAATAGCACACACCCATGTTGGCAGCTCTACCGTGGGCCAAGCTCCACCGCCCACCTGAGAGACATCCTCTTTCAACTCAACGGCAATTCTTGCATTCGACTGAAGTTCTGTTACAAGCTCAGAAGCAATTTTATGTAGTGTATCCAAAGGAGCGGAGAGCATCCTCCAGACGGGGATCTCGTCTATTCCTCCGTTTTCATATAAGCGCAAGGTTCCTTCAAGAGCAGCTAAGGTTAATTTATCGATCCTCAAAGCTCGGGTCAATTGATTTGCCCTAAGGCGCTCTATATAACCCTTCTTGCCAACGATAATCCCGGCCTGCGGACCGCCAAGTAATTTATCCCCACTGAACGTCACTAGGGCAAGCCCCGCTTTAACAGTTTGTTTTATGGTCGGCTCAATAGGGAACCCCAGACTAGCACCATCAAAGAAACTACCGCTGCCTAAGTCTTCCATCACTGCCAAGCCATGTTTTTCACCAAGTTCAACCAACTCGGCTCCAGAGACGGCATGAGTAAATCCTTCCACCCGATAGTTGCTTGTATGAACCTTTAATAACAAAGCAGTTTCCGGTCCAATGACCGATTCATAATCCCTAAGCCAAGTCTTATTAGTGCTTCCAACTTCCACAAGTTTGGCCCCACCCGCTTTTAAAACCTCAGGAATCCGAAAGGATCCACCTACTTCCACCAATTCACCCCGCGAAACAATGACCTCTTTTCCTTGAGCAAAGGTATTCATCATCAATAATACCGCAGCAGCATTATTATTGACCACCATAGCCGCTTCAGCACCCGTCAAGCGACACAAAATCTCTTCAACATGAACATAGCGCGATCCCCTCGACCCAGTCTCAATATTCAACTCAAGATTGCTGTACCTTTCAGCTTGCTCGGCAACAAAACGAGCAACCTCGGGGGCAAGTAAAGCTCTTCCGCAATTGGTGTGCAATACAACCCCCGTGGCATTGATAACTCGTCTTAGACTAGATTCCGCACTCGTCAACTCTTTTCGAAGCTCGTTTAATATCCATGGCCATAGCGTGGCTTCAAACTCATCAAACGAACCCGAATTCGTTGAATTCTTATAGACATTTTCTCTTGCCCTTTGTAAAACCTGTCGAACTCCCTGAGTTAAACGGGGCGATTGCCTCTCATTCGTCAAAAACGGACTGAATTCCGTTTCATGCTCCAGCCGAGAAATCACTTCATGAACAGCTGGAAGTGCCCTTAATTGCTTTTTTTTCTCTTGCTCCACCGATTCCCACTCCTTTTGGGCCATATTTATAATCGACCAATTTTCCCTAATCTGACCCGCACACTTTTTAGGATTTCGACAGCTCGATTAGCATATGATAAAGGAAATGTATGAATAGAGTTTTCTACGAACATAATCGGTGACAATCAAACTTACTTATTTGCTGAAGTTGTCCGTCATCTGGCTCCCCGGCCTCTGACCTCTGACTTCTGACTTCAAGGAGGAATTCCATGTCAAACATTCGCTCGATTACTAAAAACCAACAGTCAGCTCATCAAGCTATCATTCTTCCATTTAAAACACAAGTTCGCACAAAAGCACAGTTTCAGCCTTGTATATTTTGCGGTAAAACGATGAGGGTGCATAACTTTAAAGGCAAAACCGTTTGCATACACTGTCTGCGTCAAATCCCGGCTATTTTTTCCTTTGGTTAATTATCCAAAAAAGAAAAGGGAAGCAAAACGCTTCCCTTTTCCTATCCCTTCTCCATTTTAGCCATATGAAGGCTTATTGAAAGAAGCATTAAGCGTTTGAACAGCTTTAACGGAAATGATAGTCTTCCCATGCTCAGATAGAAAAACCCCCGTTGTGGCCACAATTTCTCCATATTCATCAAGGATTGCTTCAGCCAATAACCTTTTCTTGCCCGTTCCTAAACGATTGAGCACAAGGTAATATTCTTTTTCGAACTCATAAAGGCTTGAGCGCAGCTGACTAAAGTCTGGCAAACGTCTCACGGCTGAAATCAGATCTTCAAAATCAGCAAACACATAAACCAATTCAGTAACACGACCCTTGGAGATCTTTCGAACCGCCTTTTCTTTAACAGAACCCTCGCCTTGTTCTTCTTGCTTCATAATAGTAATCACAAATTCATCATTCGAAGCGACAGTTGCCTGAATCCAGAAAGGTTGATCCAAATTAAATTCTACTTCTTCTTTTGCCTGCGCTATGAGTTCCCAAAACAACTGCTCCGTCTTCGCTGATCGCTGAAATAGATCAGCCATCGTAATATCCCTGTCATTTAGCTCTGTCAAAGAGATAAAGATGCGGATGGTATGCTCATTAACTTTTTGGACACGCATATCCCCACTCTCCTTTCCGCATCAAGTTACTTACTTTATCTTATTCTCATTATAGCATATTACGCCATAACTTTTTGTGTGAAATTCATGGGAATTATACGTTACCTGCTTATCTCCAGACGAACGCATTTACCCGACTTGAATTAGCTTATAGTCCCTGCTTCCCAAACCAATCTTTTCCCCATAGGAAAGCTGAATTGTCCAGTCTATGTCTGGGAAAAGTACTCGAAACTTATCATGTTCAGCATAACGCTCACCCAGCTCTGAGTGCGGATTACCCTGCGCTTGGTTAATCAAATCCACAGCAGCTTGGTCAATAGCAATTGGATCTTTGGAAGCAAGTATGCCAATATCTCCGACAATCGGGACATCATTCCAATCACAACAATCACATAAAGGCGAAATATTTGTCACAAACGTAATGAATCCGGTCTTTCCTTCTTTCCCCTTGAGAACACCGACCGTATACTCTGCAATCTTTTCTTGTATGATATCGGCTTCTGTCTTCCAATTAATGGCGATAGCGCGAACTGGACAGGTAACGGTACATTCACCGCATCCAATGCATTTGTCTTGAGAAATCTCAGCCTTTAGTTCGACAACAATAGCACTGGCCGGACACCATTTTGCACACTTACCACAAGCTATACAGCGCTCTTCATTCACTTGAGGTAGAAGATCAGAATGTTGTTGCTGTTTACCAGCACGGCTGCCCAGACCCATGCCTAAATTCTTTAGTGTACCCCCAAACCCTGTCACCTCATGCCCTTTTAAATGAGTAATGGCTAGTAAGGCATCCGCTTGGACTGCCGCGCTCCCAATCTTCACCTCTTTGAAGTGCTTAAGATTGACTGGTATAGAACTATAGTCTTTACCATTTAGACCGTCCGCAATCACCAGAGGGGCCCCGATCACAGAATAATCGAAGCCGTTCTCAATCGCCGTCTCTAAGTGGTCAACAGCATTTGAGCGGGAACCTACGTAAAGTGTATTGGCATCCGTCAAAAAAGGACGGCCGCCTCTCTTTTTAACCTGATCAACAACCCGCCGCACATATTGGGGTCGGACATAGGCAAGATTTCCGCGTTCCCCAAAATGTAATTTGATTGCCACGAGATCTTTAGGGGCAATCGCGTCTAATAACCCAGCCCGTATTATCAAATGCTCCAGTTTCGTTAAAAGACTTTCCCCTCGTTTAGTCTTCATACTAGTAAAATAGACTTCTGAACTCAAACTACACACTTCCTTGTTAAAAAACTCATCATCGCTCTATCTTTATCTATTTACCTATCTTATTCGTAAATCCATTTTAAAGCAAACTGTCAGTAAACTCACATCGTATTACTTCTCGTCGTGTCGGCAGATACATAAGCTTAACCTGATCATCCAAATTTACCTTTTCATAGACATTCCGATCAACATAAAATTGGTTATTTTCCGAACTACTACCGAGGTCAATAATATACAAACCTGAACCCGAATCGTAGGCCTTTCCCTGTACCAAACCTTGGATCAAACCTGGTCGAACGAACCAATCTGGCTGGGAAAATAGTTCTGTATAAACCGCTAAAACTCCTACCCAAATTATGGTCTTCCCTGCCAGCAGCAAAAAACCCCATGTATCATGAGCAAAGCGCCATGTATTCAAGAATTTCCACCCCATTCGAAAGAGGACAATAACCCATATCAAAAGGAGCACGATCAGATCTGGCCAGGTCGTGCTCCACAGATAACTATAGTATTCTAGCATCTTTACCCCTTCATACTATTTGGCTTTAACTATTTGATCCTTACCTCCACCGCATGACAGACAAGATTTTGGACGGCAACGACCATCAGAAGTTGTCCTACGCTGGGAACATTTCCAAACCACCCTAGCCATTCCCTCATGTCTTGATAATAGTTCTTAAGTTAAGCTGATTCTATATAGTTTTGGTTTTATTGTCAATATCTTTGCCATTTTCTTTAACGCTCATAAGTCCGCACCTAATAGATACGGACATTCACTTAATCTATATGATACGAAAAGCTTTTCAATGGCATACAACTGATCATGCAAGCTAGAGAAAGCTGCCCGCAGAACTTACGCTTTTTGGTCGATGCTGTTCAGCCCATTCATGATCTTTTGTACATAAGCCTGAGTCTCTTTGTAAGGTGGAATTCCATTATATTTTTCGACAGCTCCAGGTCCAGCATTATAAGCTGCCAAAGTCAGCGGAATATTTCCCTTAAATCGATCGAGCAAATCCTTCAAGAAATGGGTTCCCCCATCTAAGTTCTGGGTCGCATCATAAGCATTCTGCACTCCATATGAAGCCGCTGTTCCAGGCATTAACTGCATCAAGCCCATGGCCCCCACTGGAGACGTCGCCTTGGAATTGAACGCCGATTCTGCCTTGACAACCTGCTGAATTAAATCAGGATTGACCCCATATTTTTGAGCCATGGAATATATCAAATGGTCAAGTGAACCCCTGTTTTCAGCGTTTGCCTTAAGAGCAGGGATTCCTTGATTACCACTAACCTCGGATGTTCCTAACAAGTTATTTGATTGGCTCATTAACCCTTGAGAAGAAGCCATTCCTTCCCCAAGTGCCGCTTTGAGTAACGTTGCAAAAAGCAGCATCTTTGAATTGTTATTTTCAGCTTCTGCTAGACCGGCTTTATCTGATTGTCCATTCTGCCAAGAAGCATTCATCTGTTGTAATTGAAATAAAAGAAGCATCTGTGCGGCATTCGTATTCATACCATTGCCTCCTTTCGCTGATTAACAACGGTTAGAAATTAAACGTCAGTTCTTACTTTATGATCTAGTAGCAATCAATGCGCTACTGAGCTGCTAGTTGACTAAGACCAAGCAATTCGGTATTGTCCAGCACGCGGTCAGGAACCAAAAGCATAATAATTCTATCTGGCAAGTTTACCAGTCCACCAATAAATGGAGCAGTAATTAAGGTTGGAGGTGGCGCCACATCCTCCAGCGTCCGTACTTCTAAGACTCTGTCGACGGCAAAACCTACTAATTTTTGATTAACTTCCGTAATTAAGGCGAAGGAATTAATTTCCGAGGAAGCATCTTCAGAGTTTCGGTGACCGACAGCCGAAATTCCAAAGCGAACGTGTAAATCGATGAGTGGAATTGCCTTGCCGCGTAAATTGATTAATCCTTGTACATAAGGAGGCGCCTGGGGAATCGAGCGTATTTCTCCAAGACGGGTAATCTCCCTTACAACATCTATCGGCATTCCATATTCTTCATTCCCTAAAGCAAAGACGACGACCTGTCCCACCAAAAACATTCAACTCTTTCCTCACATATTTAGCCTGCTTAATGCTTTGCTAGTTATACTCTACCGACTTCATTAACCGCTTTATCTAAAGCCTGGTCTTGGATTTGTAGTACTCTTTGGCTTGCCTCATAAGCGCGCATTGCCACAACCATCTTAACCATCTGATCGTTGACATTGACGTTTGACTCTTCTATTGCGCCTTGACGCATTTGGATAGCGTCCCGTGCCACTGGAACTGGGTCTTGAGTCGTATTGTAAAGTGTCGTTTTCCCTTCACGTTGCAATTCGGTTCCCTGAATATCGACAATTCTCAAACGATCAACAATCTCTCCATTGTCCCTAATTGTTCCATCATATTCTATTGAAAAATTAGGTCCCAGTGGTCCAATCTGTCCATTTTCCCCAAGCACAAGATTTCCTGCCGTCGTACGAAGGCGATTAGCCTCATCTAATTCAAAATGGCCGTTTCGAGTAAAACGTTCACCTGCCGTTGTTTGAACAACAAAATATCCCTCAGAAACTAAGGCCACATCGGTGAGCTGTTTCGTTTCAATTACCAATCCCGAACCATTCTTAAAGGCTACACGGTCAGCTAGGACACCCGTCCCCATAGCACCAATCTGCCCATTTTCCACCTCATTGCCACTTGACATTCGCTGTAAAAGCAACGAGGGAAATGAGGTCACAAGGTTTTGTTCTTCCCTATAGCCCGGATTTCGAATATTGTCCAAGTTCTCACCGATCGTCCCAGAAATTTTCTGGTTGGCGAGCATTCCTGTCGCGGAACTATATAATCCTCTAATCATTTTTTACCTCCGAATTGCTTCACCTTTATCACTTGATAACCATACGGAGCATTCCTAGCTGCGACGAAATAGTCCGTGTTAATGCATTGTAATACAGCCCGTTTTCTGCCACGTTAGTCATTTCACGGTCAATATCGACATTATTTGAATCATTACGAAGGCTTGTACTATGGTCCGTCTGCACTAAAGATTGATTCTCTGCTGTCCCGATCGCAAAATGCCTTGGGACCGACGTTTTGAGTGAAAGGGTAGACCCGCTTGTACCTAACGCAGCATTAAGTGCCTGCTGAAAATCAACATCTGAACGTTTAAATCCAGGTGTATCAACGTTAGCGACATTGTCTGCCAGAACTTTTTGCCTCAAACTTGAAGCATTCAGGCCCTTTTCTAGAACCGTCAAGATAGGATTGTCCAACCATCCAGACATTCGATTACCTCCTCAATGCATTGGCTTTCGCGAACATATCGTCTTCTTGTTGAATCATCTTTGCATCCATTTGGTACGCCTTTTGAGCTTGAACCAAATTCGTCATAGCGGTAGCTAAATCCACATTCGACTGTTCAATGGCGCCAGACTTAACTTCTCCGAAATCATTCGAACCAGGTGCACCTGTCTGAGCCACGCCAGACTCCAGTGTCTCAAGAAAGAGATTATTGCTTATTTGCTGAAGTCCATCTGTATTTATGAAATTGGCTAACGTAATTTGGGCAATTACCTCTTGTTTGCCATCGATCATCGCAAGAATATTTCCATTTGGCCTGACTTGAACCTCACCGAAATCCGGCGGGATTATCACTGCTGGTTGTAGAGCATATCCCTGTTGATTGACAAGCAGTCCATCACTATCTAATTGGAACATGCCCGCCCTAGTATAAGCTATATCGCCATTTGGGGGCTTTACTTGAAAAAAGCCCTGCCCATCGATCGCAATATCCCAAGGATTATTGGAACTCGTTACAATTCCTTGCGACATATCGATTCTTTTACCATGAAATAAAGCCCCGGTACCTACTCCTAAAGCTGCACCATCAGGAACTCCTCCGTATAAGGATAAATTAGCTGATTTTTCTTGAGCATCATAAGCCTCAGCAAGATTAACCACACTGGCCTTAAAGCCAGCTGTACTGATATTTGCAATATTATTAGCTAAAATATCCACTCTTTCTTGCTGAGCACGAAGCTGAAATTCTGAAGTTAGGCGCATCGTCTTCCCTCCACGACCTTTTAGAACTTTTATTTCGCATCAGTTACTGTATTATCTTATTAACGTTTGAGATCAATAAGCTCTTGGAGTAGCGAGTCGGAAACAGTAATAACTCGAGAATTAGCCTGGAAACCCCGTTGAGTAACGATCATGTCCGTAAACTCTTGAGATAAATCCACATTAGACATCTCAACCGCCCCTGGAACAATTGAAGCACGTCCATCTTCAGCTGCAGCGCCGATGTCAGGATCCCCCGAGTTATTGGTCGTAGTATAGAAGTTCCCGCCCAGTTTATTTAAGCCTGCATCATTTGAAAATTTAGCGATAGCAATTTGGGCGATTTTGTGAGTAGCAGAGGTATTCCCATCACTATAAACACCAGTGATAATTCCTGTTTGGTCAATACTAAAACTGGTTAAGGTTCGAGGGAGATTTAGGAAATCATAGCCGACTGTTTGAAGATCAAGTGTCGGTGACGGTACCGAACCTGACTTGTTAGAAAAGGTAATCGTATATTTACCATTGGTATTTTCCGCCCAATAAAAATCTTCCTCATCGTTTAATTCAGCCAAACTCGGGGCCATTCTATAGGTAGTCGAAGTCGGTGGATCCGTTGAGGTATCCGTAGTGTAAATATTCGCTCCTGCAGATGGCATATGATCGACTATAATCTTGTAGGGATTAGTGGGGTCAACCACGGGATTAGTGGCAGCAACATAACTAATATACGGAGCGGTTACCGAAGATCCGTCTGTAGGACGTATATACCCCTCGGAAAAGGTTATAATTCCTGTTTCGGGCTTGAACGTAAATTGACCCGATTTTGGGCTGCTTTCCACCCGTGTCATTCCATCAATTGTCATGTTTCCAGCCCCAACAAATTGTGGTGCTTTCATAGTTGTCGGGGTATCGGCGTTAACAAAAGTGTATACGACACCAGTTGGTAAATCAGTGTCATTTTCCACATTTAGCTGAATCTTTTCAGGCTTTATAGGCATATTTTTATCCTGAGGCAAAGAGTCCCCTAGGGAAAACTTAATGGCCCCATACCCCGGTCCTGTCCAATTTACCTTCGTGGAGTCATCGGCTCCCCAAGAATAACCCATTACCCGAGCCCCAGACGCTGGATCTTCGAGTTGTCCATCCCTATCAAAGCCAAAGCCACCTGCTCGAGTATAAACGATTTGTCCACCATTATCCATCACGAAGAATCCTGGCCCTTGTAACATAAGGTCTGTGTCCTTGCCCGTCGATTGAGAACTCCCTTGAGTCATAATTTTGTCGACTGAACCCAGTACCGCACCTAAGCCCACTTGAATGGCATTCGTTCCCCCTTGAGTCGCTGAAGGTGAAGAAGCACCCTTCATCGTTTGACTAAGCATCGTAGAGAAACTAGCTCTGCTCCGCTTAAAACCTAAGGTGTTGACATTAGCAACGTTATCCCCGATCACATCCATTTTTACTTGGTGGTTCTTCAGGCCTGAAATGGCCGAATATAGTGAACGCATCATGGCGCATATCCTCCTCTTTCTTTGTAGAATCTGATTTCTAGCTTTCCAAGTGGTCTTCTATCATTATCCAACGACAACATTAAGGAGTTGTTGGTATATCAGTTGTATCGGTACTCACTGGAGTTTGCTCCCTAATCAAAGTCACCAAATTCATGTCCAAATCCGCAAAGGTTCCGTCACTTTTGCGAATCTGCACCATTGGTTCGCCGTCGAGCCATTTCACAGCTTCAACGATCCCTTCCATAGGTGTCCCGCCATCAGTATTAATACCTCCGACCCATTTACCAATCATAGCCGCCCCTTGGGTAAGTGAAGCCTGTTGCGCAAAGTTGAACATGCTTTTGCTCAAGTCTTCCATGGACTTAGAAACATTGTTCATTTGCTCCAAAGAACTGAATTGGGCCATTTGAGAGATAAAATCCTTATTATCTAACGGTTGTAAGGGATCTTGGTTTCTTAATTCTGTGGTAAGTAATTTTAGAAAATCATCCTTACCCATGATTGACTTATTGATAGCCGCTGAAACAGACTGATTTCCATTCGTTGCGTTGTTCGTGCCATTGATTGTATTACTCATCCTTAATAGTTCCTCCTAAGCGGTGACATTAAGCCGATTATTTCCATCCGGGCCAGGGGAGAAGGGGTTGATGCCAGGGATTGCTTCCTCATCCTCACTTAGGTTCGTGTTCAAATCTAACGTCCTTTGTGATTCATTCCCTTGACGATTCTGCTGTTGATCTCCACCATGTTGTCCCATTTGCAACGTACCACAGTTCACACCCTGACTCGTAAGCGTATGACGCAGTTCTGAGAGTTGATTCTGAAGGACCTGACCAGTGGCTGCTTCAGAGGCATAGACCTGAAGATGAACCTGCCCATTTTCCCAACGCAAGCCAATCTGAATTCGTCCCAAGTCAGCTGGATGTAATTTAATATCCAGTTCCTTCAACTCTGAGTGTCGGTTGGTAAGTTGCTCTCGTAATACATTAGAGATCTGTTCCCAGACTGGAATTGCGACTGTTTTTCCGTCAAGAACGTTTCCCATTACGGTAGTTCCGACAGCTCCAATTCCCAAGCTTTGGCTCTGATTTTGAGAAGTCTTCACCCCTGAGAGCTCAGTGAATTCTGCTATAACACCTTTAGCCATCTCCTCGCCAGTATCCCCTTGAACATTTTTTAATAAGGGATTACTTTGTTGGAGATCTATTTGAGCTAATTTCTGCTTAGAATCAAATTCAAAAGATGGACCTTTGCCAGCCGTTACAGCTGTCTCCACCACAAGACTGCTACTCTTTGGCTGGGAAAAGAGGGTTTCAATCCCTCCACCTTTAGCTGCGAGCATTTCCTTGATGACTCCCTGAGGAACGCTTTTTTCTTGGACTTGACTTAAAATCTGATTTAGTACTACAAGCAACGAAGCAGCCTTCGTGTTTAGTTCTTTACCACCATTGCCTTGTTCCGTAGATAAAAAATCCAGCAATGGTTTGATAATAGTTTGTATACTAGAATTAGGTTCGTTCTTAGCGACCCCATCCGTTCTCTGTAGCCAGTCTTGCACGGTCGTGGCAAGAAGCTGCCTGAGATCCTCGACCCCTCTACCAGAAGCTATAGGGTTTACCATTTTGGTTCCACGATCTAAATCTATGCTAGCTCCTTCTGGCGATGAGTCCGTAATCTGTCTAGAGAATGCAGCCTCATCCGTGCCCTTCATCCAGCCTTGGACTGTCCTTGAGATAGCCTGCCTGAGATCCTCGACCCCTTTGCCTGAGCTTATGTTGTTTATAATCTTGGACTGTGCTTCATCCACTTCAGCCTCAAGATTCACCCCAAGAAGTGGTTTATCCCCCTCTAAGTTACCTACTGCTTGTCCATTGCTACTTTGTTCACTCATAATTTGAGCACGTGCTACCTGAACATTATTAACAAGGTCATCTGTTACCGTCAGCCACCCCTGCATGAGCTTAATTATTTCCTGACGTTCACTTAGTCCACGTTCTAAAACCAATGAAGCACGTTCGGGTGATGAGTCTGTAATTTGTCCTGAGAGTGCTACTAAAAGATCTGCGATCACCTGTCTATATTTATCCAATTCCGTAATCCCGGGGTTATTCTTTTGAGGTAGTTGTGTCGTCATTTCTTGCGTCGAAAATACCTCATTTATGTCCAGAGAAAGCTTATTCAACGCGCCTAAACTTTGGTTATCAGCCGCTGATAATCCCTCTCCAGTTCCCTGATTCACACCGTTTCCGGAATTGGCTTCCTTGCCTGCCGGAAGATCACTCAAAACAATTGGCTGCGAAAGAAATGCAAGTGCAAAATGAACGTACCCCAGATTCTGTCCAAAACTATCCGGGTTCTGTCCATCTTCCAAATCTTGAGCAATCTTAGGGTTTTGTCCGATCGGATCTGCGCTGATAGTCGTTAAACCACCGAGCATAGCTGCAAAGTCCGCAGTTGCGTTTTCTAAACTGTCTGCCGCATTTTTTCCCGTTAAGCTTGAAGTTTTATCTAATTTTCCCCCAATCTTTAGGGAATCCGAAAGGACATTGACACTAGACATCCACCGTCACCTCCTACGTAGACTTCTATTTACTTTATCGACAAAGTCCCAGTAAAACATTAGCTATAGGACAATTATTTTCAAAATAAGTTCTTTTTCTGTCGGCTAAGCCTTCCTCTAAGCCGTAAAATGGCTTGGGAATGAAGTTGGGAAATCCTAGATTCCGACAGCTTTAGAATTGCCGCAATTTCTTTTAGAGTCAGTTCTTCCTGATAATATAGCGCTACCACTAATTTTTCTTTATCCGGTAATTTTTCTACTGCAACAGCAAGAATCTGCTTTTGTTCCTCTTTCTCAACTTCTTGATACGCTTCCTGTGCTTCCTGATCGACGAGCAAATTTAAGGGCGTACCACTAGAATCTCCCTCATTATCTACCAGCGTTTCATCGAAGGAAGTCAGTGTTAAAATCTGAGCCTGAGCTAAAATACTTTCAATTTCCGTAACATCTACTTTGAGCAAATCCGCGACTTCCTCCACCGTAGCCACTCGCCCAAGGCGATATTCCAACTCAGCAAAGCCGTCCTGAACCCGCTTCACTTTCTGTCTCGCAGAATGAGGAACCCAATCCATAGTTCGTAGCCCGTCGATCATAGCACCACGAATACGAATCGAAGCATAGGTTTCAAATTTAAACCCTCGTGCAGCCTCAAACCGTTCCAGAGCATCAAGCAAGCCAAAGACACCATAACCAATCATATCATTCTCATCCACATGAGGTGGAAGAGACATAGATAACCGACCTGCAATGCGTTTGACCAATGGTAAATATTGTTCAATCTGTTCTTGTTTCCACGGTCCGCGCGCAGCGGATTCATAAGCGTTCGGTATCAAGTATTACTCACCTCCGTTTTCGTGGTTCGATATTCGTAGTTCGAGATTCGAGGTTCGAGGTTCGAGGTTCGAAAAGAGTACATTGAATATCTCACATGCCAATTTAATCCTAGGATTGTTCAACCAAACTTCAGATGCAGATAAAATTCTTCGTCGAAAATCCCTACGTCTTAGTTCGAACATCGAATATCGAATATCGAACCTCGATTACTCCCAGCCCATTCGCCGCACAATTTCTGCTTGCTGCTCACTGTCGGGTAATCCGGAGCTTAAATTTTGGTCAACTTGTCCTGGAAATCGTGATTCTTGGACCTGAAGATTTTGAGGTTCATCATCACCCACTGCGAAATCAATAACCCCCCCAGGTCCCACCTTCGAATCCACTGGCTCGTCCTGGGGCATCTGTGTGGCTGTTCTATTAAACAAGCTTAATGTTCCGACTAATAAGAAATACATTACTCCAAAGGCAACCCCAGCCCGAACTATCAATTGAAGAGTTTTCACTTCGTTGCCCCAACTCAGCAAGACAACAATGAGGGTAGTCACGAGGGAAAGGCGCATTGTCCAAACTCGATACAGTTCGCTAAGTTGGTCGGTCATTAAATCACCTTTTCACCATGATTAATCGTTCTAATGTGCAATTCTCCTGTTCCAACATCAAAATGAATTGTACGTCCAAAACTTCCCCCGACATCGGCAACCAAAAGCGGAATTCCATTCTTTTTTAGTTCCTGTTCTACCGCTTCAGCATTGCGATCCCCGATTTTTAGAACCTGAGGTTTTCCGGGAAACGAAAACATCTGTGCGCCACCTGCTATTTTAGCCCTTAAGCGGGTTTTATTGGCACCCATACCTAGAATTTCTCGAAGTAATAATTCCAACGCAGTATCCGCATACTTCGCCGGGTTCCCTCCCAAACTTCCATTTGCCGTTGGAAGCATAATATGAGCTAACCCACCCACTTTGAAAATCGGGTCATGTATGCAAATCCCAATGCAAGAACCTAAGCCCGCTGTGAGCAATCTTTCTGGTGCAGTTGCCGTTTTAAGATCAGCCATTCCTACTGTGATAACTCCATTCATACTCCCATGGCCCCTAACAATTTATTCAATGAACCATCATCCGGCAAAAAGATGAATTGCCCTTCAATTTTTGGTATTCCCGTGAGTTGTGTATCGATAAATAACACCGTGTCCTCAAGTACACCCTCTTCAAGAAATATCGCATCTAAGCTCGCGCCAATCATGTCGACTGCTAAAGCCGGTACAGAAGGTTGAAGGGGAATCCCTGAAAATTGAGTTAAGGCAATCAGAAAGGAACTCACCAAGATATTTCCAACTTCTTTCAAAGCTGATTGCGCCATCTCATCAAAAAATATGTCCACTGGCTCAGTCATCCCAAACAGGGCCTGAACCACTATTTCCGCGCTTTCAACTGGAAAGAAAAAAACAGCTTTTCCTGGGGCCTCCCCCTCTACTTTTACATAGATGACCGCCTGAGGTGTATCAAGCTGTCCAATAATAGCCGAAACCTGTTCAAACGCTACTGCCCAAACTTTCGGTACAGACATATCGATTCGGCGTTGTAAAAGCGTAGACAAAGCTGTTGCTGCATGCCCTGAGCCAATATTTCCAATCTCTCGCAATGCATCTTGTTGGAATTGTGTAATCTCCATTTATACCAATCCTTTCTTACGCATTGCCCTTTGAATATCAAAAACACAGCGTATGATCTTATCGCGCTCTCGTTCCGAGAGGTCGTGAAATTCGACCGAAATGCGGTATCGTTGAGTATTCTCCATCCATTCAGCCCTACAAACTCGAACTGGAGTCTGCAGTTCTCCGTTTGGTAGGGTTAAATGCGCGTAAAGAATTGATTTATTTTCCACACGTTCTTTCGTTGAAAAGCGCATTCCTCCACCACTTAAGTCTAACATCATCGCTTTATGAATGTCACTAAGACCTTCTCTCGTCACCATTCGAAACGTTACAGGAAAAACAGCAGGAACTCGAACAAAGTTACGGCGTTGCACTTTATCGATAGAATCTGGTAATTCTAGAATAAAAATGGGAACTGGTACTGCGACTCTTTGCATGATTTTCCCTTTAAATGAGTAAGCCGCTGATTCGTCCCAAAATGTTAGTTTTATCTTCGTCTCCTCGCGCAGTGGGACCACCTCGCCGTGTTCATAAGGGGCACCGACAGCTAAGATTCTTTCTCCCACTTCTTCAATACGCGTCCGATAGGTTCCTTCATATTCTCCTTCTAATACAACAAGTTCAACGGTCAGTCCGAGCTGAAGTTTGTTCTTATACGACAAATTATCCCCCCCTTTATCGAAGTTCGAGGTTCGAGGTTCGATGTTCGAATATTTAAAACGAGCGGAGCAACTTACTTAGAAACCCTCGCACACCGCCAACTTGACGCTGTTGAGTAAGATTTATCCCTACCACCTTACCCGCAATCCATTGGATGCAACGATACGCGGAACTGTCTGGAAAACTGATTCCTAAAGGCTCCTGCAGCATCACTGAGCGTCCAACGAGCGTATCATCGTAAACCCAACCTAAGAAACTAAGCGACCCTTTTAAGAATCTCTGCACTGCCGTTTCCAGCCGTTTAAATGTCGCCTGAGCATCCTCTTCAGACCTGACTCGGTTGATTACCATATGAATGGGTACTTCACCCGCTTCTATCCTCAACGATTTAAGCAATCCATAGGCATCAGTTAGTGCTGTTGGTTCCGGTGTTGTCACCATGATAATATCATCTGCAGCCTGCAAAAAGTTAATCACCGTATGCCCAAGGCCGGCACCCGTATCAATAATTAATACGTCTGCCATCTTTTCTAATCTCCCCAGATTTGCGATGACGTTCTTCAGCCTATCTCGCTCTAGATTGGCAAGACCCTGGACTCCAGACCCCCCTGGTATTATCCCTATACCCCGAGGACCGGTCAGAAGAATTTGTTCAATGGTTTTTTCCCCTGACAATAAATGTTCAATCGTATACCGTGCTGTAAGTCCAAAGGCAATATCTACATTGGCGAGCCCCAAATCTCCGTCTAATATAATAACTCGTTGTCCATATTCAGTCAGAGCAAGCGCAAGGTTAATCGTAAAACTGGTTTTGCCCACGCCCCCCTTACCGCTAGTCACGGCAATCACTCTCATTTTAGCCTGTTTGTGGTTTTCGCGAGAGGCCAAATCGCGCAATACACTAGCTTGATCATGCATGAGGAATCTCCTCCCCAATGATGTAGCGCGCCAAGCGGTATGGTGTCGCTGCCTCAATATCATCTGGTACATTCTGCCCGTTTGTTAGATAGGCAGTAGGGAGTGTGGTCTGACCTAAGAGATTGAGAATCGAGCCTGCACTGCCTGTCTCGTCTAACTTAGTAAAAATGAGATGGGTCGTTAAGTTTTCAAATCGTTGATAGATTCGTGCTTGATCCGCAAATTTCGTACTCGCACTCATCACCAGCATCGTGAAATCTGGTTTTGCCTTATCCAAAAAGGAGCGAAGTTCTGACATATGCAAATCATGATGAGGACTTCGACCAGCCGTATCAATAAAAATGAGTTCTTTATCCGCATGAAGCTGCAAAGCGTCGCTAAGCCCAGACGGGGTCATTGCGACTTCAACGGGCACACCGATGATTTCACCAAAGGTTTTGAGCTGTTCAACAGCAGCGACCCTGTAGGTATCCACCGTAATCATAGCCACTTTTCGTTTATCGACAATACTAAATCCAGCCGCAAGTTTACCGATAGTCGTCGTTTTTCCGACACCCGTTGGTCCAATTAAGGCAACAATCCTTGGCTTGTCAATACCTGGCTGGATAAGACCAATTTGCCCACATATTTGTCGGACATTAGCTTCAATCCGAGCATATACTAGAGAATTGTCCACCCATTCATGGGGCGGCAACGTTTGCTGCACATGACTAAGGATGCGCCTGACTAGGTTTTCGCTTATCCCTCTGTCCAATAAATGATCCGCCCATCTTTGCAGAACAGGTGGCCAATCACTTTTTTCCTCACCGTCACCCTCCATTTGCTTATTCATTTTCTCAAGCAATAGTCGCATAGATTTCATTTCTTCTTGCAGGGCTTCAGACGAGTCTTTAACGACAGACACTTGCCTATCTTGAGGCCGTTTTACGTCTTCCCGAAGACTTCCTTCCTTAGGAACTGATATCTGCTCTTTAACGGGTGTTTCTTCAATAGCAGCAGTAATTTCAACTTTCAGCTTACCAAATAAGCCTAGAAATCCGCCTTCGCGAATCTCACGCGTTTGCAAAATGACTGCCTCAGATCCCAGTTCCCTTTTCACTTTCCCCATGGCCTCTGCTACATTATCCCCTACAAATCGCCTAACTCGCACGATCCATCCCCACCATTCCTACAGCTTGCACTTGTACCCCTTGGACTAATTCATTATACGAAAGCACCATGAGTTGTGGAAGTTGACGCTCTGTCACTCGTTTTAGGTTAATCCTCACAAGTGGAGCACAAACAATCACTGGCGTAAACCCTTTAAGAATGACCTTTTCTACTTCTCTGGTGAGATTTTGCATTAAGATTTGTAACACCTTGGGATCAAGCGCTAAATAGGTACCATAATCGGATGGTTGAATACTGTCCAGAATTTGCTGTTCGATCTGGGGATCTAAAGTCATTACTGGTAAGTTCTTATCTTTTCCCAGCAAAGGCTGTAAAATCTGTCGAGCCAAACCCTGCCTCACGTGTTCAGTCAAGCGATCTAAATCTTTGGTACCATGAGCCTGATCCGCCAGAGTTTCCAAAATAGTGACCATGTCTCGAATTGAGACCCTCTCACGAAGCAAGTTCGCTAGAACCTTCTGCACTTGACCTAGGCTTAATAATTCTGGAATCAATTCATCTACAACTGTAGGCGCCAATTCCTTAGCATGATCTATAAGGGTTTTAACATCTTGGCGGCTCAGAATTTCCCACGCTTGCGATTTAATCACTTCCGTGATATGGGTCGCCAAGACAGTAGGTGCATCTACCACCATCCACCCGTTAAGCTCTGCTTGTTCCCTATAGATCGCATTAATCCATAGGGCATCAAGTCCGAAGGCCGGTTCTTTGGTCGGGATCCCCGGTATGGAGTTATCCTCAAATCCATTGCTCATGGACATAAAGTGATCCGCCAAAAGTTCACCGGTTGCTAATTCTGCTCCTCGAATTTTAATGACGTATTGGTTAGGCTGTAAATTCATATTATCTCGAACCCGAATCACCGGAACAATAAATCCTAATTCGCTGGCAATTTGACGACGAATCAGAACAATTCGATCCAGTAAATCTCCCCCTTGCTGAACATCCACTAAAGCGATCAACGCATAACCCAATTCTAGTTCCATATGATCGATATTTAATAAGTTTAAGACATTTTCCGGTTTCTTACTCTCTTCAATTTCCGACTCCCTGGCGGCCGCCGTTTCCTCAACAACTGAGACCTTAGAATTTCGTTGGAGCATTACTCCCATGGCAATTAATGCAGCAGACACAATAAACAGGGGGAATTTCGGTAAACCAAGGAATGCTAACATACTCAAAACCCCAGCTGTAATGAATAAAGCCTTCGGCTGTCTAAACAACTGTTTGACCAAATCTTCACCCAAGTTGTTTTCCGAAGCTGCCCGAGTGACCACTAGACCTGTGGCGGTACTGATCAGGAGGGCAGGGATCTGAGAGACAAGCCCATCTCCAATCGTCAACAAAGTATACTTATGCAGGGCTTCCAGCAAAGGCATATCCTGCATCACAACTCCAGTGATAAAACCCCCAATGATATTAATAAATAGAATGATAATTGCAGCAATGGCATCCCCTTTAACAAACTTGGTTGAACCGTCCATTGCACCATAGAAATCCGCTTCTTGTTGAATCGCTTTACGCCGATCGCGAGCCTGTAGTTCGTTTATCATCCCTGCATTGAGGTCAGCGTCAATTGACATCTGCTTCCCTGGCATAGCATCCAACGTAAAACGCGCAGCGACTTCCGAAACTCGCTCTGCTCCTTTTGTGATTACAATGAATTGAACCAGTACCAAAATAATAAATATAATAAAGCCGACTACAGCATTTCCACGGATGACGAATTCACCAAATTGTTGGATAATTTCGCCTGCATGGCCGTCAAGAAGAATGAGACGAGTTGCCGAGATATTCAGAGACAACCGGAACAAGGTTAAGGCCAAAAGGAGCGAGGGAAGAGCCGAGAATTCTAACGGGTCTTTAGCAAAAACCGCTAACATCATGGTTAATATCGAAGCAGTAATGTTTAAAGTAATGAGGATATCTAACATTCCCGAAGGCAAAGGAACAACCATCATGACCACTATGCCCACCATTCCAATGGCCGCAATAATGTCTGTATTAGCTAGGAATCGCTGCTTCGTAGATAAAGCCATGATTGGTCTCCTTTCGTTAATTACAATTGGGAGAGGGGAGGAAGTGTCTTAGCACGTTCGCACATCCTACGCCGGTAAGTATTTCTTTTGGGATCGCGGCTTCGGCGATACTCTCCACTGGAGACTATCGTGATCCATCGCTATTCGCTTGTCGCTCAGGCTAAAACTCAAAACCTCTGGGCTTTCTGAAAGTGCGTCGCTCCTTGCCATCCTTGGCACCGCGACATTAGTCCATCCATGGACAAGTCCCGTTGAGTTTCTTAACGCCTTATCGACTGCGCTCATTGACGCAATTCCACTAATCGTGCTCTCTAAGCTAAGAAACTTCCTCTAGCTTGGGTCGACGGGGTTAGGTTACGGATTAGGCCTACGGATTAGTCTTACAGTTAGTTGGGACCTAGGCCTTCAGAGCTGTTTGTGTCTTTGACACAAATTCGCTTCTGCAAGTTTGTGCAAGTTTACAAGTCTGGGGACGGTTCTTGGCTTGCATACTACGCTTTTTACAAAGGCAGAGCATGATTCTGAATAATGCAAGTTAGAAACCGTCTCTAACTTGCGTTCCTTACTTACGTTTATGCCCGCATAGATTTCCTTTTCTTTAAGCGATACACAAAGGCCAAAACTTCGGCGACTGCCTTATACAGATCCGCCGGGATTCCTTGCCCAAGGTCTACCTGAGCGTAGAGGGCACGGGCCAGCGGCTTGTTTTCCATAATCACAAGGTCATATTCTTTCGCGAGTTCCCTTATTCTCAGGGCGATATGATCTTGCCCTTTGGCGATGACATAGGGAGCTTTATTTGCTTTAATGTCATAGCGCAGGGCGACTGCTATGTGGGTTGGATTAGTGACGACAACATCGGCTGTTTTTAAATCCTGCATCATACGGCTCATGGCCATGGCCCGCTGTCGTTTCTTTATCTCACTTTTGAGTTCAGGATTACCTTCGGTTTGTTTATACTCTTGTTTTAAGTCCTCGTGAGACATCTTTAAGTTTTTTTCATATTCCCAGCGCTGATAGAAATAATCGAAAACGGCTATGCCTAAGAAAGATATCGAAATATTCCAAGCAAGTTCCATCAAAGCCTGTCCTAGAAAAATTGCTCCCTGTTCCACACTCAGTTGCTGCAGCGCGGGGTAAATATGCACTCGATCTCGGATACTAGCGTAGAGGAAATATCCAATCAAAGTGACTTTCATTAACGTTTTTGTCAATTCAACCCAAGCTTTAACTCCAAACATCCGTTTTGCACCACTGATCATACTTAGACGGGATAGCTGAGGTTTCATCGACTCCCAAGTAAATAGAACTCCCACTTGTATGTAATTCGAGATTAAGGCGATTAGAAACCCTGTCGCCAGAATTGGTGCCAAGATTTGGATACCCTGCCAAAGAATGTTTAGCATGAGGGTAGCTACCGAACCTTCAGTCCATTCCATCGAGAGGCCCAAGACATAAGGAAAAAGGTGCCCCAATCGAACCATCATGCTTGGAATCCAAAATTTTAGCACTGCCACGAGTCCTAAGAGCATGAGCGCTGATATGACTTCTTGGCTTTTAAAAACTTGACCTTTTTTACGCGCATCCTCTTTGCGCCTGGGCGTAGCGGGATGTTTTTTTTCACTCACTGCTTCCACCCCTGATAAAGCTCTAAGATCCAAGACATATTGGTCTTAAAGAGTTGGGCAACGGCTTCCCCCCAAAACGGAATTGAGAGGAATAGAATAATAAATCCGAAAGCAATCTTGACCGGGAAGATAATAGCAAAAATGTTGAGTTGAGGCACCGTTCTCGCTAAGAGGCCGACGCCAACATCTGACACTAGTAGTGCTCCAAAGACTGGCATTGCTAATTGTATCGCTAAAGAAAACACATGCACGAGAAGCTCAACATAATAATGATAATCGCTGGGTACGTTTGTGGGGTTAATGGGGATATAGGCATAACTCTTGACCATAGCTGCAATAAGATAATGATGAGCATTGGTTGCCAATAAAAGCATCGTAGCCAAAACCATCTGAAAATTGCCCATCATAGGGCTTTGAACTCCATATACAGGGTCAATGGCTGCCCCCATGGTAAAACCCATTTGAAAATCAATCAGTTGCCCTGCCCCTTGAAGGACAGCGGTGAACGTGTAAATCACGAAGCCGATGACCACTCCCACCAAGACTTCCTTAATGACGACCGCAATAAACAGTAATAATTCACTGGGAATAGGCGGGTTCGTCGCATGAATTAGTGGATAGACAATTACGGTAAGGCTAGCTGCAAAACCCAGCTTCACCAGGGCTGGAACGCCCCGAGCACCAAAGACTGGGGCTAACATAATCATGCCTGCCCAGCGAAATAAAATGAGCAAAAATAATGAGAGGTTCCATTGGAGCAGTTGTGACAAACCCAAATTTCTCCCCCCCCCAAATCGATGTTCGCGGTTCGATGTTCGTGGTTCGAAGTCCGGTTCGATTTTCAAGTTTCGAATATCGTGCATCGTGCATCGTGCATCGTGCATCGCGTCTCGCTCACATGCCTCCGAAGGTTGCCAACTGAGTTAACAAATTGGATGTGTAGGCTGTCAGCACTGAGAGCATCCATGGGCCTAAGACAAGCATGACGACTGCAACCGCGATAACTTTAGGAATAAAGGTCAGCGTTTGTTCCTGAATCTGGGTCATTGACTGAAATATACTGACCAACAAACCAACCAACAAACTCACACCGAGTACCGGTCCTCCTACAAGAAGCACAGCTCCCACAGCTTCTCTAGCCATATAGAGTACTTGATTCTGAGTCACTGATCCTGCCCCCTTTCCTCTACTGGTACTCTCTATTTAAAACTTGTGACTAAAGACTCAACCACTAGATGCCATCCATCCACTAACACAAATAAGAGTATTTTGAACGGCAGTGAGACCATCATAGGAGGTAGCATCATCATTCCGATGGACATCAGAGTACTTGCCACAATCATATCAATGACAATGAAGGGGATAAATATGGCGAATCCCATTTGAAAAGCTGTCTTCAGTTCACTAATTACAAAGGCTGGAATGAGGACATAGGTCGGCACGTCCCGGTAAGTTTTGGGTCGCTCCATTTTAGATAAACCTACAAAAAGCTCCAGATCCTTTTCTCTAGTCTGTTTAAACATGAAGATCCGAAGCGGTTCCTCGGCATTATTTAGAGCCTCTGTTTGGGTGATCTGATGGTTCATGTAGGGTTGTAGCGCATTAGTATTAATTTGATTCCAAGTCGGTATCATGATAAAGAAGGTAAGAAACAAGGCCAGCCCCACAAGCACCTGGTTGGGGGGGAGTTGTTGAGTTCCGAGTGCATTTCGCACAAAAGACAGCACGATAATAATCCGGGTAAAGGAGGTCATCATCATGAGAATAGCCGGCGCCAATGACAACAAGGTCATCAACAGCAAAAGCTGCACAGAGGTACCTGTTTGTTGGGACGTTGTGCTCCCCAGATCCAACGTGATACCAGCTGCCTGAACTGTTTCGGGATTTGTCATCATCCCAAATCCCAAGGCTATTCCAAAAGGCAGCCCCAGCCCTAAGCGCTTAATTAGTGAGCTTGAAGAAGACATTATTTTTCTACCTCCTCAAGCATACGCTCAAATTCTGTAGCAAAAGAGTCTTTCTTCCTTCCAGAGGTCTTCCGCCATAGCTTTGGCAAGCTTTGGGCCAAGCCTTCCACGCGATCATTCTGACGAGTCGCAATTTCCTCTAGAATTTCGGCAGCAACCTTGGGGTCATGGATCTCCGCGATTTTCTGTAAATGATGATCCGATCCGCCAAGGACTTGTAATTGACCAGCAATTTCTATGAGATATAGGCTTTGCTGTCCGTTCAAGACTTGTCGATCGATAAGTCTTGCCCACGGAGCATTCAGGCTTCGAAGGTTGGCTCGATTAAGTCGACGGATTATCCAAAGACAGACCAGTAAAATAACGAGAAATACCAGCAACGTACCCATAAGCCCCCACCATGAGAAAACAGATTGTGCAACAACCGGAGCAACATCACTTGTAGGAAGCGGCAGGTCTTCGTTGAATGGCATATTACTTCAACGCCTTCGTGACAGCCTCAACCACACGTTCTGCTTGGAAAGGCTTCACTACAAAATCTTTGGCCCCAGACTGAATCGCTTCAATAACCATGGATTGTTGGCCCATGGCACTACACATGATAATACGGGCCTTGGAATCCTGTTTGCGAATCTCTTTGACTGCTTGAAGTCCATCCATTTCTGGCATTGTAATATCCATGATCGTCAAGTTCGGTTGCAAGTCTCGATATTTTTCAACCGCCAAGGCCCCATTTTCTGCTTCACCAATTACCGTAAAACCATTTTTCGTCAAAATATCCTTCAACATCATACGCATAAACGCGGCATCATCAACAATCATTATAGTAGCGCTCACTCAGATTTCCTCCTCTATTTCAGCGAATTCATTCGTTCCATGGGATGCACAATGTCAGTAATTCGGATTCCAAATGTTTCGTTAACGACAACCACTTCACACTTAGCGATTAACTTGCCATTAACAATCATATCCACCGATTCGCCCGCCAGGCGATCCAATTCAATAACAGAGCCTGGACCCATCTCTAAAATTTCCTTGATCGTTTTTTTGGCTCGCCCCAACTCTACGCTAATTTGCAACGGTACATCTAAAATCAAGTTAAGATTATCTGGCTGTGTCATCGGTTGGCCTGGTTGAAGCGGTGTAAACCGGGCCGGTTGCACGAGTGTCTGTGCTCTTCCTTGAGTATTAGATTGGGACATTCCATAAGTCGGGGTGTCTATGGCCTGAGAATAAGGTGGCATTTCATAGGCCGGTGGTGGAGCCGATTGCGGAGTTTGATAGGAGTACGATGTCGATGACGGGATTGAGGTTGGAGCTGGAGCCGAAGTTGGTTTAGCACCTTCACTCATTGCATCCATTAGCTTGTTGACCATCCCTATTGCCACACTGAGCGGGATTACCTGGATAAGAATACTGTCAATGACCTCTTCAACAACCATTCGGAAAGAAATCCGTACAAGAGGCTCATTTGGTGTAAGGAAGTCCTGAAGAATGTCACGCCCAGATGAGAAATCATTGAGCACCATATTCGGAGGCGTGATGTCGACCATGGCATTGAACATGGTGGACATGGAAGTGGCGGCCGACCCCATCATCTGATTCATCGCCTCAGAAATCCCACTGATTTGAAGCTCAGAAAGTTCTTTGGACGGATTTTTCCCGTCTCCTCCCATCATTAGGTCGACAATTACTGAGCCATCTTGTTGAGAAAGAATCAGGAGGTTTGAACCCTCAATCCCTGCCTTATATTTAACATCACAAATCACGGAAGGGATCGGGTAATCCTCACGAATCTGTTCCGAGTTCGTAACGTCGACTTTAGGCGTGGTAATGTCCACTTTTTTGCCTAAAAGCTGAGATAATGTTGTGGCAGCTGTACCCATCGAGATATTGGCAATTTCCCCCAGGGTATCCTTTTGTAGTTCATCAAGAAATTCTTGTACTGGAGGTGTCTCTGGTTCCGGTTCTGACTCCGGTTCCAGGGTACCACGTAATAAGGCGTCAATCTCTTCCTGGGAAAGCATTCCATTAGCCATCATGGTCCCCTCCTTCCTCAATTATTTCTGAAATCTGAACGGCTAAATGTTCTCCATGTAGCCCTGGAATGGACTTAAATTTCATGAACTCCCCCACATAAATCGGCAACGGATCATTAACGGATTGGTTCAACGGAATAACATCACCCTCTGTCAGATCTAAGAGATCCCGAACGAGGATCTCTGAATGTCCTAAAAATGCCACCATATCTACCTTGGCCCATTCAATCTTTTTCCGAATTGCTTGAACTTGTTCTGGAGAAGTAACCTTTGCTTTGGTAGAAAAAAGGAAAAACGTACTTAATTTATCTAAAATGGGTTCAAGAACCAAATAGGGCATACATAGATTAATCATTCCTACCGCTTCGCCGATTCTAACTTCAAGAGTGATAAGAACGACCATTTCGTTAGGAGCCACAATTTGAGTAAACTGAGGATTAGTTTCCATTGCCACAAATTGAGGTTTTAGTTCATACACTTCCGCCCAAGCCTCTTCAGAAATAGCGATCATGTGATTCAAACGGTTTTCAATAATTGTCTTTTCGATTTCCGTTAAATCTCGGTTCTTCTCCATTCCTTTTCCTTGCCCACCCAGAAGTCGATCCACGACAGCAAAGGTAAGCGAAGGGTTTACCTCTATCAATACCGTCCCTTCCAGTGGATTCAAAGAGTAAAGGCCCAATACAGTAGGGTTTGGCAGAGAACGAATAAATTCATCATACGTGATTTGCTCAATCGAAAGGACACTGCTTTCCACAACAGAGTGTAAGTTTCCAGAAAAATAAGTGGTTAGTCCTCGACAAAAATTCTCGTGAATATTTTGGAGGGAGTGAATTTGATCCTTAGAAAACTTATTAGGACGTTTAAAATCGTACACTCGAATTCGTTTTTGACTCTTACTTACCTGGATTTCCTCAACGTCAACTTGCCCATCGGACAGCGCACTCAACAGAGCATCAATTTCAGCTTGGGACAAGACGTCTCCCATCAAATCCCCCCCTTCTATTCGTGGTTCGATATTCGATATTCGTGGTTCGAACGACTAAAGGCTGACTGTGGAACTACGTATGCGATTTTGTTGTTCGAACATCAAATCGCATACCTAATGTTCGAACTATGAACTACATGCTTCCATAATACAAAGTACTGCTATTATTCGAGCCGCGAACCACGAATATCGAACTACGTTATTGGTAGACTAACGACAGAAATAATACATCCGTGATCTTGTTGTCCGCTACTTCATTGAGTCTACTAATTAACTCTGCTCTCAACGCTTCACGGGCATCTGAAGTTTGCACATTCATCAAAGACTTGTTCGCTAAGACCGTATTAACTCTGTCTTTCAAGAATGCATCGCTCTCCTTAAGATGAACGACGGCCTTCTCATCCGTCACTTGAACGGTAATGGTCGTTTTAAGAAAATTTCCACCTTGCAAATTCACTGTAAAATCGCCGATTGGCATAAGCGGTCCTGTCTTTTTAGTCGTTTCTGCCGCCTTGGCACTTATTTCTGGAGTTTTGAAGAGGAATTTTTGTGCTCCAAGTGTCCCCCCTGCGCCAAGCGCAACCCCTAAAAACAGGGTAAGGATCATAATCACAAGAGTTTTTCGATTCATAAGGTTCAATTACTCCTCTACTTTGCAAATCTGATGACAGCGCCTACGAAATTCTGCAATTCGCTCTATTAGAATCCCGATCTTCTCTGACACCACGTATTTATTTCCACCCGTTAACGTTATAACCGTGTCCGGGGTTTCTTCCATCATTTCAATAAGATCAGGATTTAAAGCAAAGGTTTTACCATTTAGGCGAGTGACAAAAATCATAAAACTCCTCCTCCGCAAAACGTTGATTTGTGTTTAAAAAAGTAGCTTATTTTGTGGCAAGATTGGCCAAATTTTGTCGATGCCAGTGAAGCACCTGCCCAGTTTCATCCAAACCCTTTTGTTCCTTCTGTAATTCTTCAACCTGAAAGGCCGCAGCTTGTTTTTCCTTCAGTCGCTGGAACTTCTCCGTGTCACGATGCGCTTCTAGCAATACTTGGCGTGCACTTTCCATGACAGCTTCTTGCTGCATCCGTTCCTTCTCACGATCGATAAGCCTCTTCCGTTGCTCTAAGGCAAAGATCTGCCAACTCCCTAACTCAGCTGGCCGGTGTTTACCCGCAACCCGTTGTCCCTCTTGAGCATCCTTATAACGATCTTGCTGACTCGCACAGGCTCTGACACAAGCTTGCCAGAGTTGCACTTCGTGCGCGAACTCTTTTTGAGCGATTTCCAAATTCTGTTCTGCGAGTTGAAGACTTGCTTCCAAGCGAAACCGAAATCTTGGCATCGTTTTTGCTCCTTAATCTAGACTCAACTATAATCAATGTTTAAATAAAGTTTGCCCTACCACCTAAGTCTCACTCTGATGAAAAGACCGCTTTCATCTGCTGTAACATTTCTGCGTAGCCAACTTGATCGCTGACACTTTGGCAAATAAACGCCTGAATTCGGTCCATATGTGCGATAGCAGCATCAATTTTAGGATTACTTCCTGGAGTGTAGGCTCCGATATCAATCAAATCCTTGGCATCCTTATAAGTTGCTAAATGGCGACGAATTTTTCCAGATAAGTCCATGTGTTCCGGACTGATAATATCATTCATCACTCGACTGACCGATTGTAGTATATCAATGGCCGGATACTGATTTTGCATAGCCAGCTCTCGAGTTAAGACAATATGCCCGTCGAGAATCCCGCGCACAGCATCAGCAATCGGCTCATTATGATCATCACCATCGACTAACACCGTGTAAATTCCGGTAATACTTCCGATCTCCGCCATGCCCGAGCGTTCCAAAAGTTTTGGCAAGAGAGCAAAGACGGAAGGGGGGTATCCACGAGTCGCCGGTGGTTCACCCACCGTAAGCCCAACTTCCCGTTGCGCCATGGCAAAACGAGTCACTGAGTCCATCATTAAGAGGACATTCTTCCCTTGGTCCCGAAAATACTCAGCAATGGCAGTAGCCGTAAACGCTGCTTTCAAACGCACCAGCGCAGGCTGGTCGGATGTCGCCACAATGATCACGGAACGGGCTAAACCCTCTGGGCCTAAGTCCTTCTCGATAAAATCACGCAGTTCTCGCCCCCGTTCCCCCACCAAGGCAATGACGTTCACATCTGCCACTGTATTCCTAGCCATCATCCCCAACAAAGTACTCTTTCCCACCCCAGATCCTGCAAAAATCCCCATCCGTTGCCCACGACCAATCGTAAGAATTCCATCAATAGTTCTTACTCCGACACTTAGAGGCTCAAGGATTCGAGGACGCGAGAAAGCATTGGGGGGTTTACTCTGCAAAGGATACTCTGTTTCTGTCAGAAGCGGGCGTCCATCCATGGGATGTCCAAGACCATCAAGAATCCGCCCCAACAGTCCTGCTCCCACAGCCACAGTAAGCTTTTGGCACTGTGGGAGCACACGGTCTCCCGGAGCAATCCCTTCGAGTTCTCCTAGAGGCATAAGCAACGTGGTCGAATCCCGAAAACCGACGACCTCAGCCGGAAGCGCCTGTCCTTCTCGAGTTATAATATGGCAATATTCTCCCACACTCGCGCGCGGACCAGCAGCTTCAACCATCAAACCGACAATCTTAGAAACCCTCCCCTGAGCTGAGATTGGTTCAGTCTGTTCTACCGTCTGGGTCAATCGATTCCATGCCGCCATGCTCCAGCTCCTCTCGTAAGGTGTGTTCTAATTTGTCTAATTGTGCCTCAAGTCGAGCATCAAAGACCCCTTCCTGGCAGTCTAAGAAACAATCTCCGAGCTTTAAGGATTCATCGATCACCCAAGGACAAGGAAGTTGATTCCCTTCCAGCCATCCTACATCATGGGGAGATACATGGAGCCGCCAGCCTTGGCGTTCCTGTGGTAACAAGGTTAAAGCCTGTATGATTGCCAGTAAGCGCTGAGGTTCAACCGCTAAGCTTGCCCGCACTATACGTTCAGCTATTTTTATCGCTAAGCGCAGTAAAAGCTCATCAACTTTAGAATATTCCTCTTGAACCGCGCGCTGAGCTAACTGAAAAAGTTGGTTTGCCTGTTCGGTCAAGCGCTTTCCCTCTGCTTCTCCTGCCAACTTTCCTTCTGCTTCTCCTGCTAGCCGACCTTCCTTATATCCTTCCGCTTTGGCCGCTGGGTAAAGTTCGTCTTGCGCACTCTTAAGGACCTCTTGGCGTAAACGCTCCGACTCCGCTTGTGCTTGGACCATAATTTGTTCAGCACTGGCTTGAGCCTCAGCTAAGATTATGGCCGCTTTTGCCTTAGCTTCTTCTTCAAAAGAGGTCTCTCTCCAGTCCAAATAGTCTTGGTTTGTCGAGGGCTGATCCTCTTCACTGACACTGACCACCCTTAAGATATTACCCAACTGCTGAAATCCTTCTTGATTTTCCACCATCCGCGGAGTAGAAACCTCGACATCATAACTTTTGACGACCCGCCCGTTAATAGATAATCTCATCACTACCTCCTCTGGAGATGACGACTGCACCGCTTTCCTCAAGTTTGCGAATCACCTTCACAATGCGCTGTTGTGCCTCTTCAACATCTCTTAACCGCACTGGGCCCATAAACTCCATGTCATCTTTAAGCATCTGAGCAGCCCGTGAGGACATATTGGCTTGAATCCTTTGCGCAACTTCGGGATTCGACCCTTTGAGAGCAAGTCCCAAATCTTTGGTTTCTACTTCGCGTAAGACTAATTGAATACCACGATCATCAAGCACAACGATGTCTTCGAAGACAAACATCTGCCGCTTAATTTGTTCCGCCAAATCTGGATCATCGATTTCCAAGGCATCCATAACCACTTTGACCGTCCCAGGATCTGTTCGATTAAGGACATCGACAATGCTCTGGATCCCTCCTGAAGCGGTATAATCGGTGGGAGCTAAGCTAGAAATCTTACGTTCTAAAACTTTTTCAATTTCTTTGAGCACTTCCGGACTAGTTCGGCCCATCGTCGCTACGCGTTTCGCCACATCTGCCTGTCGATCTTGCCCTAGACTGGCAAGTAATGTGGCTGCTTTATCGACTGGAAGGTGCGTCATGATCAGCGCAATCGTCTGAGGATGTTCTCCTTGAATAAAGGAAAAAAGCTGTTTGGGATCCGTCCGACGAACGAGGTCAAAGGGTCTCATTTTTAAGGACGAAGCTAAGCGACTAATGATGTCGAACGCTCGAGTTTCCCCCAGAGCCCGTTCCAAAACTTCTCGAGCATACTCGATACCCCCCTTAGAAATATAGTCATTGGCAACACACATCTGATGAAATTCTTCCACCACAATATCCCGTTGTTCTGGTGATATTTTACCGACATTTGCCATCTCTAAGGTCAACTGTTCTATCTCCGCATCTCCAAGGTGTTTCACAATCTGAGCGGAATTCTCTGAGCCCAAGGCGATCATAAGAATTGCAGCTTTTTGAATTCCTGTTAAAACTTGCGCCATCTACCGTTCCTCCGATAACCAAGTTTTCACGAGTCGTGCGACTTCGTCAGGGTTATTGCGCGAATAAAGTTCTACCGACTCTTTGGTCTTTTGTTTTTGAATTTGTTCCGCTGACTTTGTCTTCGACTGAGCCAATTTCAGATCTTCCGCTTCCTCGACCAACTGTTGAGCCATCATCAATTCCGCAGTGGCGAGCGTTACTGGCTGTGAACCATTGAGTCCCAACATTTTTTCCGCGCGTGCTTTCTTCGAACGAGTTCGCAGAAACATGAACAGAACCACGAGACCTAACAAAATGGCGGCTCCGATTTGGGCATAGATCATCAACTGTTGGCGTTTAGCAGCATCTTCCATATTGGCAATTTCTTTCTGTAAATCAGTTTTATTAAACGGGATTGCAGCGACTTGGATTTGATCCCCACGAGTCGCATCAATCCCGGCTGCAGAAGCAACAATTGTTTTTATTTGATCCAGTTGGTCCTGGGTTACAGTGTCAGCATCCGCCATGACCGAAACGGAAAGACGTTTAACACCTCCAGGGCTTACTAACTGTTCCTCTTGCGTTGTATCTACTTGGAAATTCTTAGTGCTACTTGTCTTGGTCGAAGACGAATTGACTTCTTGAGCCCCTGCTGGATACGTCGGTGCCCCATTGGGGGTCAATCCCGGTATCCCTCCAGCAGCTGCACCACTGCTATTGGTCGTACTTTCATTGGTACTCTGCTCACTCAACAAGGCCCCCGGTCCATTAGTCTGTATCGTTCGTTTGATTTGGTCAAAGTCCAACGCAGCACTAATTCGAACAACGGTTTTGCCCTTACCCAACACCATATCCAACATACTCTGGATAGATTTTCGAGTATCCTCTTCGACCGTTTGCTTCAGTTGATATTGGGTACCCGTCAGACGATTGGGGTCGCCACTCTTGCCTAAAACATCTGATAAAACATTTCCACTGGTATCTACAATCGTTACATTCTCCGTTTGCAGTCCTTCTATTGAGCTTGCCAAAAGATTAGCAATCGCACGTACCTGGTCGTCGCCAAATTTTGTTCCAGGAGCAAGTTTCAAAGTCACCGCTGCTGTGGCAGCTTTTTGATTATCGATAAAAAGCGACGGCTCAGGCATCACGATATGAACACGAGCATCTTGCACGCCAGTCAATGTCCTTAATGTATTCTCTAGTTCATTCTGCAAACCGAGAACATAACGTAATTTCTTGTCGGAATCCGTTTCCCCAAGACGTAGGGTATTAAGATTATCAAAGCTAAATTTACTTTGTTGAGGAAGACCTGCATTGGCAAGTTGGAGCCGAATCTCAGCAGCTTGCTGCTGGGGAACCATAATGGTTGATCCATTATCCGCTAACTGGTAATCAGCCTTCAAATCTTTCAGTTTTGTCGTTATTGCTCCCGCTTCTGTATCACCCAGCTTTGTAAAGATCGCCACATATTGCGGGCGGCCAGCCCAAGTGATCAAGGCAATTAACGCAGAAGCGACCAAAAGAGGAGCAAGCACTGTTATTATTTTCTGTGGGCTAGAAAAATTGTTCCAAAATGTCTTTAAAGATTGTGTAATTCCGGCCCAAGAAAAATCCACTCTTGACGCCTCCTTTTATTCGATGCACGAAGTTCGAGGCGCGAGGCTCGAATGGAAACGTTCTTTAGGAACGTTTTAAACTCGAACCCTGCACTTCGGCCCTTGCGCCTCGCAATTCCCATGAATTACTAGATTAATAACCCCTTAAAAGATAACCTTCACAACGTATTTCTTTATAACCACCCTTACTCGATGCGCGAATCGAAACGTTCGTTTACGAACGTTTCAACCATCGAACCTCGCGCTTCGCGCCTCAAACCTCGATTAAAGTTGCATACGCATGACCTGATTGTAAGCATCAATCACTTTATCACGCGTAGATACTGCTAAGGATAGTGATAGATTAGCCTTTTCTAAGGCTATCATCGCTTCTGATAAATCTTGCACCTGTCCCGTGGCTAGTTCTAAGCTGGCGACATCCGCCTTCGTCTGTAGAGCATCCACTTGACCGAGGGCGTCACTCAAAAATTTGGAAAAATCCGCCTCGGCCTTTTGACCTCCCTCGGGGCGTATGTTCGGAGTAGAGTCAAGATTAGTAGGGGTAATCGGAGTAAGTCCGATCGGTAGAATCGGTGCTATCGCTTGAATGCTCATTTAATCATCACCCCTTTCCAATCTCAAGAGCTTTGGCAGCCATAGATTTACTAACATTGAGAGCAGTGACATTGGCTTCATAGGCACGCGATGCCGTCATCATATCCACCATTTCCGTCACAATATTCACATTGGGTTGACGTACATATCCTACAGGTAATCCCTCCTCAACCACTGTCGCGGCATCAGGAGAGGCAGGATTATATTCTAAACGAAAGGGTTCAGTAACGTCATTATAAATACTGGCCACTTGCACCCCGTTCCCATTCCCGTTCCCAACCTTTCCTAAACCCATCGTTTCTCCAAGAACTTTAGAAAACGGTGTTTCCGGAGGGCGAGGAACAAACACGGCGACTTGCCGACTATAGGGGATCTGGTTTCCTGCCGGGGTCAGTTCTCCCGTTCGAGTCGTATTGATATTGGCGATATTGTTAGCGGTAAGATCCATACGTAAGCGCTGGGCAGTTAAACCGGAAGCACTGATTTCGATGGCCCCAAAAAGACCCATGTTATCCCCTCCTCATCACGCATTCCACTATCGCTTTTCCGATCTCATTAAGTGGTACAATTCGGTCAGCTAGACCAGCCTCCACCAAAGACCTGGGCATTCCATAAACTACGCAGGTTTCTTCCGACTCAGCAATTGCGAACCCCGCTTCTAACCTCTTAAGCTCCTTCATCCCCTTAGTCCCATCACTGCCCATCCCAGTCATGACCACCCCTAGGGTCCCTTTGCCAACTTCTTTTGCTAAGGAAAGGAACATCACATCGATGGAAGGGCGATAAAGCGTGGGTATTGGGGCCTCATCACCAATTTGCAGTGTCAACAGACCCGACCTACGCAGAACCTGAAGCTGTTTACCGGCTGGAGCTACATACACAGTCCCCGCTTTTAAGACTTCTCCATGAACTCCTTCCCGAACATTGAGAGCACAGAGTCCATTCAACCGTTGAGCGAGGGGTCCGGTAAATCCCGGAGGCATATGTTGAGCGACCAACACCGGTACAGGGAAATTTCCTGGCAGGGCTGGCAAAACTGCTTGCAATGCCGAGGGCCCACCAGTAGACGTGCCGATGGCCACGATTTCTACAACATGCTTTGGCACCCCCCCCCCCTTGCTCGGTCTCGAACCTAGTCCCAAACTTGGGCTAGAGGATGAAACGGGAGCAGTCCCTCCCTTTAAGATACCTGCTTGAACCACAGTACCTGCCGTTGCGGAAGGGACCGTAGTAGGGGGAGTCTGTAGCGATGAGGGTGTTGTCTTAGGCTTGAGTCGCGCAGGATCGACTAACGCTGCTGCTTTTACTTTCTCTACTAAATCCCGGGCGAGGACCTGTAAATCCGCTCCCGGTCTTCCCGACGGTTTAGCCACAACATCAATAGCCCCTAAGTCCAGAGCCTTCAATGTGGACTGCGCACCTTCCGTGGTCACAGCACTCAAGATGATCACTGGGGTCGGTTGCCAACGCATAATTTCTTCCAACGCCTGAAGTCCATCCATGACCGGCATCTCGACATCCATCGTCACCACATCTGGACGAAGGGATTGAAGTTTAAGAATCCCTTCGCGTCCATCTCTTGCAGTATCCAAGACTTTAATACCCGGATCCTGATTAAGAATTTTTTGTAGTGTTAACCTCATGAACGGAGAATCATCGACTATGAGGACTCCGATCTGTGTCCTAGGCGCTGACGTCATGACTTAGCTCTCCACCTATAATGTGATCGAGATCCAAGAGGATAAGCAGACGTTCCCCTATTTTTCCAACCCCACGAATAAACTGAGAGTCCATGCCCAGTGCAATCGGCGGTGGTGGTTCTATCGCTTCACTATCAAGGCGCAAGACTTCAGTGACTGCATCCACCCGAATTCCGAACACTTTTGATTGAACCTGCAGGACGATAATCCGACTGAGATCGGTTTCTTCCACGCGATCCATTCCAAAACGAATTCGCAAGCTGATCACCGGAATGACGTTACCTCTCAGGTTAATGACACCCTCAATATAATTCTCGGCTTTAGGCACTCGAGTAATCGGTGGAATACGGATAATCTCCTGGACACGCATAATATCAACGCCGAATTCTTCAGAGCCTAAGCTAAACGTAACTAACTGTTCTTCTGCCATAGTAAATTCCTCCTTTTCGATGCGCGAAGCGCGAGGCTCGATGTTCGAGCTGGAATAAAAACTTGAAAAGTTTTTAGGAACAATTAAAGTTTTCTTTATGCTAAGCCGTTGGGCGATGCGATTGATCAACTGAGATTTGAATTGTTCTTAAAAACTTTTAGTTTTTAATGCTAATTCGAACCTCGAACATCGAGCTTCGCGCCTCGCGCATCGATTTAGCTTTTGCGTGTTACTAAGACGTCTTGGATTAAGGATCCGATATCGAGAATCAAGGTGACTTTTCCATCTCCGAGAATGGTTGCGCCGGCAATTCCGGGGAGATTATTCAGGAATTCACCCAAAGATTTAATGACTACTTCTTGTTGTCCGCGCAATTCATCCACGATTAGCCCTAAAGCTTTATCTCCAAAGCCCACTACAACGACAAAGACCTCACTGCATTCGGTTTCCGGCGTCGGAAGATCGAACTTTTCTTGTAAAGAAATGAGAGGTAAGGTGTTGCCTCGCAGTTGAACCATTGGCAGTCCACCCACAGTTTTAATATCCTCTCGATTGACCAGAAGAGTCTCTAAGACAGAAGAAAGTGGAACCGCATAAATTTCTTTTCCAACTTCAACGAGCAGCGCCTGAATGATGGCCAAGGTCAAAGGCAAGCGGATGGTGAAGGTGCTTCCCTTCCCTTTGCGAGTTGTAATATCCACCATTCCCCCTAGATTATTCAGGGCCTTCTTCACGACATCCATCCCAACACCCCTGCCGGAAATATCAGTCACCGTATCTGCCGTACTAAAGCCGGGCAAGAAGATAAGGTTGGCGATATCCCGTTCAGAGAGTTCCTCTCGCTCTCCGATCAAGCCTTTAGAAACCGCTATTTGCCGAATTTTATCGAGATCTAACCCTGCCCCATCATCGGAGATGAGAATAGCAATGTGATTGCCTTCATGGTAAGCATTGAGGGTAATCGTCCCTAGTTCAGGTTTCCCAGCTGCCCGGCGCTCTTCAGGAGATTCAATACCATGATCCACTGAGTTTCGAATCAGATGCATCAGAGGATCGCCGATAATTTCAACCACAGTCTTATCAAGTTCGGTATCTTCACCTTTTAAGACAAGGTCGATTTCTTTGCCCGTCTTTTTGGCAAGGTCACGAACTAAACGTGGAAAACGATTGAAGACAGTCCCGATCGCCACCATTCGTAAGCGCATAACACTCTCTTGAAGGTCATTCATTAGACGACCCAAGTAAACGTTCGCTTCGTTTAGATTGTTGACCATACTGTCCGTACTGTATTGAGCCTTCAGATCCAAACCAATTTGCACCAGACGGGTCCGGGTGATGACCATTTCTCCAACCAGATTAATCAGATTATCCATTCGAACTGTATCTACACGGATTGTATGTACTTGAGTATTACCTTCTCCATTGGTAGCCTCAATGGCAGGTGTGCCTGTAGCTTTACGGATCCCTTTTGGTTCAAGGGCAGCTTTCTGACTTAAGCTTGGCTGAACCACTTTTTCTTCAGGCACGACCGTCGGGATGACCTTGGACGCGTTTCCCGATTCTGTAACAACTTTCGTAACCTCAGTCATATCCTCAAAGGCATCTTCCTTTGTCTCTACAACATCCGGATAAGGGTGTACTACGACATCCACCAACTCAGAAATCTCCAATAGTTCTCTCTGAATCTCTTCGCAGGGCTCATCACAGAGCACGAGCATGAAGAATTCCTCTGCATTTCCGACTTCCAGATCCTCAACGCTGGGCAAAAGTTTAATCACAGAGCCCATTCCCTCAAGTCGCTGAGTGGCCATCACTGCACGAACTGCCTTCATGAGTGTATTAGGCCCAAGTTTTACATCGACCTGATAAACACCACGTCCTAAACTTTGAGCATCGCTTACTTTTTCACATTCAGAGGTTGTTAGAGAAAAGTTAATCGGAACAAACTTCACGACTTCTTCACTATTTTCTGGAAAGGTTAGTGAATTCACTGTTTCAACTGGTTTATCTCCATTCAATAACCCCCGCATAGAGGAGGCTAAATCTTCGAACTCAATTGCAATCTCCTGCCGCTGCTCGACCTGAGCTAGCATCGCTTTGACTCGATCTGTCACTGCCAATAATGTATCGATCATTTCCAAAGAAACATCCATTTTCCCCTGGCGCAAATGATCCAACAAATCTTCGGCAGCATGGGTCAAGGCAACGATTGGCGTGAACCCCATAGTTCCTGAAGCTCCCTTTAAACTGTGAGCCGAGCGGAAAAGATCGTTAATAAGTCCGATATTCCCTCCCTCTTTCTCAAGTTGTAAGAGCCCAGCCCCGAGCTTTTCAATCTGTTCCTGGGAATCCAATAGGTAAAACTCTACAAATTCCCCCAGATCTACTCCCTGATTCGTGTTCTCATCTTGACTCACGCATTGCCACCCCAATCTTTTTATTGATAAAATATTACTAAATACTTCGTAAGTCGCTCTATAACGATACTAATCTAGTTTATCGTCCAGTCTTTTATGTAAAATATTGCATGGAGGGAACAACTTGTCCTAAATACGTTTTATTCGCCATATTTTTTAGAATTCCTCCAAAAAAAGTATATAAACATAATTACCGTTTATCATCTAATAGTAGCACCTAGTCCCTTAAACCGTATACAGTTATTTCGACAAAATTCCCATGAATATTTTTTTAATTATATGGATCCCCAAATTTATACCTAGTTGTTTACGTGATTAACAATAGCATCAAGTAGTAATACCCACAAATGGTTTGTTTGTCACAATCCGATAGGACCTTTGGGCAAAAAAAACAGGGTGCAAATAAATTGCATCCTGTTTTTTTGAGGAACGTTTATGTTATTTTTTTGTTGAACGAGCATGTCTTAACGTTCGATCAAACTAGTTTATCGAAAAGCAAGCCGGCCATTTCCCTAAAAGAATCTAGAAGCTCTAACGCCCGCTTAGAAGGAATTTCATCTATTACTTCTCCATTTTGTTGATCTACAATCTTAACTGTAAGGCGTTGGGAATTTTCATGAATACTAAACTCGTAGCGTTTATTGATGATTCCCATAAGCCGGTTGAGCTTTTCCGTCGCCTTTTCTACTTCCTCGCGCGGAATTTCTTCACGGGCAGAAGGAATTTCGCCCTTACGATCGATTACCTTGCGAGGAGTCTCTAAGGAACGGTCCAGCTTTTGCCCAGGAAAAGCATCCATAGGAATCATGGTGGAATGAGTATTGGGCTGTATGGGATTGATCATATCACAAATCCCTCCTAATTTGATCTTTAGTTGAACGAGTTCACTATCGCTTCCATTTCATCTGGCTGATAGCCATAGTGCTGGCAGCGCCATAGGCTTCTGAAACCTGATGTTGTCGTTTGCTACTACCCAGTCGAACCTGCATTGCATGTAGGATAGCTTGGCTATCTTGCTGGATTTCGCTAATCAAACTCCGCCCTACTGGGGAGACTTTAAAGCCATCATCGGGAGTCTGCTCAATGAGGGTCTGCAACTGTTCTCGCTGATTCATCAGGTCGTAAAAAAGAGCCATATCCTGCTTAGTCAGGAATTTCATCATTTCTTTGGTCAAAAACCGATAATCCTGCCACAAAGCTTGAGCTGTTTTCTTCACCATTACTTGCCTACTGCTCGTGCCACATGAGTAAGTTTCATGGCCTCTGCCCAGGTATCTCGCAGTTCCTGTAGAACCTCTTTAGCTTGTTGCAATAAAGCAACGTCTTTCTTGATGTTGCCTTGAATGAGACAGTGTTCTGTGTATTCATAGAGTTGGGCCCAAGTTGTCGATATTTCATAGTTCATATCTAACGTGATTACAAATTCACGTACGATGTCCTGCACGCGCAGATTGGCATTGTGGGATTTTTGTACATCCCCCTGCTCCATCGCCAAAATGCTCTCCGTCAAAAATCGCAACGCTCCGTTATAGAGTAATAAGGTTAATTGTTCTGGTGAGGACGTCATAACCTGCTGATTCTTATAGGCATTCGCCATCTGTTGATTCACCATATATATTCCCTCCCACCCAATCACTTTGTATAGTTTCAGCCATTACTATTACCAAATTGCGATGCTAACCAACTGTTCTGAGAACTTAGCTGCTGCAAAGCTACTTCCATAGCATTAAACTGCTTATAATAAGCTGTTTGCACCTTGTCAAACCTGTCTGCGGCGTTGGTGATTTGCTTATTATAGGCGGTAATTCTCTTGGCAAAACTGCTATTAGTATCATATTGCGCCCCAGCCGTTGTACCGGCTATTTGCGCTACTTGATCCATTTTAGTCTTAATTCCATCATACAACCGCCCTGCGATCCCTTGACTGCTGGGATCGATAGTGCCGTCCGGATTCTTCCCACTCGCCCCAAACAGCTGACTCAGTACGTCAGGATTGGCCTGCAACGCGGTCCGTAGTTTGTCGGTATTCAGGTATAGCTTTCCACCCTCAGTATAGGTTCCAGTGGTAATACCAATTGAAGCGCCACTATTATAAGGACCCGTAATGCCCGCAACAGGGTTGGAGAAAGCATTCCGCATGGTATTCACAAGGCTCGCCAAGGTCTGATCATTGCGGAGCATCCCACTCTTCGCCTTGGCCTCCCAGGCTGTAATATCCGACTCCTTCATGACCGACTTTTGGGCATCTGTAAGCGGTGGAAAATCCTTATAGCGGGTTTCACTCAGCTTGCCATTGATGTCGGCAAGGATTTTGTTATAGGAGTCAACTAAGGATTGGATACTGGCTACGGCTTTGTCGGTATCGTTGGTTACGCTAATGGTGGTCGCTTGTCCCGAATCCAACTTTTCCGCAATAGTGGCCCCTGTCGCCCCAGGCGACACACCTGTCAAACTGTATGTCACACCGGAGATACTGAATGTATTACTTGCTTGGCTTAAATGAACCCCATCCAGTTTGAATTCGGCATTTAGACCAGTGATACCCGTAGTGGTGGCAACATCCGAGGGCAGCTTTAGCTTGTCGACAAAAAAATCTCCACCCCAGCTAGCGTCGCCTTCAGTCTTAACAATACTAATCCCAGCAGAAGAACCCGTATTAGTAGTAGACATGAAAAAACGATCTAGCGTACTATCATAACTGGCCTTCACATTAATACCTGCGCTATTGATTTGGCTAACAAGATCATTGATGCTTCCATTCGGATCAATGGTAATGGATGCACTCGCTGCTCCATTGGCTATCGTGAACTTATACAACCCGGTAGGAGCAACACCATCATAAAACTGGTTGACAATAGTGTCCTTACTTGCCCCAGTCGTTACATTACTCGCACTCGTCAAATTCACACCACTGGCTAACTGCGCAACCACTAAGGAATGATTCACATCCGCTGCCTCAGCATTGGCTGTTGCGGTAACTACCGAGGTGTTACTGGAAGAAACCTTATTCGGGCTTAAAGTCCCCTGGAGTTTGTAATTAAACGTTGTAGTACGAAAATTATTGATATCATCATACACTGTATTGTAGGCAGTCTTTTGCCATTCCAGTACCGTTTTCTTTTGTAGCAAAGCATCGCTTTTTGCTTGCTGCCCCATCATTAACTTTGTTACGATGGAGTCAATATCCATGCCCGAACCAGACAGGCCATAAGTGCCTCCGATCGAACTGAATGACATGCGCAACCCCTCCCATCCATCGACTTACTGCTATATTTTTTTATCCAGTAGTATCCCGACATAATCACGAATCGCGGCCATTGTATCAAGAAATTCATGAGGTGGGAATTCTTTTAGTACTTTATTATCTATTTGGTCAACGACTTGCACCATTATTTGGTTTGTCTCTTGATGGATCAAGAATCTAATATTTGCATCCATTGCTTGGACAAATTTGTTCATTGCTTCCGTCATTTGGGTTACTTCTTGTAAATCGGCTGGCTCTTTATAAATTTTTCCGTCTGTTTTAGCAGTTACCGATTCATCTGCAAAGTTACCCGTATTGGCAGTTGGAACATTGACAACAGGCTGAATAACGGGATTTGTCTGCGCCAGATTAGCAAAACCACCAAAATCCATAGGAGTCTTCACTGCGCTTATATCCATATCGAACACCTCTGCTTGATTTATCTATTAGTAGATGTATCGTAAGAAGTGGGTGAAAGCTTTAGGGGTAAAGTATAAAAAAATATAAAATAAAGAGCCAGAAGCAAACGCCCCTGGCCCTTTGGGAAACGTATTAACTTGTCGCCAATTAACGGAGTAACTGGAGAACACCTTGAGGAGCTTGGTTAGCTTGAGCCAGCATCGCGGTAGCAGCTTGGGAGAGGATGTTGTTCTTTTGGAAGTTCATCATTTCCTTAGCCATGTCTACGTCGCGAATACGGGATTCAGCAGCTGTCATGTTTTCGGAAGAGGTTCCGAGATTGGTGATAGTGTGTTCCAGACGATTCGAGTTAGCACCGAGCTTGGAGCGTTCAGCAGATACCTTCTCAAGAGCAGCCTGAATTACAGTCACTGCATTACCAGCGTTAGCAGAAGTACTTAAATCCAAGGCAGCCTCGTTGGCCGTGTCATTAGTTCCATCAGTAACAGTATTAGTGGCAGTAAAGCCCGCTGCACCTGCGGATCCAGTGATAGCAAGCGCTGCAGAACGCATGTCAGTAAAGTCAAGCGTCATGGTTTGGTTTTCATTTGCCCCGATTTGCATGGAGAAGGAGGATTTAGCAACTGTTGCAGCAACACCACCAGCCAAAGCTGCACTCGCTGCTCCAGAAGCAGTACCAGCTGTAGCAGTTCCACCTACTGTAGCTGTTTGGGTAAAGCCACCACCACTAAGAGCAGTATCAATTGCTGTCTTCAAGTCAGCTGCTAATACATAGGTAGCAAGAGTGTCAGTATTGTCAAAGTCACCATTGATTATAATTTTTTTGTTAGTTGTATCTAGAGAAGCTGATGCAGCAGTGCCATCTGCAACTGTACCGGTCTCAACTATCCAACCGTTTAATGCATCCCCACCAGAAAAGTCAAAAGTAAATCCGCCAACGGTAACCTGACCAGGTGCAACTGCAGGTGCAGCAGCAGTCACGGCACCAGAAGTAGCATTCAAAAGCTTCTGACTGTTGAACTCAGTGGTGTTACCAATACGATTGATTTCGGTAGTTAGCGAGTTAAGCTCCTTCTGAATTTCGCCGCGATCTGTGCTCGTGTTGGTATCATTACCCCCTTGAACAGCCAATTCGCGCATACGTTGGAGAATACTGTGAGTTTCGCTTAACGAACCTTCAGCTGTCTGAATCATCGAAATAGCGTCTTGGGAGTTACGAGCAGCTTGGTCGAGTCCACGGATCTGACCGCGCATTTTTTCGGAAATAGCGAGACCAGCAGCATCGTCACCGGCTTTGTTGATACGTAGACCAGAAGACAGTTTCTCCAGCGACTTTGCGCTGTTAGCGTTGTTGGTGCTCAACTGGCGATAGGTGTTGAGGGAAGCCATGTTGTGATTGATAATCATTATATATTCCTCCTTGATTTTTATGCCAGGCATCCTTGCCCGTGCATTTTGTGTGTTGCTGGCAGTAGAACGCTTCACCCTCCGGCCGGTTGGGAAAAGATTTCTACTACACTCGCTTAACTAATATATCGCTGGTTTATGTCTTTTACCTTAGGGCTAATACTGGCTAAAATTAACCATCTATACAACAATTAGTCGTTCATTCTTCTAATTGCTCTGTTTTTCGTCTTATGTTACCAAAATCAAATAAAAGAAATGCGTAGAAAAGAATCCGAAGGGAACTAATCTTCCATTCGGGTTCTTCGCTAGCTATAATCTCCATCTTTCGTTTGCTCTCCAATTATGCAGTTTCCGGTGATATTAAAAAAACAAAATGCAACTCAGTAGCTTACTTCTTACTGACCACCGTCACCACGATATTGTCACCGATGACGATTCGCTCAATCAATGCCGGAGAATTATATTGATTTTATCCAAGAATGGTAATAATTCTTCTGGTAATTGTCGTTGTCTGGCTATTCTGCTAGTTCCTCATCCTCAGCCTCTATATCGGCAAATACTTCCGCCAGACTTACTGTCAGATCGGCGAAAATAGATGTTTTCATTTCTTCTTCGTCACTGTATATATTTGGGCGACCATACTGACCGTCTTTTAGGATAAAAGCAGTAATTAGTTTAGGATCAGGTTCAACGAGCCAATATTCTTTAACACCGTGCTCCTCGTAAAGAAGAAATTTTTCCCTGCGGTCTTTTCTGGCGGTTGCGGGAGAGAGTACTTCGATAATCAGGTCCGGCGCACCTTTGCAGCGGCGCTTATCTAGCTTGAATTTATCACAGACAACAAACACATCCGGTTGGATAACGGTTTGAATTTGCTCATCCGGCTCTTGCCCTTTTGTCAATAATACATCTAATGGCGCAATGAAGACTCGGCAAGCCTTTCCCTGCAAGTAATTACCAAGAATTCGATAAAGAGTTCCAGTAACTTCCTGATGTCGGATAGTGGGTGCTGGTGACATAGCATAGGGAACGCCTTGGAGGATTTCCCAACGTTCATGCTCTGACCAAGCTAGAACATTAGCATAGGTATAGATGGTGTCTGAGGACAACGCTAGGATACTCATAACATCCCTCCGTATTTTATCCAAATTTTCAAGCTTAGCTGAACGAGTTCACTTGCTTTTAGTATATCATGAATGGAGAGTGGCTAAGACTGGTGTTGTGTTACCATAAAAAATACCGGATTGCTGCAAATAACAATTAGTCTCTCGAACCCAAATTAAAGACAGTGCTTAAATCTACAGTGAATGCTGCGATGGCCTCGACAGGGACATGTTCGGGAGATGCATATACTTTAGGCTTGCCGTATTCTCCGTTGCGCAACGAAAAGACCATCAGAGTTTGATCTGTTGGATGAACAACCCAATATTCTTTGACCCCAGCCCGCTCGTAAAGTCTTAGTTTTACGATTAAATCGTGTTTAGCCGTAGTAGGTGATAAAATTTCCACGACCAAATCAGGGGCTCCTTCGCATCCCCTTTGATCCAGTTTTCGGGGATCACATACTACCACCAGATCGGGCTGTACCACTGTCTTGATTTCATCTGTTTTCTCATCCTGCCAAGGCAGGCGGACATCAAAAGGGGCCATGTACACTTTGCAAATTTTTCCTAGTAGATAATTAGAAAACTGCCTACCCAGTTCCATGAGGATTTCTTGGTGCAGACGAGATGGGGCAGGCGTCATATCTACAATTGTTCCTTCAATCAGTTCCCAACGCTTCCCGTTGTCCCATTGCAAGTAGTCTGCGTAAGTATACCCATTTATCTTATCACGAGCCGATTCGCCCACAGCTAACCCCCCTTTTGCGAAATATGTTAACCATATTATACCATAATATTAAGCACCAAACACTTATGAATTTCGCTTAATATTATTCCCTGAACTAAATTAAGAAGTAAGATGCACTTAGCACCTTACTTCCTAATTTGCATTGCCTTCAGTATATCCAACTCCGTTAGATCATTGGGAACGGCGGCTTGTCTGTTTTCTGCCGCAATAGCATCGAAAATCTCGCCACGGTAGATCTTTACATCTTTGGGGGCCTCAATTGCCAAGCGGATGTTATCCCCTTTGATACTGATCAACGTCACCACGATGTTGTCACCTATAACGATTCGCTCGCCAACTTTGCGGGTAAGTGCCAACATATTATCTTCCCCCTTTGACAGCTTCTTTCGGCAAGCCGTCAGGAAATAGTTTATGCCGGATAGAATACTCTGGCTTGTCCAGAATAACTTGCCTACCCGTTCGATTGACTCCATTTATTACTATAGGCGCCAACAGATTCACCGTCATATCCGCCAGTCTTTCTTTCGCATTAGCGATCAAAAACACCTGAGGCAGATTTTCTAGGGAAAGGTCCAGTTCCTTAGCAACTTCATCCTCTAGGACAAATTCATAGTCCTTCAAAAATGCAAAAGGATCCACCAATAAGAAGGTTAAATTTGCTTCCATTGTGGACTGAAGAAAAAAGAAAGGACTTTCCACATCATGTAGCACATATGCGAACGTCTTCTCGTCAGGAAAACCCGGGATTCCATGGGGGAAGTTAAATAATTGTTCTTCTGCTACTTCCAGTTGTCCTAATCTAGTTGACTCTATCTTCATAGTATTCCCTCCTATGTGGCAGCTCATTCGCATAGCTCATAGCGATTTTCAAACCTTGACATCCACTGTTGATATTTCAATACTGGGGTATTGAATGACTTTAATATCTAGAATCCCAGGCTGATAGTCTCCTTCTACCTTACCTGGCTGAATAGAAACGTTCACGTTTCCAGCACTAGCATTTATCTGAGCAGGATTAGCTTGATAATTTATTCTAGGCGCAGCAAGAGGCGCAAAAGTTATCTCTGGAACATCTGTTAGACTGGCACTGAAAGCTATATTGCCAATCGCATTTGACCCATTCTCAAACCGAGCCATTTGGTTTCCTTCTTGTACTATCCTCGCAATAGTGTCCATAGCCGTTTGCCTACCCAATTCAGCATTGTCTCGGGAAAAATCGGCCATATTCTTTAGCCCGATTGAATATCGAAAAGGAGTCTGGTCAATCGTCAACTCCCCACGAGGTTGGCGAATCTCCAACGTCGGCGGCGTCGTCTCCATTTGCACCTGAGGCCGAGTGGATTGCAGATTTAACTTGGCATTCTGAGTGTTATAATCCAGACGAATCGGCTGAGTATTAATATTGATCTGGAGCATGGAGCCACTCCCTTCTATCGAAAAGTCAGATTGCTAATATTTTAGAAGGTCTAAGTCTTAGACTAGAATGCGAATACTAAGGCTGAAGCGTGAGTTAACAAAAACAGCCCTGACAAACCTTAAAAGACCCGAGATGTTTTGCTTAACAAGGAGCGAAGCCTCAGAATGAGCAACTGCCAAACTTGACGAAGACAAGGACCCCATACCATGGGCTGAGCACAGGACGTGCGAAGCCGCCAACTGAGCCAAGACTCGTACAGGACGTTCGAGATTAGAGCGCCGCCATGGATGGCAAGGCGCCGTGATGGCGAATTTGGCGGGCACCCTCGCCCTCACCCCGAAGTCTAAGTTCTAGTTTGGCCTGCGAATTCTATGGCTAAGCGAGTGTTAACAAAACATCGCCTACCTCATAAAATCCACCAAAGAAGGCTGAATAATCTGCGCCCCAATCGATAAAGCAGCCTTATAAACATTTTCTGAATTCTTGAAATCGATAATCGTCTTAGCGATATCTGCATCCTGAATATCCGAAAGGTTCTGTGTCAGATTGAATGATGTGGTATCCAGTTGTTCCCGGAGTGCCGTCATCCGGTTAGTGCGAGCCCCGATATTGGCACGATGTGCTAAAACATTATCAATATTCCCCTCAATATTCACTAAAGCATTGTTGATACCCGTTGCGTCATTGGTCTCCAACGCATTACTTAAAGCATCCAACGTTGCAAATACCCCAGAACCACCGGTCAGAGGGTCAATAAACAAGCTCTTACCATCAACGGAAATAGGTAAGCTCAAATTATTCCCCACTTCAAATTTAACATCCTCACTATTCCCTTTCCATTGCCAGGTTCCATCTGTAGTTACAGGTTCCTTATCCGTTGCCGTCCCTGAGAAAATAAACCTTGAGCCAATTTTAGTATTCGCTAACATACCGAGTTGTTCTGTAATCTGACGAACCTCCAAGGCAATACTTTTTCTATCATTTTCAGATAACGTCCCATTTGACCCTTGTACCGCAAGATCCTTAACTCTTTGTAGCATCGACGTCATATCCGCGAGCGTGCCGTCCGTCGTATCCATCAGCCCCAACGCTTCATCGACGTTACTCTTCCATTGCTCGACAGCAGAAATATTACTCTTCATGCGCAAGGCATTTTGAATTCCAACAGGATCATCTGAGGGACGAGTGATTCGATAACCAGAAGACATCTGGTTTTGGATTTGACTCATTCTCCCCTGGGTCGCTTCAAGATTACGCAGTAAGTCTTGAGTCATCATTTTATTGGTTATCCGCAAAGTAATCACCTACTCTCGCTGTTTAATATCATGTTCTTATTAACGGGTCATGCCCATACGATTGACTATCGTATCTAACATATCATCCATCATGGTTACCATGCGAGCTGCAGCTGAGTAGCTTTTTTGAAACCTCACAAGATTGGTCATTTCCTCATCCAAGGATACGCCAGAAAACGACTCCCGCTGGCTCGATAGATGCACGACCAAGACATCTTGTCCCGCTTTCATGCGATTAGCTTGTTGGACATCCACACCCATCTGAGCGACGTTCGACCCATAATAATCGCCGAAAGAGGCTCCTGTGACAGGAATTGGATAATCCTCACCTAGTATACTTTTCAGACCATTCCAGCCACTCGATAACGAGGAAAGCGCCCTTGCAATACTCCCATCCCCCACGGTTACAAGCAGATTATCATCACCGTCTAAAGCATGGGTGGGAGGAAGAGGCGGAATAGGTGTTGTATCTAGCGGAATCGTTCCAGTAGCAATTCTATCGAGATCCTCCTCAATTAAGAAATTAAGGGTTATTGTCGCAGCTGTAACTTCAGGAAGTTCAGGCGGGTTCGACAAAGCAGGGTCCGAACCATCTGTAAAGAAATTAATACCGACCGGACCTGCTAGAGGATCGGTATCGTTTTCCGCGATTAACCCTTGCCCTTTCTGATGAAGTGCATTTACCGCGCTGGCGATTCCCTGTGCTAGCTTGTCAAATTGCTCCCCAAATTTGGGAAGGTCAATATCTCGTACTTCGATATTCGCAGCTAGCATTCCAAGTTTACTCCCTAGGTCAACATCCCTATTGGATAAATCGTCACTCCAGACCACTCGAGAAAACCCTTCGTCATTCTCTGGAGGAGGCTCTTCTAAAAATCTTACTTTGCTGTCATCGACCAAGATATTTGACACTGAATTCTCATTTCCAATAATCACTTTATAATTATTAACACTACGATCCGTAAACGACGAGTCCTTCGTTTCGACGACCCTGACGCTGACAATCTTGGAAAGCTCATCCACTAGGAGATCCCTTTGATCTCGTAAATCATTGGGGTTGTCTCCAGCAACTTCTGACCGTTTAATGATGTCATTAAGATCTTTAATTTGCTGACCATACATATTGATTTGATGAACCTGAACCTTGACATTCGACTCTAAATTCCCTCTCATGTCGCTAACTTGTTGGGCAATGTTATGGAAACTTTCCGTTAAGGTTTGTGCTCGCTCACGAACTACTGAGCGCGCGCCCATGTTTTCTGGGTTTTTCGATAGATCACTCCAAGAACTCCAGAATTTGTCCATGTCTGAATGCAGACTGTTCTCGGAAGGTTCGTTTAAAATGCCTTCTATTTTCTGAAGGCTATCCTGTCTTCCTGCCCAATACTGTTGCTTGGATGTCTCCCCTCGAAACTGCCGGTCTACATAGGTATCTCTAGCCCGCGTGATCGTATCCAGCGTTACCCCCGAACCTATGCTCAGGCTTTTCCCGGCCACGGATACCGTATAGGGAGTGGTTGCCGTCAAATTCCCGATCTGCCGAGTATAGCCGTCGGTATTAGCATTGGAAATATTATGCCCAGTAATATTTAAAGCGGCTTGCTGAGATGACAGTGCTCTGCGCGAAAGTTCTAAGCCAAAAAAAGTCGAACTCATATCTTCAAATCCTCCGATCCAAGAGATGAAGTTTCCGGGTTTCTTCATTCTCTTTAACACTGGGATGCTGGTAAGTGTTTTTTTCCTGATGGGTTAACATACTAACCGTAAACTCGACAACTTTCATGGCCTGTTGAAGAAGTTGGGTATTAATCTCATGAATTTCTTGTAAATCTCCAACAACCCTATCCAGATCATGACTTACTCCCTGTAAGACCGGAAAATGCTCTGCCAATTCTGCCAGAGTCAGGTCCTGGGGCGCTTTTCCTAGGTCACGGCCTATGTGTTCTGCCCACATAAGCCGCTCTTTCTCCAAGCGGCCTGCCTCTAATAAGAGTTGTTCCTCCCGAGCCGTAATCGACTCAATTTCTTGGAGGTTATTCTTCAGCAAAGCTTTTTGCTTATTCCTTTCAAGAACATTTAAGTCCTCATAAACCTTGACTTGTCGTCTTAAGTTTTCATTAAAGCTCTGAAGTATTTCAGGCACGGAATTCTCCCCCTCTGATACATTCATTAACTAGAACTCTGGAGAAAACAATTTTTCCGCAATCTTTTGTCCGTCAATGTGGAACTCCCCACGTTCAATCTGTTCAGTCAGAGCTTTAACACGGTCCTCCCGAACAGAGGGAAGCTCTTTTGCCTTCTGAAGCAAAGCTTGAAAGACTTGCGCTTTGTCGGAAACAGCGACCTTATCTTCAGAACCGAGCGTCTTCTTTTGCACTTGTAACACACGATTGGCTGCTTGAACGCTCCCAATCGGAGACATTGAAGTCCCATCTATTTTCATTTTGCTCACTCCAAAATAATTATTCTACTCTCTATATCGTAGATTAACTGCAAAAACTAAAGAGGAATTTTCTTGGTTGCGAAACATTTTTCAAAGAATCTTAGAATTATAGTTTCTTCCCCAGTTTTTCCTATATAATACAATCATGAACTTTACTGTAGAAAATCTAATGATCAGCGTGTAAAATGACGATATAACTATATCGGATCGTTCTCATGAAAAGTTTCTTATTTTATCGACTAGCGTTTATTATAGTCAGAAATTTAGCAAGGGAGGTAAGTCGTAATCCTTCATACTTCAGTTATAACACCTTTTGAGGTTTAGGATTGCGGCAAGCAGATCATGGATTTATCTACAATGATTGGGCTTCTCGCTGGATTCGGTTCCATCATCATCGGTTTCATATTAGAGGGGGGGACTGTCGGTTCTCTTGGCGGGGCATCTGCTGCCATCATTGTCTTCGGTGGAACTGCTGGAGCAATTATCACCAGTTTTCCATTGTCTGATCTCAAAAAACTTCCTCAATGGTTTAAAATCGCGTTTACCTCCCAGACCTTCGGGACTGCTGAGGCTTATGAGACCCTAGTGAGGTTTGCCGAAAAAGCAAGACGCGAGGGGTTACTCAGCTTGGAACAAGAACTTGAAACCGTAACAGACCGCTTTACCCATCAAGGCATGCAACTCGTTATCGATGGAACTGACCCTGAAATTACCCGAGAGATTCTAGAATCAAATATTGCGGTTCTTGAAAAACGCCATAAGGTTGGAATTTCCGTCTTTGAATCTGCAGGTGGTTATGGACCAACTATGGGCATTATCGGAACCGTAATGGGCCTTGTAATGGTCTTAGGTAATCTATCTGATCCAGAAGCGCTCTCCCACTCGATTGCAGCTGCCTTTCTTGCCACTCTCTATGGCGTCGCTTCTGCAAACCTCTTATGGCTTCCTATTGCTACAAAACTTAAAATGAAGGACAAAGCTGAAGTATCGGCCATGGAGATGGTACTCGACGGCATTCTGTCCATCCAGGCAGGTCAAAATCCCTCCATCCTGAAGGAGAAATTAATAACTCACATTGGGACGTTGCCCTCTGAAAAAAACGAGGACAGTGAAGTCACACCCAGACGTGCCGCGGTTAGTGAGAGCCGATGAGGAGAAAACGGGAGCATGAAGCAGAAAAGGAAAATGGCGAACGCTGGCTTCTAACGTATGCAGACCTAATTACCCTCCTCATGATATTTTTCGTCGTACTTTACTCAATGAGCAAAGTAGATGCCGAAAGATTCCAAGCCGTAGCAGAATCCCTTAACAAAGCACTTGGTGGAGGAACTCCCGCGAAAATCGAGTTGGCCAACAGCCCAGTGGGACCGTCTCTCATTCAGACCGGAACTCCATCCCCTAAAACGACCCACACAAATTCAGACACCAACGAGGAAACTAAAAACGCAACTCAGGAAAATACCGATGCAGAAAACATGAGCATTGAAGCGATTAAAGCCAAACTTGATAAGTTTGCGGCTGACAACCAAATACAATCCAAGCTGGTTTCTTCCCTAGAAGAACGCGGTCTAGTCGTTAGCATTCAGGAAACCTTACTTTTTGAAAGCGGCTCTGCCAGTATCAATGACCGGGCACGAGATATTCTAGAGAAAATTTCCACAGTCCTTGCGCCAACCCCCAATCAAATCAGGGTTGAAGGACATACTGATAATCTACCCATTCGAACCCCCCAATTTCCAAGTAATTGGGAACTCTCAGTGATTCGTGCAACCAATGTTGTGCAAATTTTATTGAACGATCAGATTATACCCAGTAGACTATCCGCCACAGGATATGGAGAATATCGACCGATTTCTTCAAATGATACGGATACAGGACGTAGGAAAAACCGCCGTATTGATTTAATCATTCTTCGCTCCAAATATGACCTTACCGAGCCTAGTGCCCCCACTCCAATCAGCGACCCACTAACAAAACAATAACGAACCCTTAAAAAGCAAGACTATGCACTGCTCGGTAGATCATCTCGGTTGCTAACTGAACCTGTTCAAGCTTCAATCGTGCGGTAGTGTCTTCTGGAGTATGATTTTTGACTAACCACTCCTTTGCTAGCAGGGTCACTGCAGGAATGTTCGCCGAGGCAAAACTGACGGAATCGCTATTATGCCCAGCTGAAGGGGTCAATAAGGCACTGGCCCCACATTCTGCAGCGGCTTGACGTATGGCCTTGACGGCAATATTTTCGCCGTCCGCCCAAAGTGCAAAGTTTCCGAGCATCCCATTGCCGACTGTATCGACGTTTAAGACTGCTTGGATTTGTTGAAGAGGAAAGGTCGAAGCTTGGACAAATGCTTGGGACCCAACGAAGCCCATCTCTTCAGCACTCCAAAAAGCGATCACGATCGTTCGTTTTGGAACTTTTCCCTCACGGAGAACTCGGCGTATGACATCTAGTACACACCCTACCCCTGATGCGTTGTCATTAGCTCCAGGATAGACCTGACCCTCAAAAATCCCCAGGTGGTCGTAATGGGCCGAAAGCAGAATGATTTCCTGCGTATTCTCCCCGATTAGCCCTCCTAAGAGATTGACACTTGGAGTTTTTAAGGTTCGACTTTCTCCAGGTTTAAAGGTCAGCCGGCCCTTGACTCTGGTTTTCACCACTGGAGGAATCGTAAACGCATGAATAAACCCTGTTTTTGGTTCCCCCATGGGTTTTAGTCCAAGCATGCTGAGTTGGGTGGTCAGATACTCTGCGGCTTTAGCCTCTCCTATTGATCCCGCTTTTCGACCCTGCATCTTATCTGCAGTCAATATAAGGATATCATCCATTGCTGTGCGGTTTAAACTTTCCTGATTGATCAAATTAAGCTCTTGACTCTTCTCGATCAAAGGCGGAAGTACCAATTCAACCGGCGGACGACCTAACCCTATTTTTATAGTCTCTCCGACACGGGTCGGCCAGAGACTCCATGGTAGACCAACTGCTCCCAGACCTAATAATGTCTTAATAAATACTCTGCGAGTCTGCATAACGATTCCTTTCTTAAAGGAGAATGACTATGTCTTTACGCATAAATACTCCACATCAAACCCCAGCCCCAAACCTAGATTCTCAAAGTCCCTCTGCTAAAACGAACGATTTTAGTGGTGTCTTATCTCAAACCCAAAAAATTCAGCGCATTGAACTCCAAACCTTTCTAGGTAGACTTGAATCACAAGGGAAGAAGTTAGCTCAATCTCTCTCGATCCGTGATCTTAAAGATTTTCGCGATATGGTAAAAACATTCCTCCGTTCCACCTTTGGACAAAGCCGAAAGATGTTTGAAGATTCGTCCCATGATTCTTATGGGCGCCCAAAGGTCATGACGCGCATTGCCAAAATCGATCAAGCATTAGAAGAGTTAGGGCAACAACTCCTAGATCAGCAATCTAAACCACTTGAGGTTTTAACAAAGATTGATGAAATTCGCGGCTTAGTTGTCGACCTTTTCGCTTAGGATTACGGTTTTATTAAGTCTAATGCGAACAAATATATTAATGAAAGAGGTGTAACCCTTGTCCTTTGCAGCCATTGCCAATACCTATGAAGACTTTGTTAAAGGGTTTCATCCCAAAAGCGGGCTAGATCTAAAATTCTATAAACAAAACCAAATGCAGCGTCGAATTCTTAGCTTTATGCACTCTCACGGGCACCAAGCCTATCCCGAGTTTTTGAAAGCACTTAATCTTGATCCCGTCTTATATGACGCCTTCTTCAAACATTTAACCATTAACGTTTCTCAATTCTTTCGGGATGCTAACCAATGGAAAACCCTGCGAGAAACGATTATACCCATGCTTCTTCAGAGTAAGACTCCGCTAAAACTTTGGAGTGCAGGCTGTTCAAGCGGCCAAGAACCTTACTCACTAGCTATGACAATGATAGACTATTTCTCCACTGCCAAGTTCACCGTCCTTGGCACGGATATAGATGTTAATGTACTGCAACAAGCTAAAGAGGGTGTCTACAAACAAAATGATTTTGCAAGTACTCCACCAGAATTTCTACAGAAATATTTTACCCCATCTGACAAAGGGTATCAAATCAAAGATTTAGTTAAACGACAAGTCAATTTTCAGCACCAAAATCTACTTACCGATCGTTTCCAAACTAGCTTTGACTTTATTGCCTGTCGTAATGTCGTGATCTACTTCACTGAAGAGGCCAAAGAACTGCTCTACAAGAAGTTCACAGAGTCCTTACGCCCAGGTGGAATTCTTTTCACCGGAAGCACCGAACACCTCTTTGGGATGAATCACCTAGGCCTCAAACCCGTTTCCTCTTTCTTCTACCAGAAACAGTAGTAAAAAGCTGTCCAAACCAACTAGGGGCTCTGACTCATTCACCATGAGTCAGAGCCCCTTTATAGCTTCAAGTAAACGACGTAGGACATTCTCGTTCATACTGTTGAACAAATTCCTCCAAAGGATAGGTAACCCCTTTGCCATTAAACTCCAAAGATACCTGTTGAGCATTTGGATTAAATCCGATAAACTTCATACCGAGCAACCTAGCCATTTTAGATAATTCAATCCGCGTACCTCGCCCGAGGTCTTGTAATTGCATCCAACACACTCCCCTTTTTCTTGTCATTATGACTCCAAAAAAAGTATTGAATGTCCCCGATCAAACCGGCATATTAAGTTGTTTCAGAGAGTGACAAGTCACAAAGAATACTTGGCAACTCAGCTTAAGTTTATCATATCTTATTCACCAGTTTCTTTCAACTCTCTTATCTTGAAAGATATTCACTTGCCATGAGGAATAGCTCTCACCAATATCCCCAAATCCCCAAGACACTAATTCCCGCCAAAATCAGCACGCATCCTATGATTTTAGGCATTGTGAGAGTTTCATGGAGTAGAAGAACACCATACAGAATAGCAATTACGTATCCCAACGAAACCAGTGGATATGCATAGCTAAGCTCCCAACGTGAAATTACAACGAGCCAAAGAATTGAACTAACTCCAAAACACATAAACCCAACGAAAATTGCTGGTGAGAAAATTATGGATCCCAGCTGTGACCAAATCCCGGTGAGCGTTACCTTTCCATATTGAAGCATACCTAGACGGAATAAAAATTGCCCTGTAGCCCCTAATAAAATTGATACCAAAGCAACCACTAAAGGGCGTACTTCAGAGCTTATAGTCATAGATTCAAAACTCCTTGAATTCAACTTCAAAACTATAGTTAATAACAGTAAAGTTTTCACTGAATGCCGTTTATTTATTCTTCTAACTACATTTTCCTCTTATAAGTATAGAGCTTAATCCAATTTCTTCTTTCTATGTAGAAAACTATAAAATGCAAAACAGGCCACTGACAACCTTCGTTGATATCAGCCTGAACATCTGCCTTTTAATTTTGATCCATCTTCTATTGCTTGCATTAAACTACATATTTCGCCATAGAATATTTTTATTTCCAATTTGTTTCCTTTATAAATAAAAAAAATAGTCGACTAGTAAATACAAAAAGAAAGGGACAATTCCTTAGCAACATTATCTTAGAAGCTCAAGTGATAAAGATAAATAAGTAGTGGAAAAAAACTAGATCTGCGAAAGAACAAATCCTTATCAAATAAATAAGGAAACTGCCGATGCATTTACATCCTCAGTTCCCTACAATGCGAAGTCAACCTATAAGCCGAGTTCTGTCCCTCCGTCCGGAGGTGATGATCATCTATCTCGAACCGCCGTTACCGACGGCCTCTAGCGACCTTACCCGGGAACAAAAACGGGCCGTTCATAGTTCCCCTATTCAGTCTTGCTCCAGGTGGGGTTTACATGGCCAGCCAGTCACCTGACTGCCGGTGAGCTCTTACCTCGCCTTTCCACCCTTACCAATCCAGAGGTCAGTCGTCGGAAGCCAGATGCCGGATTCGAAAAAATTATTCTGACCTCTGGCCTCTGATAACTGACATCTGTTTGGCGGTATCTCTCTGTTGCACTTTCCTTGGGGTCGCCCCCACTGGGTGTTACCCAGCACCTTGCCCTATGGAGCTCGGACTTTCCTCAGAGGCGACCTTTGGGTCCTTACCTCCGCGATCATCTGGTTGGCTTCGCTTAGTTATCTTACTAGAAAAGTTTGTTTTGGTCAAATGGAGAGTATTGGATTAATTAACATTAGTCTTTTTCTCTTCCATTTCTTCCATTTCATCATCAATGTCCATCAGTTCGATCAACCATTTTGTACGATTAGCACCGTCTTCTGAAATGTTGATTAATACCTTTTCACGTTGAACACGTAGGATTTCTGTGCGGTTCATAATTCATTCTCCTTTCAAATGATTTCTATCGGGGAATCAGTAATTCGTCTAAATAAGCCTTGGATATTCATTGAAAAGACTCTATTATCAGACTATTCCTTGCAATATTATAGTAATATATTTCACAATGGCTGTCAAGTGGTAATATTTACTTTCGTAATGTTGCAATAGTCATAATTTATTACAAAACAAAGAGCATCCCTTTTTAGCCAAGCCATGGCGAGCGATTGATTGAACTCACTTTAATCTCTATTCCTTGAAGAGATTTTTCGGCAGACAAATAGTGATACAGTTTTTTCAGCATAGGCGCTTCGCTTAGGAAATGCCCAAGATCGCCGACAGCCATATCTCCTTGAAGTGCATCGAGAGCGGAATGATGGTCAACATCTCCCGTAATAAGGAGATCCGCTCCCTTAAACAAGGCATTAGAGACGAATCGCCCCCCACTGCCATTGACAATGGCGACTTTTCGCACCTCTTGCTCTAGGGAACCGGCTAAGCGAACGCCAGATAACTCATAGTCCTGAGCATATACCTCTGACTTGGTCAACTTATCTAAAAACCTCTTCCACAGAATTTCTAATTTCTCACGATGTGGTAAATATCCGATTACACCGTACCCTCGTTCTTCGCCCTCCAATAGTTCCATTTTTTCAAGTCCGAGAACCTCCCCTAAGACGCGGCTCGAAGAGAATATTGATTGATCCAAATTCGTGTGAGCAGCATAATAACCAATCTCATGTTGCAAAAGTCGAAGAGGGACTTGTGCTCCTGTGTTATCAGATCTTAAGTTTTTCAGAGGACGGAAAATTATGGGGTGATGGGCCACGATAAGTTGGGCACCTAAATTCTTTGCTTCCTCGACAACTGCCAAGGTTCCGTCTAAAGAAATCAAAATGCGCTCAATGGTCTTTGATCCGCTGCCAACCAATAACCCGACATTATCCCACTCCTCGGCCCACGATTTCGGAGCGATCTTTTCAATCAGTTGAGCCACGGATCCAATCGTTACTGCCATATCCTTAGTCCCTCCACTAACGTCAATTCATTGCAAGCCTCTCTGATTTTCGTGACAATTTCTATGCTCTTGGATTTCTTCATTTGCTCGATCCGCCTCAGAAGCATGCCACAATAGTCGTTGAGGAGATCCCTCAAGAGTTCCGTACGTTCTTCTAAGACGAGGGGTCCGAAATGCCATACAAGTCTGGACACTAAGTCTTGGAATTCCATTGCCTGGATACCGAACTTCTCTTGAAGCGGGTGCAACCGCAAACTCCAAACACTCACATTTTCTTGTAGTTGGACAATTTCCCATCCTTCTTCCTTAGAAAGGGCTATGACCACATAGATTCGATCCTCTTCTTTCACCAACCGCTCTTCCTTAAGCCGCCAGCCACTATTTAACAGCGCTAACCGTAACGGTCCCTCTGCCCCTTGCGGTTGTAAGATGAGATCAGTCACGGAAGCTAAAACGTCTGGACGGGCAGATAGAATCTCCAACATAGTTCTGCCACCCATTCCGGCAAGGGTCAGGGCATTGATTTCCCCTGACACAAGTGGCATTAAGCCATCACCAAACCTCACATCTATGAAAGCCTCTAAGTTCCGACTTTTAACAGCATTCAACGCGGATAGGTATGGCCCTTCATGGACATCCACAGCGATAGCCTTTGATATTTGCAGCGTCTCATAGAGTGCTATGGGTAAATAGGCATGGTCGGTCCCGATGTCTCCCAGCTCTGCACCCACTGGCACATAGGATGCGACAGTTTGCAAACGTGGACCTAGAGTGACGGATATTGTCATAATTCACCTCTTTAATAATAACTACTTATTAAAAACTATTATGTCCTTAATTGCATAAATGGAACCCTAGCGTCAGAAAAGCAAAACGCCAAAAATTATGTAGAATAGATCGTTCTTATTATAACACTCCGTCGGGCAAAGTGCTTCTCGGCACACAAGAAAAGGCAGATAGATTATCAGTCCATCCACCTTTAACAAGTTTTGTACGATTATCTTACGAATTGGGGCCCCTTGTCCCATCCGCGTTTTTCGTTACTATCCTCTACCGACTTCGCTTTGAGCCAGTTTTTCGTAATACTGAACGAGAGCTCCGTGATCCGCCTGTTCTAAGCCTTGAGCCTTGAGCACTTGCATCATTTCCATTACCGACGCCGTTAAGGGCAACGGAGAACCGATTTCATGACCCGTTTCTAAAACGTTGTTTAAATCCTTAATATGCAACCCAATTCTGAACCCCGGATCAAAGCGACGCTCGATCATCAAGGGCGCTTTGGCATCTAAAACAGTACTGCCTGCTAATCCCCCACGAATAGCTTTATAAACAGCTTCAGGATTAACCCCTGCTTTGGTCGCTAACACTAAGGCTTCGGATACTGCCGCAATATTTACCGCTACGATAATCTGATTTGCCAATTTTGTTACATTTCCTGCACCGACATCTCCGCAAAGTAATGCGGACGAGCCCATAGCTTGAAAGATCGGATAGCATTCTTCAAAATCAGCTAACATCCCGCCTACCATAATAGAAAGGGTCCCCTCAATCGCTTTGGGCTCTCCCCCACTCACGGGCGCATCAAGAAAACGCACGGATTTTCCGGCAAGGACTTCGGCTATCTCTCGACTGACAATGGGAGCAATAGAACTCATGTCGATCACTATAGAACCCGGATGAATCCCTTCTAGAACCCCATTAGGTTCAAGAATCACTTCACGGACTTGAGGGGAATTGGGAAGCATGGTGATAATTATTTCACACTGTTCAGCAACATCCTTAGGGGAAGTTCCTGCCTTTGCCCCCGCTTCCACAAGCTCCTGAATCGCTTTTGAACTTCGGTTATACACAACAACCTCATAACCAGCTTTTAAAAGATTTCGGCTCATAGGTTTCCCCATGATTCCTAAACCGATAAAACCAATCTTACTCATCTTAGATCACACCTTTCTATTTCTCTACAGGCTGTAATTTTTAACCCACCCTAAGGATGTTTCTGTATCAGGGTTAGGAACATATTCCAAGGCAATCTCCTGCGAATACCCTACACTCCTAAGCTCTGTCAATAATCTCTGGAAATCGATCTCACCAGTACCAGGTTGGTGTCTTCCTGGCTGATCCGCGATCTGAATGTGGCCGATCTGAGCTATGGAATTGCTAAGGGTTTTCCAGAGATCTTCATTTTCACGACTTGCATGGTAAATGTCCCACTGTAAAAAGACATTTGGACGATTGATTTCTGCGATGAGTGTTAAGACTTGATCCGTGGTATTGAGGAAGAACCCAGGAATATCATAATGATTAATGGGTTCAATCATCAAGCGCAAACCATGCTCCTCAAGTTTCATTGCCGCATAAGCGATGTTTTCGACCATGGTCGACCGTAATACAGACTCATCCAACTCAGGATCTCCTTTGCCAACTAAGCAATTCACCTGTGTCACACCAAGTTTTTGAGCCGCCACGATCGCTTGCCCTACTCCTGCACGAAATTCGTTCTTCCGTTCTGGCTTGACCGCGATTCCTCTCTCCCCATTTCCCCAATCCCCTGCCGGAAGGTTAATTAAAACGAGCTTTAACTCTAAGCTATTAAGCTGTGAATTTATCTCCTCAAGGTCATAATCGTAGGGAAACATAAACTCTACCTTAGCAAAGCCTGCCTCTTTCGCGGCCCTAAACCGCTCCATAAAAGGCAATTCTGTAAATAGGAATGAAAGATTTGCGACGAAATTCTTAAGATCTGAACCCATAAGTGATCTTCCTTTCTGCTGACTATTTTATCTACTTTCAAGACACTTTTATAAGTATCGCTACCATTAACGATTATTATTGTGCCGGGATTGCTTTCGCCCAAGCCGCATTTTCCCTAGGAACACTTCACGGTGAAGGGGCAAAAATCCCACCGAAGTCTCGATGTTCAGCTTTGGCTAACGAGTTCCTGGCTTGAACCCTTCTCACAAAATACCTATATACCTCTTAATTAAGTTCCTTAACTCCACTAATAGTTCCATCCAGAGAAACTGAACATTGTGCATCCGGATCAACCAGGATCTCAATTAGATATGGGCGATTGGTGCTAAACGCACGCGCTAGAGCTTCAGTGATCTCTTCAGGCTTGTCTATTAATTCAGCTTCTACACCCATTCCTTTGGCCGTAGCGACAAAATCCAAGCCCCTTTGATGCCCTTGCACAGTGTTTTCGTAGTCTAATTCCGTGGAAATCCATCTGCGGTTGAAAAGCAGGTTTTGTTGCTGTCGAATCAGACCAAAGAGTGAATTGTTTAAGACAACGACCACCACCGGAATATTGTGTTTTGCGGCCGTAGCTAAGTCTTGTAGCGACATTCCCAAGCTCGCATCCCCCAATAAATTGACAACTTGACGTTGAGGATATGCGAGCTGGGCTCCCATAGCTGCCCCTAACCCCCACCCCATGGTGCCTGCCCGTCCTGTTATTAAAAACGTCCGAGGCTCGTAGGCCTCAAATAATTGAGTGGCCCAGATTTGACTCAACCCACAATCCAAGGTTACAATCGCATTCCTGTGTAGACCTTTTCTGACTTCAATTATAGCCTGCTGAGGTTTCATCGGTCGCGTCTCGAAGTCCGTTTGACGAGCAAGCTTTATCCTATCTTCTTGAAGAATTTGAACCCTTTCCTGAGCCTCTGTTTTAGGCTTGTACGCACTTCTGCGAATCCGATGGTTGAATTGCCGTAAAAAGTCTTTCACATCTGAAACAATCTCCAGTTCCGCAAGTACATTTCGAGACAGTTCTGTTTTATCGATATTGACATGAATCACTTTACGGCCCTTTTTAAAAACCGCCATGGCTCCTGTACTCCGACTGTCGAACCTTCCTCCTAGATTTAGGATAAGATCGGAACCCAGAAGGGTTTTATTACCTAGCGGAGTCTGACACATGGTCCCCACCATTCCTGCATAGAGCCTATGATAATTTGGAAACCCATCCTTCCCCATGAGCGTGGAAACGACAGGAATCTCGAGTAATTCAGCCAGAGCCAAAAGTTCTTCCGAGGCGTTTCCTAAAACAACTCCTCCTCCAACCATAATTATCGGTCTCTCAGCTTCTTGAATCATCGTTAAAGCCTGTTCTAATTGGCTATGTGTTACTTCCGTTATGGGACTAACGATCTCTTCATTCAAATAATCTTCGACATTAATTATTATAATTCCTTTTTGGACGTCAATAGGAAGATCGATTAAGACCGGGCCTTTTCTACCCTGCGTCGCCAATTTCCAAGCCTCTTGCATCACCTTAGGCAACTCAGACGTCTTCTTAACCAAGTACGCTGCCTTAGTGACTGGTGTAGCCATTTCCACAATCGGCGCTTCTTGAAAAGCATCGGTTCCCAGTAAGTCGGTAGGAACTTGGCCCGTGATAGCTAGTAATGGAATAGAATCTCCATAGGCGCTATAGAGTCCCGTCAGAAAATTGGTTGCGCCTGGACCAGAGGTAGCTGCGCAAACCCCCACTTTACCCGTCGATCTGGCATAACCGTCTGCCATAAAAATTGCTGTTTGCTCATGGCGAACATTAATCGAGCGCATATCTTCGCGCTCAAATACCTCGTCGTAAAAAGGCAGAATGGCAGCCCCTGGAATACCATAAATCTGAGTCACTCCCTTACGAGCCAAAAATGTCACGATAAATTGGGCTCCTGTCATTCTCTTTGTTTCAGCTTTTACTTCTCCCCAACCCTGTTCCTCTACCTTTTCGACTCCCCAAAGTGCCATACCAATCTTCCTCCTTTACTTCTCTTGCGTTTTTTTAGGTTAACTTTATTAAATAGAAACCGTAACAAAAACGACTGAAAATGCTTTCGTTCTATATAGTGAAACTACGTTTCACAGTTACGGTAAAGTTTTCTCTACCTCTAGTTCATTACACAATAAAGGTTAGCTGACTGTCTCTTAATTATTGTTGGAGGATATAAACGATTATTCAAATGATTGGATCTGGTTGACTGATTAACGTTATACGTTTCATATAGTAAAACATTGTTTCATTATTTCTGTACTAGCATACTACCACATTTTGCCCTGTGAATGCAATAGAAATTTTATGGGTCATAAAATATAAATAAAAATCCCCTCACTAGGAGGGGTATAGAAAAAGGAGGAGAGCTAAGTAAAGTGTTAATAATTTTGCTATAAGATACTTAATCTATTTTTGATATAAGTCATGCTTAATAATATCATTAACTTGAAGTCTTGGAATAGGACATTGGTCCTCATATCTGACCTAATTTGAAAATAAACATCCCCGCACAGACCAAGGTGAGTTATAGAAAAGACCACAAATTGAACTCGAACATCAATTTCAGCCTATTGTTTGCGACAACTGGTACGATTTAAGATTACCACTCATGTCATGCCTAGATTACAGACCGAGGCCAAGAGCAAAATTACTTATTAAAGGACAACAACAAAGAAAGCACCTCCCCCCAAAAAGGAAAAGTGCTAGGTAGTTATACGCAAATTGATGTCGTAACTGTACAAGTAACTGTACAATAAGTTTCTAATTTATGTAGAAGGCTGAAAACCTTGCTATCACTGGTGGGCGATACTGGTCTCGAACCAGTGGCCTCATCCGTGTGAAGGATGCGCTCTACCGCTGAGCTAATCGCCCTAATTCGATATTTGTTATTCGTTGTTCAATAACCGTTTGAACAACGAATTCAATATTTCGTTGTCTTTTTGGGTTCGAACTACGAACACCGCACCTCGAACATCGATTTGTCTCTTCCACCATTTCGAACTTCGAACATCGCGCCTCGAACTTCGAAATGGTGGGCCCACTAGGATTCGAACCTAGGACCAACCCGTTATGAGCGGGGGGCTCTACCGCTGAGCTATGGGCCCGTAGTATGCTACAAAACTAATGGCTCCCCGAGTAGGACTCGAACCTACAACCTACCGGTTAACAGCCGGTTGCTCCACCATTGAGCTATCGAGGAATCTCTTGCACGGGTTATTATACGTAATTCATTCGCTGTAGTCAAGTCTTTTTGTGATTATCTTTATTAGAAATTTTATCCTCTGGAATCAATCCACTTTTTCAGGACCCCCCATTGTATATTTTTGGGGGGTTCTAGGTGAGGTAGAGTCCGCCCTTCGCCTCGAAGCGTTCCTGTTGGAACGGGCCTCCGAACAAGTTCACTGTCATTTATTCTAAATAATCCTTAAGCTTTTTACTGCGACTTGGATGGCGCAATTTCCGCAAAGCCTTAGCCTCAATCTGACGAATTCGTTCACGGGTGACACCGAATTCCTGTCCCACTTCTTCCAATGTCCTCGTCCGACCGTCATCAAGTCCAAAGCGCAATCTGAGAACTTTTTCCTCACGAGGGGTTAATGTTTCCAGAACTTCTTCCAATTGCTCTTTTAAAAGAATGAACGACGCAGCTTCCGCCGGTGCTGGTGCATCATCATCAGGGATAAAATCTCCCAGATGAGAGTCTTCTTCTTCCCCGATCGGGGTCTCTAAAGAAACGGGTTCTTGGGCAATTTTCATAATTTCCCGTACTCGTTCAACGGGAATATCCATCACTTTAGCGATTTCTTCAGGAGCTGGTTCTCTTCCCAATTCCTGCAAGAGTTGCCTCGAAACTCGGATCAATTTGTTTATGGTTTCTACCATATGCACAGGAATCCGGATCGTCCGGGCCTGGTCGGCTATGGCACGAGTAATCGCTTGGCGGATCCACCAGGTAGCATACGTACTAAACTTAAACCCTTTGATATAATCAAACTTCTCGACAGCCTTAATCAGCCCCAGATTACCTTCTTGAATTAAATCTAGGAAAAGCATACCTCGTCCTACATACCGTTTGGCAATACTGACCACTAGACGCAAATTGGCTTCGGCTAGTCGCCGCTTTGCCTCCTCGTCGCCTTCCTCCATCCGCTTTGCCAGTTCGATTTCTTCATCCGCTGAAAGTAGAGGAACTCGTCCAATTTCTTTGAGGTACATGCGAACTGGATCATCAATTCCCACTCCTTCAGGAACGGAAAGATCCACTTCAGCTTCTTCTTCGACCTCATCCTCAGGATCCTCTACGATGTCATCGTCATCGTCATCTTTGCCCTTTTTCATGATTTCGAGTTCAACTTCTCCAGGCTCTGGCACCACATCTATTCCCATCCGACCAAGTTGTTGATAGATATCATCTATCTGATCCGCAGAAAGCTCAATCCCTTGGAGAGCATCCATAATCTCTCGATAGGTTATGGAACCCTTCTTTTTGCCTTTCTGAATGAGGGCTTGGACGTTGTCCATTTTTTGTTCATCGTTCACCTGTCCCCCACCTTTCTTCGGATCATTCTTTTGGGTGCCTACGACCTTACTATTCGCCACGTTTCAACCGCTCTCCTATCTCTTTCAACAGAGCCATAGCCCCTGCCATGTCACCGGATTTTTCTAAAGTTGCCATGCGCGCTTGAAGATCTTCCACTCTTTCCTCTACTTGCGTTGAAAGAATGCCCTTTATGCAATCCTCTAAAAGCCGCTCAGTTTGAGATATATCTAACTCTTCCAAGAGCAGGCTAGCCAAACAGCTTTGAACCGTTTCGTCGCTATGCGCGGGCAATACGCCATCCTGGTTGAGATACTTAAAAATTTGCTGGTGTGCCGGAAGTTTCCAAAAGGATTCTCCTAGTCTTTCCTTAATTCTCGGCAAATGAGCCTTATTTTCTAATAGCAATCGTAAAAGCATTCGCTCTGCGCGATAACCCCCTAAATAGACTGTCGGTTGGGGCTGTTCGATAATACCCTTACCTATAATGGTACCCTTAATATTATCTCTATTTTTCCCAGAACTAACCTGTTTTTGTTGAGAATATTCGTGTTCTCGCTCCTTTTTAGCTTTTTTCGGTTCCTGACTTACAATCTCACGCTGCACAGCTTCCAAAGTAAGGCCAAGTTCCAGACTTAAAAAGCGTTCATATCCTTCTCGTTCAACCGGACTGTTCACTCTCAGAATGTCTGGAGCTAATTTCATCACTATTTCAGCTTTTTCAGGAATAGTCTGTGGAAGCTTGTTCTTGACAAATGTCCGATATTTGAATTCTACATAAGTTAACGCCCGGCTTAATGATCGTTTAAACTCTTCCAAGCCATAGCTCTTTAAAAATTCGTCCGGATCTTTTGCTCCACTCAAGGTTAAGACATCCACTCGGATCCCGACATCACAGAGGATTTCTCCCCCTCTCAAAGCAGCTTGAACACCTGCCTCATCCGAATCATAGAGAAGAACAACGCGTTGTGCATACCGCTTTAATAGAGTCGCCTGATTCCGTGTTAACGCAGTACCTAAGGAGGCCACAGTATTCGGGAACCCAGCATTTTGCAGCGCAATGACATCCATATAACCCTCAACTAATAGAGCGTAACCTTCTTCACGAATTCCTTGGTGCGCACGATGCATCCCATAGAGATGATGGCCCTTATTATAGAACGTGCTCTCAGGAGAATTCAGATACTTAGGCAGTGAATCATCCAGAACCCGCCCCCCGAAGGCAATAGTATGGTAGCGCCGATCAAGAATACTAAAGAGTACGCGATTGCGGAAACGATCATAGTACCGGCTTACTTTACCAGATGTCACTTTTTCTAAGGCCAGCCCTGCTCCTACCAATTCATGTGGCTGAACCCCACGTTCCTGCATGTAAGATAGTAAGCCGTCCCAGCGTTCCGGAGCATAACCAAGACGAAAGCGGTTGATCGTATCCAGATCGACCTCACGTTTAGCAAAGTAAACTCGTCCGGGTTCTCCCTCAGGCAGCCTTACTAAAATGTCCTGATAATAACTGGTAGCCCATTCATGAATTTCTTCCCACCTTCGACGAAGTCGATTTTCTTCTCGTTCATGCGGAGAGAGTGATTTTTCAGGAAGTGCTACGCCATATCGGTTGGCCAAATTCTGAACACTTTCCACAAAAGACCAGTTTTCCTTCTTCATAACAAATGAAAAAGCATTTCCTCCAGAGTTACACCCAAAACAATAAAACATTTGTTTCTCGGCGGACACTGAAAAACTTGGTGTCTTTTCCGAGTGAAACGGACAAAGTCCCCAATAGTTGTTCCCCTTGCGCTGGAGACTGACATATTCAGATATTACCTCAATGATATCTGTGCGCAATCGCACTTCCTCGATTATCTCTTCCGGTATAAACTCTTCATGAAGCCGATTGTTCACATTTCTCGCCTTTCAATTCTCAGCCACAATTAATATAGTTTGTCAACCCATGTCTTATACAATTCTTCGCCGAGAATTCACAAAATCCTCTTTTTAGTTCTTTAATTCAAGTTGTCAGATTTTATTAGGAGCATGGAGCACTAACTAAGTATACCTAATTCTCCTTTTTCAAAAAGAATACCTGCTTACTTCGACAATTATTTATTCTTACTTTTACCATTGATCTACTTAGGGCAAATTGTGGTCCCCGAGCCACCCTTTTCCATACTTGAAAAGCATGATAGTATAGATCTAATCAAAAATCCAACTCAGGTTCTGAAGAGTGCAAATAAAGAACTTTATGAGGAAGGTGGATATTTTATGAATAAACGATCTTTAATTTTGCTGATTTTATCAATCTGTCTGTTACTTACTGGAGCCTTTTTGATTGGCTGTAATTCAACCCGAACACAAACAATCAAATCACCCGATAACACAACTACAACTACACCTGCACCAACTCCTCCAGTGGTAACACCCTCTGAATCCACTCAGCAATCTCTTAAATTAACCCTATATTATCCAAATCTGCAGGCCACAGGTTTGATAGCAGCGAATCGCACGGTTGAAGTAACTAATCGGGAAGTAATCAAAGCAATTTTCAAAGAACTAGCAGTTCCCCCTTCCGGGTTGGAAAAACCACTCCCTGAGGGTACTATTCTTCTCAACGCGTCAATAAGTACCGATGGTATTGCAGCGATTGATCTCTCTCAAGAATTCCAAAAAAACTTTGGTGGCGGTTCCGCCGGCGAACAAATGACGTTGTATAGTATCGTTAACACGCTGACGACTCTCCCTAACATTCACAGTGTTCAATTTCTAATTGATGGCCAAAAGCATCCTGGAATTCTAGGTCATATAGACACCAGCGAACCTATTAAGCGAAATGAGAGCTTTATTTTAAAGAAGGACTAAGTATCAGCGTAAACTAGAGCTTCCGCCAAGCCTTAGTTTACTTCTATTGTCCATAACTTATACTTTTTATCGGCATCTTCTATCGATTTGCGTCTTTTTAATTCCTAAAGAGCCTTCTCACTTCATTACATGAAATGGAAGGCTCTTAGGAATTTTAATAGTTCATACGCTGAGGATGTAATCAATAGTTACCTCTTATTCTCTTACTTTCGAGGAATAAATAAACTTTGGAATAAATCGATGGCATAATTATCCGTGAGTCCCGAGATATAATCAATAACTGCTTGGGTTTCATTCCCACTTGCCCAAACCAAAAAATGCTCGGGTAATTTCGATATATCCTGACGATAATATTCAAAAAGTGCCTGGACAATGTATTGTCCTTTGCGCCGTTCATCACGTAAAGTCGAGCTATTATATACCCTTGCAAACATAAACTGACGAAATTCCTGCATCGCACTATATACCTCTACTGACTGCTTAATGTGATCTAATCCACGGGATGTCTCAATCATGTCAACCACCATCGTCGTAATCATATCACTCGGTCTCACGCCTAGCATTCCTTGAACGGCCGCTGGCAAATCACTCGGAATCAGCAAACCAGCCCGCAAAGCATCATCGTAGTCATGACAAAGATAGGCTATTCGGTCCCCAGTCTTTACAACCTGCCCTTCAAGGGTTTTTGGCACTCCTTCTCCGGTATGATGTAAAATTCCGTCCAGAACAGGCTCTGTCAGGTTTAAACCCTGTCCCTCGCACGCTAAGACCTTTAAAATCCGAATCGACTGTTCATTATGCTCGAAGTGACTAATAATGCGCCTTAGGGCCTCCTCTCCGACATGTCCGAAGGGAGTATGGCCCACATCATGCCCTAAAGCAATCGCCTCAATGAGATCTTCATTAAGTTGAAGCCCCCGAGCAATTGTTCGACATATCTGGGAGACTTCCAAGCTATGCGTCATCCGCGTGCGGTAATGGTCTCCTGAAGGAGCAATGTATACCTGAGTCTTATGTTTAAGCCGACGAAACGGTTTGCTGTGCAATATTCGATCACGATCCCGTTGAAATTTCGTGCGTATTGGACACTCTTCTTCTAAACGCTCACGCTTAGCCTCCCAGCTCTTTGCTGCATAAGGTGAAAGGCGTTCCTGCTCTTCTCTCTCCGTACGCTGACGGATACTCAGAACCTCACTCATTTAAAAACCCCCTTATTCGTACAAGTTAGGGACGGCGCCGACTTACGAGGAACAGTCCTTAACGTCAGGCTTCTTGAAATATATTCTAACACAAGCTTCAGACATCTTCGTGTAATAATTTGCCTAACTTGCACAAAGCTTGCACTTATACGAGCTGTGTAAATCTTTTTGAGCTAAAACATCTAACCTATGCCTAAAAACAATGCGAAGTTGAGTTTTCTACACAGCAGACGCTTCAACAACCGCATGATACACATCGTTATTTAATTAAAAACATAAAATTTGAGATTGACATATAAAGAATACGGGTTATAATGATAATAGTTCTCAGTATCAATTGAGCGGACTGTTATAATATAGGAGGAGAAAGAAGTATGAAGAAAAGGTCAGCTACCGCAATACTTATCACAGGTCTATTTATGGTAAGTGCTGTACTTACAGGATGCACCGGAACCAAAACCACAGCTACCCCCCAACCGCCTGCAAGCACTCAAAACCAGGTTGTAAATGTTTTCTCTGAAAGGCACTACGAAACGGATAAACAGCTCTTCGAAGTATTTACTAAAGAATCAGGAATTAAAGTTAATGTAATCGAAGGCAAAGCAGATGAGTTGATTGAGAGATTGGCTACGGAAGGAATCGATACACAGGCTGATCTATTCATTACGGCAGACGTTGGTAGACTTCATCGTGCCAAGGAAAGAGGATTATTGCAATCGACTTCCTCTGATATCATTGTTAAGAATGTTCCTGAGAATTTAAGAGATAAAGACAATCAGTGGTATGGTCTTACTGTAAGAGCTAGGGTGCTAGTATACGATAAGGATATAGTTAATCCGGCACAACTATCCACCTATGAAGATCTAATAGAACCCAAGTGGAAAGGGAAAATCCTAGTAAGGTCTTCCTCTAATATTTATAACCAATCCTTATTGGCATCTTTCATTGCCGTCAATGGTGAAGAACAAGCTAAAGCCTGGGCGAAAGGAATCGTCGCTAATATGGCTAGGGAGCCAAAGGGATCAGATCGAGATCAAGCCAAGGCAGTCGTTGCAGGAGAAGGCGAACTTGCCATCATGAATACTTACTACTTAGGACAAATGTTAAACTCTGCTGACCCTGAAGAAGTAAAGGTAGCTAAAAAACTTGGTGTTTTCTTCCCGAACCAAAACACCACCAACGGTACTCATATCAATGTAAGCGGAGCTGGTATTACCAAGGCCTCCAAAAATAAAGAAAATGCGATCAAACTAGTGGAATTCTTAACGAGTGTTAAGGCACAGAAAGAATATGCGAACGCTAACTATGAGTATCCTGTAAATAAAGCGGTAGAAGCTTCTGACTTGATTAAATCCTGGGGTGACTTTAAGTCCCAAAATATTAATTTAACCCTTTTAGGAGAAAACAACAAAAAAGCAGTGGAAATCTTTGATCAAGTTGGTTGGAAGTAATGTCAAAAAGGCAGCCTGCAAAGGCTGCCTTAACCAAACTAAGTATTTATATTATATTTCTACTTTAGATTTAGTTGATTCTCTCGTCGCCCGTTTAAAGGTTACTAGTCTGATATACGTTACGAGGAGGTGAAAGAGTGCAAACTTTAAGATTCCTAATTAATAAACTGAATGGTTGGTCCATTTTGAGCGTTATCTTTATCGTTCTTATTCTATCTCCGAACATCGATATTCTCATCCATATGTTCAACAAACCAAATGAGAATTGGATTCACATAAAAACTTATTTATTAAAGGATTATGTCATCAACTCTGCCATTCTGGTTGTGATGACAGGTGTGTTTTGTACACTTGCAGGGACTATTATGGCGTGGTTAATCTCTGCTTATAATTTTCCTTTCAGGAATTTTTTTAAATGGGCACTGATTTTGCCCTTGGCCATCCCACCCTATATTGCAGCCTACACCTATAATGGGATTTTAAATTACACAGGGGTCGTCCAGACGTTTTTGCGAAATGATTTAGGGATACAGGTAAGTCCAAAGTATTTTGACATCATGTCCATTTATGGGGCTGTGTTCATCTTTACTATGGTCTTATTTCCCTATGTTTATATGATTACTCGAGCTTTTTTGGAAAAACAGTCTGCTTCCTTAATCGAAAATTCCCGATTGTTGGGTAAAAATTCGTTTGAAATTTTTGTTTATGTAATTCTCCCCATTTCTAGGGGGGCGATCTTAGGGGGAGCAACCTTAGTTTCTTTAGAAGTCTTGAATGACTATGGGGTAGCGGCCTATTTCGGAGTTCAAACCTTTAGCACAGCAATATTTAAGACCTGGTTTGCCATGGGGGATATTGATTCCGCATTAAAATTAGCTGCTATTTTAATGCTATCGGTTTTTGGTATTGTGCTTCTTGAAAAAATACTAAGGGGCAAGAAAAGGTATAACTTTACTACAAAAGTAAGGCCCCTTGTACGAAAACAGCTAAAAGGAGCTCAAGCTTCCCTAGCTGTATTTATCTGCTTCGTTTTCTTTAGTTTTGGTTTCATTATCCCCACCCTGCAATTACTTCACTGGAGTATCTTAACGTATGAAAAAATCTTAGATATTTACTTTATTCAATTGATGTTTAACTCTGTTTGGGTTGCATTAGTTGCCACTGTCTTGATTATGACGATTTCTGTTGTAATTGCCAACTTTAGTAGAATCGAGGATAATTGGTTTGCAAAACTGATTTCTAAACTTACGCTCGTAGGATATTCCATTCCGGGGGCTGTAATTGCTATTGGGGTTATTCTGTTCATTATTCAGATGGATCATAGGCTTCAGTGGCTCTACAAGATGATCGACCCTAATTCAATTACCTTGGTATTGGGCACAAGTATCGTGATGTTGCTATTTGCTTATGTGATTAGATTTTTAGCAGTAGGCTATCAAGCTGTTGAATCTGGATTTGATAAGGTGGGGAAAAAGTTTTTTGAAGCTTCAAGAATGTTGGGTAAGAGTGTAACTCAAACTTTCGTACTGGTGGATTATCCTATGCTTAAGCCTGCAATTATAAGCGGATTTGCCTTGACCTTTGTAGATATCATGAAAGAACTCCCTTTAACTCTAATTTTACGGCCTTATAATTTCAATACTTTGGCCACTAAAACGTTTGAGTATGCTAATGATGAAATGATTCATGAAGCATCCATTGCTTCCTTGATTATTATTCTAGTAAGCCTGTGTTCCATTTACCTGTTGAATAAAATCGGAGATAAGGAGAAAGTCTGATGTTTATTGAGATCGAAGGATTATGTTTTAAATACTCACAGAAATCTATTATCCAAGATTTTAGTATGTCCATTGAAAAGGGAGAGGTTATTTGCATCCTAGGAGAAAGTGGTGGTGGAAAAAGTACCGTACTAAGGCTTATTGCAGGCTTGGAGGTTCCAAGTAAGGGACGAATAAAAATTAACGATATCACTGTCGTGGATGAGAGTGTTTTTGTGCTACCTGAGAAGAGGGGGGTCGGCATGGTTTTTCAGGATTATGCCTTATTCCCTCATATGACTGTGTCAGAGAATATCCGATTTGGCTTAAGAAAATTAAGTACTAAAGAAAAAGATCATAGGATTAATCAAATGTTGGATTTAGTGAGCTTAGGAGATTATAAAAAAAGATATCCCTATGAATTAAGTGGGGGCCAACAGCAAAGGGTAGCTATCGCTCGAACACTTGCTCCAAATCCTTCCCTTCTCTTGTTAGATGAACCCTTTAGTAATCTAGATGCTCATCTTCGAAGTAAAATCAGGGAAGAAATTAAAATCATTTTAAGACAAACGAGTAAAACCGTAATATTTGTAACCCATGATAAAGAAGATGCTCAGAGCATGGCTGACCGAGTTGTGATACTCAAAGAAGGAAAAATATTTGAGACTGAGTGATGTTGCTCCTGTTTCAACTATTTTTTGATTTAATTTATTGTCCCTTGTTGCTTATAGCCGCCTGTGAGGCTGCTAACAAAATAGTACAATCACCTTTTTTCACATTACGGAACACTTTTTGTAATTCAACTTATTCAACACACTTGAAATATTTTCCTATCTTACTATATGTATTTAAGTGTCATAAAAACCAATTTCTTTCAATTATTATTATTATGCTATACCTCATCTTCTAGTTTTATTAAATCCTTTTCAGGATTAAATTTTGCCTCTAAGTAGAATCTATTATTAAATAATTCTTCTGTAGATGTTATAAATGAATGCGTAGTTAAATCACCAATATTGAATTGAATTGGGTCGTCTGACTCTCTATTTAGTAGTATCACTCTATATTCTTTTTGCTTTTCGAAAAACTTATCTTTCCAAAAGTACTTACCACTCCTGTTATTCATATAATCTTCAAGCCTATTCATATAGTTGATAGAGAAATCACTATATTTTACTTTGTCAGCTGCCCACGGTATATTCTCTTTTGCAAAGGCTTCTTTTACATGATTTAAAAAATCAGTGCATGATATAACCATAACATACTCCCCGAAACTCTCAACAAAATCTTTCTTCTGCTCATCTAAAAAACTAAATGTTGCCTTAACAAAATCCGTGTCTTCTTCAATTATTTCTAAACTTCCAAAATCTATATAGCTCATACAGAACACATGCTTTTGCAAATCTTCTTCCATTGTAATTGCACTTCTACTTGCAGGTCCTTCATAAACTAATTCCTTTGTTTCATAGTCATAAAACTTTAAATTCAGTTCAGTTAATATAGTTGATCCTTCATCTTTATCTCCCATACCTTTTTCATTTGTCTTTTCCTCAAGTCCTTTAAAAAATCTAAGAGTATTCATATATAAAGTGCCTTTTTGTAAGCTCTCTAATTTCCAAAGCTCGTCTGAAAACTTTAAAAACGCTACTGGTCTTTGTTTTAATTCATCTGAAAATACTAGCATAAAAATCCCCCTCCATCAGTAATAGCCCATCTACAATACAAATTATACCAAAATATTCATCTTGTTTGTGAATAATGTTTATTATTTTTAGTACTATATAAAAAGAAAAACCCTATCCATCATCTGGACAAGGTCAATCCCTTCAAAGCCTATCTCACATAAACGCTATAGTTGATGTCATGCCATCTGCCGGGTTTGATGTGCTTACCGTACTTTTTCCTGTACTCTTGTGCTCTTTCAACGCTTATTACTGAATTGAATGCTAGTGTATATTTTGAATCTCTAACTTCAATGCTTTTTGCTCTTTTTACTTCATATTTCTCATTCAGATAGAAACTGAATAAGTCATTTGTTTGAATGTCTGATAGATTTATAAGCCATTCGAATTCATTATCACCTCTGACTATAACTTTTTCAACAAGCTGGTTGATTATGCCTTCATCAAGCCTTTCTTTATCAAAGTCTACCAATTGCTGAAGAGTGTCCCTTATGTGAATAAGCTTTGTTTCCAAGTTCTTTTCTGCTAAACCTAGCCCACCGCTTATGCGTTCTGCTTCTTCCTTTGACGCTTTGATGATTTCATCATATTGTTTTCTTTTCTCGTCAAGCTGTTTCTTATCTATTGATTCGTCAGTATATAAATCAATGAGCCTACTTATCTTTTGTTTATTCCTATCTATCTTTAATTGAAGCTCTTTCACTTTATTACCATTATCTACTTCATCATCAATGAAGCAATCTCTGGTAAGTTCAAAAGCCTGTAAAACTGACTCTTTGCGTAACACCCACACTTCCTCAATTATGTCTTTTACCATTAGATCTAAATACCATTCACTAATTGACTTCCGATCACATGCTCCCTCTATAGGTAAACCGTTTGCTAGCCTATATTTAGTTGTATTGTTTAAAGTTCTGTTTCTACAAGCATATCCTCTTGCAATTTCACCAGTATCCTTGGATCTCCTCCAATTATACTGTTGGAATCGGGCGCCGCAATTACATTCCATTAGATTCATCCACTTATCGGTGGATCTTTTAATACCTCGCGCCTTAAGACCAGCAAACTTCTGACTATTCTCACCCTTTATTTCGGCCACCTTCTCGAAAGTATTGGCTGAAATTATTGGCTCAAAGTTACCTTCTATAACAACGTAATCGCTTTTTTCATTTTTCTCCCTTTTATGCTCCAGACAGTCTATCACTGTCGTTTGCTTTTGATACTGCTTACCAATGTACATAGGGTTATCTAAAATCCGACCAATTGTTGACTCATACCATTTTACCTGACCAGCTGAGTTTTTCCTCCCTGTCTTAGTTAATCCCAATTTAATGGTACGAATACCTTTTCCTTCTAAGTATAGCCGGAATATCATTCTTACTGTCTCTGCCTGTTCTTCATCAATGACGAATGTATCCCCACTTCTGTTATAGCCAAGTATATTACCCGTGCCGTATAACACTTTTTTCTTAAGCCTTGCTGATGTTTGACCTTCTATGACAGCCCTACTAATTATTTTGCTTCCCTTTTGGGCAAAAGATGCCATCATTGTGAGTTCATGTTCCCCATCTTTATTAAATGTGCTTATACCATCATTGATGAAGAAAACTTCTACACCTATAGATGTAAGCATCCTTGTATATTGAAGTGTATCAAGTGTATTACGTGCAAATCTGCTAACTTCTCGGGTAATTATTAAGTCAAACCTTCCCTTTTTTGCGTCTTCAATCATTCGTAGGAAGCTAGGCCGTTTTTTTGCTTGTGTACCCGTGATACCTTTATCAAAATATCTATCTACGACCGTCCACTCAGGATGCTTCTCAACTTGTAATTCATACCAAAGTACCTGATTATCAAAAGCCGAAATCTGCGCTTCATGCTCTGTGCTAACACGACCGTAGACAGCAACTTTTCTCTCTTTTTTATTTGCTTCTTCCATGTCGCTCCACCTCCCTTATAAGCTTTTTCACGGCGTTTTCATAGGTAGCACCGTTTATTTCTCCACGCTCGTACATAATCTGAATGAGTGCTTTCACAAAAATTGGATTACTTTTCTCCTTCAAACTGCTGGTTTTTGATATCTGCTTTGGTATCAAATTTGTTTCTGTAACAACCGTGGATTGGGAGGTTAACGCTCCGGTATACTCTTTGTCAAGATCTGAAATACCTTCATTTACCGCTTTATTAGAATTGACACATTCTTTCTTATCGATTTCTATTTTCTTACTCATAGCCTTTCTCCTGTGCTGGCGTCCCAGCGTTTTTTGTAGCTACGAGTACATCGTATGATATCTCTTCTAATGAATTTTTGATCAAAAAAAGGAGCATGCCCACTCTACTTTGGACATGCTCTTAAAATATAAGTCAATTTGTATGAATTTTTTTACTCTATAAACTTAAATTTTAAATTCTTTTTTGAAATAATCCCTGAATGTGAAAGGAATACCTAAGTCAAATAAGTTCATTATGATGGTTTGTACCAAGCCCTTCTTAATCTCCACAAACTTTGGACTGTAGGTAATACCATGCTCAGTTGGATAAGCTAATTTTGATATGTAAGGCTCCCATTTCTTATGCTCATAAACATTTGCCTTATCAATAAGTTCTATTTCATCAGCCATGTTTAATAAGATAACCGCTAGCAATCCTCTTAAACTGTATATCTCTCCAATAACTTCATCAATTATTTTCTTGGTATCTCTATTAAACTTGTCAGTTCTTCTTAAGCCAAATGTTTTACAATGAATATCGCCAAAAATTACATTTAGTGGATTCTTTAGCATGTCTTGATAAGACTTGCCATCATTAGCATCATCATCACTAAGATCAACCTTATCTATTGTGTTACCATCAATTTTAAGTTTTCCTTCCGTACATTTTATGTCCAGCTTTATTCTTTCCTCGCCTGACCAGTATTTTTCGGGTAATCCTGTCAAATTAGTTAGCTTTTCATAGACAGCTTTTCGCACCTCATCATTTTTAAATAGGCTATCTATCTTCCCAGTTTTAGCCTGTTTAAAGATAACGTCTAAGAACTCATGCTCATCAACTAAGTTCTTATAAAAACCTGTGACGCGTAGAATTTGCTCAAGTATCATATAGTTGATTTTAATATTAGTAATATTGCTCATGTTTGCCCTCCTTGATGAATAGTTGCAACAATTGTATCACAAACAAATGCACACTAAACATGATTAGATTAATTCTCTAATCTATTGTCATATTCGACAACTCAACTAGCCATGCCAAAGTTAGAAATAATCACTTATCAACTAAAATAGACGGACAACCACCCAATTCGGGGATTGTCCGTCTATTTCTGCAACTAGTTATTTGTTTGAATCTAAATCACTCCAAAATCTGCTTCAATAGGTCATAGTGTTCCTTATGTCTTCCAGATAGTGAAGGGGTACTTGTTAAATACAACAAGTACCCAACAGCATTCTTAGGGATGTTACTTTCTACATAATGCCTATGTTTCTTTATAAATGGTGATATTATTTGAATAAAATCATGTAGTTCTTCATCCGACAATGAATCCACAACAGGAACTCTAGGCAGTGTTAACATAATATTGTCTAGCAATTTATTCCTCTTTTTATAATCAGAGATTGCCAAGTTTAACATTTTGTTATACTCACATAAATCACAATTGCTGAATCCAATTACTTGGCTTAACATATCACCTGTAAAATAATTTAAGAGCTTTTTGCCATCGTAGTCTATTTTAGATTGAGCCGTCTTAATATTTACCTGCTTATGCTCGACTAATGCAACATTATGCTGTTTAATTACTGACGCTACTGACGGCAACGTACTGGTGATGTAGATTTTAGTTGTATCACTTACAATCTTAGTATTCATTATCAAATCTATATACCTTTTAAGGAAGTCATCTTGGTTTTTACTTAGGTTCCTTCTAGCTATTGAGCCTATTGGTCTTTCATATAAACTACCGTCATCTCTCATGTAGCAATGGTAAACTTCTCTTGTTAAACTAATTATGCTTCTCATAATTAAATCCTCCATCTCTAATTTTTATCTTTGGTGTCTATGTGGCAATGCTTATAAAATATTTAAACGTCCGATTACTCCATTTTTAATCATTTCTTCTTAACTCGCCTATCTTAATATTTTTACGTAATTTTTTATTTTCTCCAAACCCCCTTTTTCCAAGCCGATTCCTCATAAATCTATTACCCAAAACCTTTAATTTACTATTCTTTTCTTTAAGGCTGTTTTCGCAGCCTTGAAATTTCTCAAATCAGAGTTCTTATTTAAGAAATATAATGCTTATCCGGCAATGCCTATCACATATCAAACCAAGGTCAGAGTGATGGGAGTGACATGCACATATTACAGAATAACCCCTTTGATATTTGTAGTCCGGCAACCCATTCACCATTAACCTTTCAATTATTAAATGCCAATTCTCATCATTCTTTAGACCAATCATGCTTTTCATGTAAGGCTATTTTTAAAATGAAGAAATATCTTTATCACTAGCCACCTGAAAGTTAAAATCTTTGACCATACATTCCTCAATCTCCAACACTAAAAAGCTTACTTCATCTATTAACATGTCAACAAAATGTCTCTAAAATATTTTTGTTTCCAGACACTTAGGACACTTTCAAAAATGGCAAAAATGCCTTTGTTTTTTTCACTAGTCATATCCAAGTATCTCAATTTCGCAATTTAAGAACAGTCTACAAATTATTGGTTCTTCTCAACTAGTCAGTCATAGGCTTATTAAAATCCTACTTTTACAATTTTGAAGACACAAAAAGGCAGGTATATATACCTACCTCATGTACGGCCTTAACAATCATGCAATTGAACTCACTGCTTATCAAACTATGTCCCACACAATTTTACACCCGTTATTATCTTGTACACAGTATACTTTCTAATGTGGCTTCCTTATATGGACTTTCTTCACTATTTCCCTGTACCCAAGAGTACCATTGATTATTGACTTCTAACTCCCTGATAAACCCTTCATCATCTATATACCTTTCACTAAAATCTATTACTAAATCAACATCGTTTACAAATTTATCAATTCCAGGTTCGTAATACCCCCTATCCTGCCTTATCTCTTCCTTACTATATCCCTCTTCATTTGCTAGTATATTGTAGATAATCACGCAATCACCCAATACATCAGTCCTTTTAGGGCCTACTTCCTTTAACGCTAGTAACTGGCATGCTTTAATTCTTTCCTCTTTATCCGGAAGCTTAAAATTCTCATCCAATAAACCTCTGCTTTTCAGTTTTCGAAGATGTCTATATAAGTTTGCTCTATCAGTCTTTAGATATTTAGCCGTCTTTGTCTTATCACTGTCATTTAAATACAATGCATTTAACAACTCTTCATCACTACACATATCCTCAAGCCTCCTAGCTTTCGTTCTCTGTTATCATGTTGACACAAACTGCGTCAGCACTTTCTCGCTCCATACACAACCTACTTTTCGGTCGACACGTGATTTTATCCTACAGTTCTTTACCGGACACATTTCTCAGTACATTATTCTCACTATACAACAACCCCTGTATTTCTAAGCTTCCTTTATTTTAGAAAGGTTTGCTCTCTAATTACACGTAATACGTCATGTTTTCCACCATATTCCTTTGCTTTTAGCCTCCTTTATTCTCCTAGCCACAGTCGCCCTCCCTACTCCCAGTACCACAGCTATCTTCTCTTGAGTCATTCCCTCGTTTAATAGTAATAAAACCTTTTCACAGCTTGCCTCTTTTTTGTAGGCAATTTTTAATCCATTTTTCATTTTATCCTTGTACGGTGCACCATCTATAAGTCGTTTATTTTCTTCTCTAATTTTATCTATTTGACCGTACAGTTCATTTATAGTGGCATCTGCTGTTTTAACAAGTCTCCAAAGTATTCCTACTATTTTCCCACCCGTTGTTTCAGTGCTTTCCTGCACTATCTCCATTAAACCCTCATTTTCATCCTGTATGCCATTGTACTCTTTTACCACCTCTATTAACTCAAATATTTCCTTGATGTCCACTACAATCTACCCCTTGATAATTTATTTGATCTAATTTCAAATGCATGCGTAATTATAAGCATTGAAATGTAATAAATATTGTATTAGTTGATGCAATATTTGCTTTCTCTTCATTAATTATTGTTTTACTTGATTAGTTTTTTACCATACCAATGTATATCTCTTAAAACAACAAGCCTTTGAACACCCTCTAAATCAGAAAAGAGCACCCTCAATTTAACTGAAGGTACTCTTTATGGATTCGCTCAAGATAACGGGTACCAAAACGGCACCCAATGCTCATCTAAAATAAGACTACTGCTGGGGTCATTTTAATTCTGTGATCACCTACTTGGACCATAATGGAATACTCCTCGTCAAAATGAGTCAGAGTTCCGATAAGACTTGTCTGTACGCACCTATAGAGGAGAAGGACGTCTGAGAATCCTTTAGCAAATGCACTAGGCAAGTTCGTAGAGTGGGTCTTTAGCGAAGGTCTATTCACAATATAATACCCTCTTCGGCAGCGAAAGATTCCAAGCTAGGGGTCTTCTTTGACTTACCTGATGGAAGAATACTTGTATATATTGGAAAACATCACAACAAACCAGAGTAATTCCAAGTATCAGAGAATTTGATTCCTACGCTTGAGCCAATATTTCTCGGGATTTGGTTGACACTTAAATCACCCAGATTAGGGACTAAGATGCTCGAAAATCGGGTTTGGATTTTTGGGTATGTTAACATAGTATTGATAAACTAGCTAAAACAAAGTTGTAAGTAACAAATATATACCTGTAAACAATAACAAGATGTAGATTATCTTTTGAAAGAGTTGCTGATTAAGTCTTGCAAATACCCACTGTCCTAAATAAATTCCTAGTAAAGTAAAAGGTAAGGCCCATAGGGTTGATATCCATACACCTTTTGAAATGCTATACATTGAAAATTGAAGAAAGAGACTAACCAAATAAACAAATACAAAGTAGGCCAAAGTGGTACTGCGAAGAGTTGACTTATCAACCTTTGCCCCAGCAAAATAAATCAGTAATGGGGGTCCAGGCATACCTAAGCTTGTAGTGAGTAAGCCTGATAATGCCCCTGTTACTAACTCTTTTGAGTTACTTTGTTTAACATTAACTTTAGCAACTAATAAACCTGTAGATGCAAGAATTAGTATGCTCACAAATATTTTTAGGGGGCGTACATCAAGAAAGATAAAAAGGAAAAGACCAGGTAAGATTCCTATCAAACTCCCCTTTATCAATCGTATCAAGCTCTCTTTATTGACTTCTTTGCGTATTTTATAAGTCATTAAAAGAGATATCCAAAGAGATAGTATTATGTTTAATTGTATTGCATCGTGAGATTCAAAAATAAGTAGTAAAAACGGGGTAGCCATGATTGAGAATCCAAATCCAGTTCCCGCCTGTAAAATTGATGCAATTAAAACTATAATTACTAAACCGAATGTATGCATATAATCCTTCTTTCAAATTTAAGCTTCGTGCCCTTTACTCAATTCTTTATCCCTTTATACTGACATATTTCAGCTAATATTAAAAGGGGTTCACTTAACATCTTTTATAGGACACAATTTTGTTCAGCATGCTTCATAAAAGGACTTCGCTAAACTCCCATTTAAACTGTTCATATCAGCCATATTAGATTTTCACCAACGTATGCCCCTTGAAACCATCGATTAGCTTTAATCAACTAGCCCATGAAAGCTTATGAAACCTATTACTCAACCTCATTTAACTACCTCTCTGGAACCTCTCAAATCTTTGTTTTGAAACCTCTTTACCCTCTTACCCTTACCTTCCCCTTACTACACCCCTAAAACTCCCTTAAACCCACTCTGGTTTGCTCTGGACAACATCTTCGCCCTTAACTTTTTAACCCCAAATTCTTAAATAACTACTAAATATATTTCAATATCCATATATTTACATTAAAAAAGAATACCCTCAATTTTTGTTGAAGGTACTCTTTGATAAATTATGATGATTTGATTTAATGTAGGTCTTGGACATTAACGTTAGGTATGAACCACTTTTTACTAACGTATAGGTTTTCCATGTTTGGAAGTTTAATGTCCTTTGATTGAAAGCTTCCTATAAAACCATCTGGTTTATCTAAAGCAACGTCTGATTTGTTATTTACGCGGAATTGCGAAAGGAATGCTTTTTCAAACATATTTGATTGTCCAGAACTTGGTGGACACAGCTTGGGGTCTGAAACGGAAGTTCTAGTCGGCGTCTTAAGGAATCCAACATTAAGCGTAGTGCATTTTCTAACTACTGTTATTTCAAAGCTTTCATTGTACCAACGCCCATCTGAACTCCATGACGCACTTGGATCGTTCCCACGATTCCTTTCAAGACTCTTCACAATGTTTGTAATTGCCATCGTTCTTTGGTTCAATGCCCTTGCATCTTCATCCGTCAAACTATCCTGTACTTTTTCCCATGTTACGCTCTTATTTAATATCTTTGTGACCGTCACGCCACTTCCACCGCTCAGGTTTGTCCCATTGATATTTTGCAGAGCGTCAAGACTCCCAATACTCTTTGCTAAATGAATTGTTCCATCAGGTGAAGCTATGATCTTAAAGAAAACATCCAGTGAATTCGTGGTATTTATTATGTCCAAATCCGATTCGTTAGCTGAATCCTGTCCACTGTCTGGCTTTAGAAGATACTTGTCTTCCGTACTAGTTTTCGTGTTTAATCCCAAAGCAGCGAGTGATTCATTTCCTCCAGTGATCTTTACTGATTTGCCATTGTTCATCCAGGCATTTGACGCCTCTGGATCTGTATTCACCCATTGGACTATACGTAGATTTTCTAAGACTGTTTTAGCCTCTTGAACATATGCATTGTGCTCTGAATTCGCTTTATTTAGAGTGTATTCATTGGCGGGTAGTTGTACTGCCAATGCATTTCTTTCATTTCCTGTTATTAGTGTCTGCCAAGTCACTAACGAGACTCGTGTAGGACTTGTTCCAGTGCCTAACTGAAAAATTGCTCCGCCAGGCAAAACTCTATTCGGCCCATTCCACGATTTCCCTGCATTCGTTGCCCTCGCGTGCATGCTCCATTGAGTCGAACTTAATGCTAAACTCTCTGCCTCATTGACGTTATGCCATGAAGCTTCGGCAAAGTCGTTTGGCAGAATACTGCTAACAAATTGAGAGACAATGTTTACCTCGTTTTTAACATTACTCCCCACTGTCTGATAAGTCATCCTAATGTAGGGATAAAACTGAATAGATGTCGAGTTCAAAACCATATATCCGGCACTATGAATGCTCGTAGCATTTCCGAAAGGCGTCACAGTTTGAATCTCATTTGTTTTTGTTTCGCTTCCAACATCCTTAGCATTTAAACCCCTGTAGGTTTGTACTGTTACTTCTCCAGTATGACTTGCTACAGTATCAGAGTTACGTGTTGCCGTTTTCCAAAGTGCTCCATCATAGCTATGAACTGAATTAGTCTTCAAATCAGAGCTTTCTGAAACACTTAATTGTGCTAATAGATCAAGGTTATAAGAACCATTGACGCCCCTATCACCAGCAGGTTTTATACCGTATCTATTAAGCAATGATTTTATTGGTATATTTGCATTTTCCTTATAGCTTGCGATGGTCGGGACGTCTAAACCCCTCCATAGCACTGATTGATACTCTGCACTATCTAGTTGATTTGTTCCACCAGTTAAACTTGCATTTCCACTTTTAGTATTATTGATCATTCTTGCTTTGAACACGCCTCCAGCAGAGTTAGCTTCCAATTTATCATTAATAGCTGCTGAATTAGAGATTATATAATTGTAACTAGCATCTCCAAACCTAGCGGTGCAGCTATGACCAGAACAGTCATCGTCACTACAATAGTGCGTATCACTTCCGGCCATACTTGCGTATGAGAAGGTAAATAGACGTTTTCCCCAGTTTGGTATAGTGTCGTTCATGGTTGTTATCGCTTTGCTAATTTCCGACTCTCCGAGTGTCAGTGGCCCTGCTTCAGCTTGTGCCTCTGAACCTTTAGTTAATAACAAATGGAGCGTTAACTCACCGTCTTTCAACTCAACCGCTTCAGACTTAGTTCCAGTTCTCGTGTTTGATAAACTAGTCTTAGATGATGCATAATCTGCATTACCATCACTATCAGAAGTCGAAATAAACCAGTCTTTAAGTCTATATTTTATCTCATCGTTAATTGTAATCTTTGGAGGGTTGGTGACCGTAACAAACTTGTTTCGATCAATGCTTCCATCTGAAAGTTCCTGCTCGTAGTATTTTACAATCTTGTATTTCTTATCATCTCCTGCTAACAGACTAGGGTCTGGTGCCGGATGCGCTGTTGAACCCTTTGAATAATCACGAGTTGTTTGTGAACTAGATCCACTAGTAATATAGATGTGCATTGCCACGCCTTGCTTACTGGTTAGCATTGAGTTTAAATCACTTAATGATTTTTTGCCTGTAAGCTCTGCAAACCCTTTAAGCGTGATGCCATTACCAACCCAGTCCTCACCTAGGAACATTGACCTCCAGCCTAGATTTCCAAGTATGACACCATAGGCACCGCCACTTGAACCATATTTAAAGCCATGATTCTTTGCAAACTCTATATGATTTCCAACCGTCCCGTAAACATAATTAGAATGTATTGGTGATGTTGGTAACCCTGAACTATTACCTGCTGCCGGGACCATCCAGAAGATTGGTTCTACAATCACACTGTATCCTTTCTCAATCATTACGCTTGTTACAAATTTATTTCTATCATTTATATTTGTTCCGGGCAGGTCAAACAAGAATTTGCCTCCCGTATCAAAATTCAGGAACTTCATTGCATATCCTTCATCGTTTGACCCACTTGCTAATGGTATGGGCTCTAATATTTGGACCGTATTTTTCACTTCGTTTGTATAATTCAAGTTAAACTTGTCTGTTTGCTGGGCAAGAATTAAATTACCTTCTGGCTCCCAGTTCACCCCTAATCCGTGGCTTATCACAGATGTGGCGATGTAGACAAATTCTGCATATGACTTACTTATGCTCTTATGAAAATTTATAGCTGCAGATATCTCTTCATATTGTATTAGGTTAGCACTCTTATCCTCCTTCATTCTCCTTAGGGATATTATCTTTTTTATTGCTGATACTTGAGATTCTATTATTTTTTGTGCATCGCTATAATACCCTTGTTCCATCACGATTGTAAAGGCTTTCCAGTGATTATCAGTTCTGTATGCCGCACTATTTATCAATGAGAATTCAGAAACATATGCCATATCACTCACATTTTTAATTTCATCTTTTAAATTAGGTTTAGTTGTACTGGACGGGCTATATGAATTATTAGATGTTGATGGACTTGAACCCGTGGTTACGCTTATTGTAGGTCGTGTAATACTTCCAGCACCACTTAAAAACCACTTTTTAAATGCTTCGCCTTGGGCTTGGGCCACGCTCATACCATTTACATCAACAAACTTAATCGGAACAGGTGGATACTTGGCTCCTTTAAAATCTTTACTACTATAAAGATCATCTATTGTTATAAATGTCCATTTGCTATTGTCTGAGCTTAACGCCGTTGCCCTTGAATTTGTATATCGGTCATTCTGGTTTGTTATTTGACTTGCAGGGCTAAACATCAGGTCTACTGTATTAGATACTGGCTTAAAGTTTTCATCAATAATTTGAAATCTATAGCCACTTTGGCTTGTTGTCCAGGTATAAGCGCTGTTCACAGAGCCTCCACCTGAACCGCTACCGCTATTATTCTTATCGCCCACACCAATTTCAGCAAATGCTGACATTGGAAGTGCGGCAGCGATCAAAATGGCTACAATTAAACTTGCTAATGTTTTCTTTATATTAGCTTGCATCACTGTCTTTCCTCCTTTATTAAATTAGTAGGACTCCTACACTTAAGTAGAAGTCCTATCATGATTTGACTCTTATTTGAATGGATTTTTCATACCTGTAGTGTCTAATGTTCCTCCTTTGGCTGCATCTTCTGGTGAAACACCAGACTCTTTCATCCAGTCTGGTAGAGCTTCCCATGCAGCTTGTCGCGATTCAAGTGAGTTACTGTTTTGAGTTGAGTTATTATTCACCACAGGTGCAGTTTCATTTTTCGATGGTTCTTGTTTCTTAATCGTTGGAGTTGGAACTGAATCTTGAACTTGCTCTACTGGTAAACGCTCTACTTCTTCAAGCGTAGTGCCTAAATCCTTTGCTAGCTGTGAAAGCAACCCTTTTGTGTCAGCTTCTGACCACCCTCTGTCCGCTGCTCTTTTCCTTTCCATGTCGATCATTCTTTTTGCATCCTGTAAACTCATACCACTTGAAAGCTTCTTATTCCCATCAACCGGAACTATTGCTAATGGAACCTCTGTCCAATCCTTACCATATGCAAAGCCTTCATCATCAACACCTAGAACTTTGTAAACATCTTCACTAGCCACATTGAATTTATTGATGTTATTCTTCCCGTACTCAACCTCACTGAGGTATCCGTATAAACTGTTCTTCGCTAAATGTGTATTTATAACTAGCTCGATCGCCTCGCTCTTGCTGATCGGTTCATCCCAACGAGACTCCGTTCCAATTATCAAGCCTAGATCCTTCGCTACTACCATTGATCGGTATAGCTCTTCCTGGAGGCCCTTTTTAGGGTTTTGAACGCTATAAGCTAACGTGTATGCTTGCCAACGATCCTTACCTAATATCTCGTTTGTTTCTTTGTCCTTATACTTAAAACCAACCTTCAAGGCCAGATCCCCTGCATTCTTTGTGTCACTGAATACTTTTTCCTTGCCAGTGACCTTTGCTAAATCTTCAATGAAATGTTTGTTAACTACCATGTAGACTGCTTCTGCCCTTGATATAGAGCCTTTAAACAAGGTTTCATCTAAACTCTTGTTTGCTACACTCAGAAAGCCATATTCATCAACTTCTTGGGCATGCTTACTATTTTTCGTTGCGCCGCCAACAGCTTCCTCAAATGCTGCATCCACTTCAATTGGCTTTACGCCTTCCTCAGACTTGAATACAAGGGTGTAGAATTCCTCTCTACTCAACGACTTTGTTCCATTGAACGATGTCGGATTTAAAGCGTCTGACAACAAATTAAAATACGCATTTATACTTCCCATCAGAGCATACTCATCATTTTCATCCACGTCAGTGTAAGCATCCGAGGCTATTTTAATTAATTCTTGTTGAACACCCGAATCTCCCCAGTACTTCTTAACAAACACCTTGTTTCTAAGGGCATTTGCCAATGTAGAATTTCCGTTCCTATCACCAGCCTCATCTACATATAAACATCCGCTTTTTCCATTAATGCTGTTTTCACTAACAGTATTGATATTAAACTGGGTATCAAAGTCCTGTCTAAAGCCATTATTAAACGTCTTGAGCTGATCCAGTTGAACCCACGCCTTTTCTTCTTGCTGTTGTCCTTTAACCACAATATCATAGGATGGTTTTGGAAGTTCAATTGTTATGGTTTGACCTGAATTGATCAAATCAACCATCTCAGAGCTCTTCATTATTGAACAACCTGATATTTGTGACGCCAATATTATTAATGTTAGCATGGGTATGGCCACCTGCTTAACCCGCATAAACCTACCTGCCATGATAAGTGCCTCCTTTGCTCAATTAATTATACTCTCTGTAATTACAATGTTTGTAAATAATAATCTTGTCCTTTTGTTTTGCTGATTTTTTAGCTCCATTAACCTTATTTTTCTCAACCAGTTCTTTAAACTCTTCCCTGTTTACTATTTTCTCATATCCCTTGCTATTGACCAATCTATACGTCCGATTTTCCGCATAACCACTTAAACCTACTAAAACATACCTGTCAGATGGTTCAATTGGTATGCCTTTTCCATTTAATATATCTGTCTTTGAAACATTGAATGATTCATGTACGCCTACCACTCTACCATCGTTAGCGACCGTTAAACCTACAACAAGTATACCTCTTTTTACTACAGACCTGACATCTTCCTTTTTATAGATTTTTGTTTCTTTTTTATTAGCTTCGTAGATTCTGTAAGCAGCTAACTTACCATCCTCAAAAATCCTACCTATGATTAAGAACCTCATTTTCCATCAACCTTTCTTTTTATTGTTTATACTCTTCATAACAGAAAGGCTTATTTTCATGTTTTTAAAACTTACAAAATTGCTAATTCTCAATGATAACTTTGCTTCTAATGGGTACATATGCTCATTTTATATATTGCTCATGTAAATCTTTTACTTATAAACCCTAGTTTCATAGTCAGAAGTAGTCCAGAAGGTTCCAGCTGTTACATCAACAGAACGCCATACATTGTCTATATAAATCTCGTTCCAGGCATGAGCACCAGCTGGAATTTCACCCGTCACATACTTAGTTGGAATGCCTTGTGAGCGCAACATAGCTGCTAACAAGGCAGCTTTATCACTACATATACCTGTTTTCGAGATTAAAACCTCATCAACATCTGGTATATAAAACAATGGCAGCTCATTTATGTTAAAGTATTTTTCATAATCATAAGGTAATTTAGATACCATTTTAAAAGCTTTAATTACAAATTCTAAGTCTGAGTTGCTTTCGTTTTTAAGTTGCTTGGCAGTTTTGCTAGCTAAAGATCCTTTATCATAATAAACAAATACGTTAGGCAGAGTATACCTCTTGAGCTCATTTTTTATATTGACATGAAACTCAATGCTCTCAAGGATTTTACCGTAGTTGCTGTCTGTTTTCTCAATGAAAAGCAATGTTACTTTGTTGCTATCAGGCAATGGAACAGTCTGAAATTCATTGGTATAGGGTATATATCCATACTTCTTAAGTCCATCAACTGATCTGACTTGAATAATATAATTTTCACCTACAGCTTCACTCTTTACCAGGAGATATCCATCATCTTTTAGGACAGTAAGCCGTTCTGATATATGAATTTGTGTTTGTTCTTCGTTATCAATGACAATAGTGGATATGTTCTCATCTTGACATGTTGTAGTTGAAACAGTCGTAGCACCAAATCCAGCTACTAACGTTAATGCTATGATCACTAAAAGTATTATTAAAAGCCTTCTCATAAACATTGACCTCCTTGATTTCATTTCTACTTTTTATCATAGAAATGTCATTATCAAGGAAGGAATGTTTTCACAACTAGCTACTAAAGCATATAAGGGTGTACGAAACGAAAAGGACTGTCACAATTTACTTGCAACAGTCCTCAATTATAAAGTATTTAGTTTTTATTTCTGCTTGGTTTTTCTGCTAACCTTTTTCTTCTCATTTGTATGCTCTGGTGAGGGATCCTCGTCCTTATTTTCTTCTGTAGAATCAGGAATTTTATTTGCCTCCTCAGAGTCTACAATCGACTCAGAGGAGTACTTTGTATGATCAAGACTGTCAAATATAGTTTCTAAACTGTTCGTTTTTTCAACAGGTTCATTTACAGTTTCATCGGTTTTTCCAGCTGAATCAGATAAACCTTGTTCAGCTTGAAAATTCCTATTATCTGCTTCTGATGAAACTGCCTCTATGTCTATGTTTGTACCACCTAAATGCTGCTCAACCTCTGGAACCTCAGTAAAAGATTGAATATTCGTCTGTTCACCCTTGCTTCTTTTGTCTTGAATTGTTACGCCATCACAGATTAATATCTTGCCTTCCACCAGTCTTACGCCGGCCACATAGTAGCCCATCTCTATCATCATGTTCAACCGTTCATGTGTTATTTTTTTTCTATCGCATTTGTTCGAAATGGTCTCGTATAATTTACAACCGTCGTCTGTTTCAATCACTCTTACTACAGCATACATATTCATCATGCTATCAGCAGGGTAGAGTGTTCTGAATTTCCCTACAGCCGATTTGATCTTGAGGTTACGCATATTAAATCCATCTGTATCTAATTCAATTTGTCCATTATTCAACTTCAATCCATTGACTAGCCCACGTTTAATGAGGTCTTTAACCTCTCTAGGTGTCGTTTCCTCAAACTGACGACTTACCTCATCAAATAAATTCCAACCAGCAATCCTTGTCATGCCTAAGTCGATTCGATTTATAGCTGTTTTCTTGCTCATTTAAACATCCCTCTTTCTTGAATATTCTCTTGCCATTCAACTGTGCGTTGGATTCTAACAGACTCCTAAAAGTGATGCAATAGCAATCTTCTTAAAATACAAAACATATTTTCAGATAAAAAATAAAGAGCCTGCAACTCTACAAGCTCTTTACCTTAAATATTCTACTCTTTCAACGAGAATCAATTACTACTTAATGAATTCCGTTTCAACTGAACGGCTAATCTTTAATACGTCCCTAACCAACAATTGCACCATTTTTGATTAGCCGGATTAACTCACTTTTTTCAAATTGGTAGTCCTTCCCAATTCTATCCACGATTATATACTTCGTTTCCTTGGTGTACATATTTCGCTTTACTACTGTGTAATAATGCCTTTCATCAAGCTTTTGTCCAATAATTCCAATGTTTGAGAAATTGAACCAAATGCTGTAAAGGTTATTGCCAAGAGGACTGTTACCAGTCCTCTTATATTAGTGTGTACTTATTATATCGATATCGTACATCGAAGATTTGACTGTCGAGTAGACCGCTAACACAGGTGGTATATTATTAGGTAGTGTTATTGGACCAGACGTTGTCCCATCAGTTCTCTGTATATTTATACTTCCATTATCAGTATTATGCTCATACCTCAGCACATAGGTGTCACCTATTACTCTTATGTCTGCCGCTAACAGTATGACATGATTCGAGTTGTCAAACTCCTTGATATTCTCGGTATCAGGTACTTCCCCTGTTCTTACGAACACTGACGAGGACGGGAGTCCCAGTTTTAAGTGCCAACGTTGTGCTGATTGCCACCACAGGTAATCGTACAGCCTTCCTTGTGCATTGTACTTACTACCCATCGTGTCAGTAGTAATAGTATTTGATCCACCACGGTTCATTAGTTCTCCGTAAGTTGTCTCCCCTCCTATAAACGTTCTTGCTTTACCCGTTGCTCTCAGGAACTGCGCATTTCCAAGTATATAACTGCTTCCCACTGGTGCGTCCAGTTGTTTGGCCGGTCTATTCTGAACCATCCCAGCGTCTCCTGACTCACCTGACCCGGCTCCCATTGAGGTTGTACCTTCGGCATAGAAATCTCTGAAGAAGTCTGTCGCCTTTTTCTCAATGTCAGTGTAGTTACGTCTCACATGTTCCCCTAACCAGTCTAGCGTTATAACATAATTGTATATCCCCTCCCCTGCCCATGCAGGATTGACTAGGTTATGGATATTCACTGGCTCATATTTCGCCTCGTACTGAAAGTATGCATCTACGGGCACTAATTGTTTAGTAGTTGTATTTAATGCATAGTAGTACGGGACCACTTGCACACTACTTGAGTTATTCCAGAAGTAGTTACCTAGCGTACTAATGTCAAAGTATATAGGATATCCTACCAGCAATGGCTCATCTTTAAGTATGCTTATATTATTCTTCTCAGCTGATATTGGGGCTTGAATTCTGTTACCATCGACCCAGTTAAGAGTATTATAGGTATTTACTTGATTAGTACTATTACCTATAGGTAATCCTCTTATATCCTTAGACCACGTCATATAGAAGTTTTGATCGCTTTCATCTACTTCACGCACGACACCGTCTATGATCCAATTTTCTGCAGAGTCGCCTAGGCGAGCTAAGGCTATTCCCTGTACTTCCATAGCTGTGGAGTTATTAGCTACCCAACTTATGGTTACTTCCTTATCATCCGGAACCGTCAAATGGAATGACATCTTGGTCGTTGTAACTGTCACGTTACCTATATAATCCGCACCTGACCAGTCTGCTCCGTCCTTTGTTTGGACCTTCAAACGTCCATTGTTTAGCGCTTTACCCGTGATGTCTACTCTGTAAAATCCTCTTGTTATTGCCAAATCTTTTACAGTTGCGCTGTTCCCAAGTTCGTTTATATCTATTTTGGTTCCATTAATTGAAGCGCTCCCTGTTGCCACTAACCCATTTGCTGTCCCATATACACTAACAATAGGTACTGTATTGTTTTCCAATGGCTTCTTAAAGAAGTTTGAAAATCTGTAGTCTCCTGTGTCCTCAATTATAAGATTTCCAATTCTCCCTACTATGTCAGCATATGCGGTGTTAGACCCACCATGTAATGCTGTGAATCTACCTCTACTCCTATTCGTAATACTGTTCTTGTTATCATTAGGCCCAGGACAGTTTACAGCCTCAGCTTCTACTTTTATTGACGCACTCTTTGCTTCATAGTTAGCTAAAACACTGTAGAAGTCATAATACTGCTTGGATACGTCATTATACAAAGCTGTTCCATATCTGCTCCACTGGCTCTCGTTATATTGACTTCCAGGACTGCCTCCGTAGCTACCCCTGTCCCCTAATAGAATCCACTCACCAGCCAAATACAGAGTGCCTTGATATATTACGTTAAACTCGAACTTGATACGTTTCTCCCTAGTCCACTTCGTTGTATCCATGCTATTCTTGAACCCTAATCCTCTTTGGCTTGTTAAACCTCCTATTCCGTATGGCTGCCCATCTGCGAAATCACCTACGTTAGGAAAGTATATACGAAATCCATAGTCCATATTTATGAAGTTTCCAGGTGTAAATGAACCATCTGAAGCATTGATTGTTGGCTTGTAGTTTTTATGAGTCTCGTCGTCCATACATGCATCCCAGCAAATTGTGTTAGAAGGATCGTAGTGCATTCCTTTATGATGAGGCTCCGCGCAGACTAGTGTGTCCACTTCTACACAACCACTATCACATACGTGAATATTAGGTACAAAACTACACGCCCATATTGGGTTTTGTGTGCCATTTGGTAATGTGTCAGGTATTAAATTCCAGTAGTTCTTGATATCCTCTTTCGCTACAAGTATTACTGGCTTTATATCTAATGCTGTTATTCTTGCATATCCGTTGCCTGAATTACCAATTTGAGTGCCTCCATATGTTGAAGGTATAGTAGCATTACCCGCTATGGTCTGAGCTGTAATTCCGTTTGCACTAACCACACCGCCAGCGTAGTTAGAACCACCGTCTCCGCCCCAGTCTGTCCCTATAGGTCCTTGAGATCCTATACCGCCAAGGTATCCGCCACCACCACCACCGTTATCGGTATTTATAGCGTTTCCACCTGTACCTGTTGATGTATATGTTGCTGTGGCACCAGAACCTCCATTACCATATTCATCATATCTTCCACCCTGCTTTGTAGCAGGTCCACCACTTGACTGTTGCCCACCGCCACCGCCGCCACCTGCAACGATGACTCTATTAGCTGTAGCTGTTCCGCCTAATCTTATGTCTGTACCTCCTCCCCCAGAACCAGCCATGTGACCTCCGTAGCCACCGCCATTCCATCCACCTGGATTGTCTACTACATAACTACCACTGTTAGCTTCTATTGCGTTTCTACCTTGACCGCCAGTATACACGTTAACTGTTTGTTCACTTGCTAATACCTTTACACCTACAGCATAACCGCCTGTACCTCCTGTACCAGCTGCAACGTAAGTTCCTTTACCACCTTGAGCTCCCCATACTTCAAATTTGTATGTTCCTGCTGGGAGTACTACTGATGTAACATTTCCAGTGTAGTTGTAGTTTAGTACTTGGCCAGCTATAACACCCGAACCAGAACTTCCTCCAGATATGCTAACTGGACTAAACATTGATGTTACTTTTGCATACCCATCTCCAGTTTTACCTACCATAGAACCACCAGAAGGATTAGGCATTGTTGCATTAGCTGCTATAGGTATCCCACTACTTACAAGTGTACTATTTATCCAACCGGTTGCTTCATATGTTGTGCTGCTAGTAGCTACTACGCCTCCAATAGCTATACCACCAGAGTCAGCCAATGTACCAGCAGAACCAGGCGCGCTATAACTTCCGCCACCGGCACCCCCAGTAGCTCTCCCACCAGGACTGTTAGTATAGGTTCTACCACCGCCGCCTCCAGCTGTTACTAATGCTGTCGCTCCATTTTTGATAGTAGTATAACCTCCACCACCGCCTCCCATTTCGTTACGACCGTTATCATTTCCATCTGTATCACGGCCAGGCGCTCCACCTCCGTTATAACCCCCAGTACCTTGACTAGTCCAATAACTCGATGATGCGCTACCACTACCTACACCACCTATTACAATACTTAGTGTACCGCTTGAGTTTAGTGTGTATGATCCGGTAGCGTATCCTCCGTTACCTCCCACACCTGCGTTTCCGTTTTGACCACCTTGCGCTCCCCATACCTCTACATAGTATCTACCGGCTGGTGCGCTGTATGTGTATGCTCCAGCGGTCCCCCCCTGCCAAACTACTGTACCCGTGCCATTAGATGACCCTGCTGATGTTCTTGTCCCTCCCCCATAAACTCTTATACTTTTAACGTTTGCTATTCCTGCCGTAGCCCCTAAGTCAAATCTTAATGATTCTATGGTGTTTTTCCACTCTGCATTGCCCCTAACCACAAAGGTTACTACTTGATTGTCTACGTTTGGTTGCATTGCTCCTGTTACATACCTAGTTCCAGAGTAGCCTGGCGCATCATTACGCCCCCATAACAGCTGTGAGTATGTTGATGCCGTTTTGTTATCAAGCGTCACTTCTATCTTAGTTACCCCAGAGGCTGCGAAGTTTACTGGTACATCAAAGTATGGGTCTACACCACTTGATGTTTGTACTAAATTGCCACCAGATGCCGCTAACGATACTTGATTTAATGCATTGAATCCATACATGTTGCCGGATGTCCAGTTGCTCCAAGTGTGAATAACTGGTCCGAAAGAGTTCGCCATGACAGGTTCATATGCATCTCCAAGTATGTCTTTAATTTGTTGCTCTGTTAAATCTCCATTTGTAATTGCATCTACAAGCCAATCTGCTCCGGTACTACTTGTTCCACCGTCTAGACATGTCGCTGCATGTTGATGCGCATTTAATCCGTTTGGATGCACTGTCATAAGCTTATAACAATCTTCGTTATGCGCAGTTGTTCCTGCTAAACGCGTTATTTTTAAATTGTCCATGTAGAAGTTAGCTGGATAGCTGTTGCTTATTCCCCATGAGCCGATGTAAAGGTTGTTACCCACCATTTGAGAGTTTATACTAGTTGATGCCCCTATTCTTGTGTAACCCTCAACTCCGTCAACTAGTACCCTACAGCTGTCCACCGAATTGAAGCTGAATTCAATCACTACTTTGTGCTTAACTCCGTCTGCTATAGGCTTGTTTATCTTTCTTTCCCAACCATTACCGGTGTTTAGTGTTGCGTACGTTTGTCCCACTGGTATATACAAATCGTAGCTACCAAACGAGAATAGCATACTTCCGTTACCGGTCGGCGCTGACATTACTACATCTGCCTCTACCCTAACATTTGTACTGCTACTGTACTGTAATTGTAATTCCGAGAATGGGAGCGCCACTCGTGTTCCTTGAGCCCTCAGAGCCGCCCCAGTTAGACTACCGTGCGCCTGCAAAGTAAATCCTGCTGGTAATATTAGCGAGTTTCCTGTTGTTTTGTTTATAGGATTTCCAGACAGGTCTACTGTACTAAAATCAAAATCTGCTAGCACAGTATCTTCGAAGAAAGTACAGTTTAGAACTCTAAAGTCGCATAGTGCAGGCTCCCTAGGACAAACTAAGCTATTGTTTAGTCCATCCATGGATGCCTCTGCACCACCTAGTATCTCCCCTGTTCTTTGATCACGGTCATCTGGTAATGACACTAAGCTAACATCCTGAGTTGAAACAGGGTCTTGCACTATTAAATCGTTTATCTTCACATGCTCATCTGAATATGGAGCTGCTAGTATATACCCTCCAATAGCTGGCCCAGAAGGTGTATAGTTCGCTATGGTATGGAAGTTAAATCCTGTTTGCCCCGTTTGCATGTTCGTTGGGAAAGATGCCGTAGTGAGTGCATCTGTAACTCCCAAGAATCTCTCTGATGAGCTATCCACCCAGTGTAAACTGTTTGCCCAGAAAACTTCAGCTTTGCCCGATACGTATGATTTGTTCTTGTTCTGAAGTATTATATTCAAAGCACCTTTGTATAACATCATGTTACTTGAAGGTCTTGTAGGTCGTACAATGCGACCAGCTGGGTCTGGGTCAAGGAATGTTGATGCTGCGTTACCTTGGTTCGGCCATGTGAACTTCGATGCAGGTGTTCTATATTTACCGTTGTATCCCCCTATGTTTATATGGTCGTCCTGCCATTTAGACGCACTGTTTAAGTTATTATCCCACATCTCCGCTGTTGTTATGTTGAGTTGCGGCATCTTTGTCTCGGTATTAACTGCCGAGGGTGCTGGTTTATGGAAATACATTACAGCTTGATCTCCATTAGATGTCTGGAGAATTAAAAAGTCTGTAATCATTGTAGGTGTAATTTTTGTTTGCCTTTGGCTTAAAAATTTAGCATACTCAGTTGTTGCCTTATCTTTTTCGTCCGTATTTGTAACTAAAAAATTATCTACGTCAGTCGGATAGTTTTTCTGCCCCTCTTGAGCAGTAGCTCCTCCAGTACTGGCTCCCGGTTTAAATGCGTTATAAATGAACCCATCTGCCCATGCGTGAGTATGCGCACTACCCCCATTAGCAGAAGTGTTTGTTCCATACGTATTAGCTAATCCGTCACAGTTATTTGTTCTTGTTCCGTTTGCATAAGTTACTTCATCGTGTTGAGGTGCGTCTATACTGTATCTCACTCGCCCTGCCATACTTGAACCAGTAGCGCCACCCCGACCATTTTGCGCCATAAAGTTAGCATCATTCTTTAATGCAATGTTATAAAATATATTTGGTTCACCCTTAACTATATCAGCACCAACTATATCAGTTGATATAATGCTGGTTAACCCATCAACAGCCGCTTGGTCAATCTTCCACACATGTACATCTACTATCTTCATAGCATCATAAGTCCAAGTTTGTGCCCACGTGTCATGTACTTCAGGTAACACATGAGAGCAGCAAGGTCCACACACTGCATGCATAGGAATGGTGTATGTCCAATAACCACTATAAGCGTAGCTATAACTACAAGCTCCATGTCCGCAACTGTGTGGGTTTGTAGACGACCCTGAACCGTGACCCTCACTGTGACTTACGCTGGTAGATGAAGTGTCATGGAATACAGGTGATACTGTTACTGAACGGGCCCGTACATCACTTGCTGATGTGTAAGTATATGTTCTAGTTCCAGGGTTTGGAGGTGTCCATCCAGGAGGTGAGCCGCAACCTCCGCCACCACTTGGCCCAGTTTGGTTAACTGTGCTACCTGATGCTAATCCACCATGATCAGGAGCTCCCATTAAGCCCTTAGATGTATCACCTGTGAAGAACTCACAGTTTGTTGTTGTGTAGTAACTATCGTAGCTACGTTTAGCTATTTCATCTTCTATGCGTTCAACTGTTATATCCACGATAAACTCGGAGCCACCAGCTGCAAAATACAGTTGCTCCGTTGATGGAACACCCGCCATTGCCTCCCAGTTCTCCGTAAGATTCCCTGTTAGGTTAGATCCTGTACCGTAGTTTTTCAACTCAGAATATGCATCAGGCTTGGACGTGTACCCAATTCTTGGCGCTAGTATTCTGAACGAGGCAGTATCCGTAGACGTGCCTGTCCATGTTTTTCCCCCACTTGTAATTGTAGTTGCAAGTGTATAATTAAATGTTATCTGACTTTTACCCTCTGTTGAAATACCTGATGTATCGTCAGTTCCTATATAGTTCTTTCTCCCGTAAATGAAATCCAGCATCTCGTCAGGTGTCCAGTTAAACTCTGCTGGATTTGGTGATATGAAAGGTATTTGAGGAACCTCCGTACTAGTCCTTGAAAATGCCATTTTTATATTAAATGGGTTACCCTGTGTTCTAGCGTTTAGTATCATCGCTTCCCATGAACCATAGTCCTCAGCTTTAGTGCCAGATGTTACTGTTAAGCTTACTGGCATTCCTATTGCCTTTGTCTCAATAACTTTGTTATCTGGCTCTGCCTTGAGTACACCCACACTCAACGAGGGTACTTTTAAGGGTGCTGGTGAAAGCATGTAGCCATACATCCCCCCGCCTGGATTAGCAGGGTCTTCAAGCCTAAATATATTTAGATAGTCTGTTAATATACTGTCCGGAGCAGTCCAAAATATAGAAGTAGGGCTCTGCGTTCTAAGAACACCCTTTGTAAAAGCTGTTGCTGCAAACGAGAATCCATTTTGATTTGTGTAGTAGTCTGAAATCCTAGCGAACGTTGGACTAATGGCTACTGATTTTTTAGCCGATAGCTCAAGCTGCGCATATGAATGCCCAGGATGTGCATCAGTTAAGGCTGATGTTGCCCACCATATATCTTCGGAAGTTGCAAACGCTTTTTCCAAGCCAGTGGCAAACTCTAAATAATCTATAGTAGGTATTAGTATAAAATACGCTCCTCCATTAAATGACATTAATGCCTCGGAGTCTATGCTAATTGATATAGGTGATTCCTGCAGATTATCAGAGTTTATATAATCGTCAACTGCCTGACCCCATTGCTCTTTAGTATCTCCACTTGATAGTGTATACAGAGTCATTAGCATATCTAAGTATCTCATATATGCGTCATTACTTTGTGCATCTGTCCAAGCTTTTATATTATTGTAGTCTAAATCACCGTTTTCCCCACCGAATAATGTCTTTATTCGAGTGTCTACTAGATAGTCATCACCTGACTTGGCTAAAATCCAACTCCAAGCTTCCTTACTAGCGTATGTACTAGTCATTTTACTTCTCCAGTTAGTTTTAAAATTATCTAGGCCGGTTGCTTTTATAGCACTGTAGTATACACCATTTGTAGTATTAGGTGTACCTCCCTCCATCGTGATTATGTTGCTAATCGCATTAGAGTCAGCTAGATAAGTCAATGTCTTATTAGCTGTATTTGCCTCGCCTATACTAATTGGCTTACTTCCAATAAAAGTAGCTGTCTCAGGTCGTATAAAATGCACGGATGCAGTAATATTCTGTGGGAATCCCAGCTTCATATTGTGATATATCTTTGATAGCCCTTCCTCCTCAGTTAATAGTGCCTTCTTATCCCTAAACAGACTTACTCTGAGTGGTGGATTTCTGAATGTAACTCCAGGAGCAATACCTGATACTGCAGTTTGTGGACTGCCTGGAACTAATGACCCTGATCCACCAACTGTCATGGCTGCTCGCGCAAACAAATTCTTACTTATTACATGTGCTAGCTCCATTGGAAATACTACCGACACAATTAAAAGTAACGATAATAATGTTGTTAGTATCTTACTTGTTCTATTTCGTTTAATATACATTTTTGCTCACCCTCACATAAATTGATTTATGGTTATTCATCTACATGCCTTAATCTTGGATTGTAATTCTGACATAACGATTTATTTCGCTGCAATAATGCTATGAAAAAGTATGTTTCATAACATTAATGATCAAATAAAAAGAGGGTAGCCTCATTGACTGCCCTCAATCACTTTATAACTTCATGTTCTTGCCTTTTTTTATCTGCTCGTCTATACCTGTATCGTCTGATGCGTCATCCATACGATCATCCCCATATTTATACGTCCTTGTATCATAGTCTTTGTCGTCTTTATTCCTTCTGTCATTTCCTTCGGCTTCATCACTTCTACTATACGAACCACCGTTATCTCCATACTGTGCTGATTGTCCTGATGTATCAAATCTATTAGTGTTTCTACTCGACCTAATACTAACCCCCGACTTTGGTGATTCTGCTCCATAGTTTGATATCTTATCACCAAGATTATCTATACCGTTTGATATACTGTCAGTAACCATGCCAGCCACAGCCGCGTATACCTCAAATCCCATGTCCCTGTAATGCTTAAAGCAAAAGTCTATCATCTTAAACATTGAGAATATATAGGCTGCGCTGACTACTATTATCACTATAAAGCACCATACTGGATTTCCAGTGCTAATTTGAACGCTTTGGACTGTTAGCACGGAATCTGATGTTGTTACCGCCATTAACCCACTGAATACCGCGTAGTAGATTAGTGTCAGAGCCATGAATATTAGGTTACTTATTATATATCCGCATGATACCTTTGCTTTTTGTTTATTGCTTGATAATAGTGCGTAGATTATCGCAATAAACCCTAAATAGAATATTAAGCCCATTGTGACATTTCTCACTAAAGGTATTACGTAGGAGCACATAAATGCTGACGTTAATAACAGTAAAGCGCTGAACATATCACTATCTGCTATTATATTTTGCATTGTATCACCGTAAATATAGGTCGTATCTTTTGTCAGATTTAGCATTAGCATTTTCATAACTGAGTCGAAAGATATTCCCCTGAGGTCTAACCCGTTTGGATACATCGTATATGCACCATTCAGTATACCGGTCGGCGAGTACTCTGCGTTGAATGTCACTACTGCCTCTGTTGCCATCTGTCTCAGCAATACTTCCTTAGTCATCCCTTTAACGTTTGCGTAGTTCAGTAGCATTGTCCATCGTTGTGATACGTCTTTGTTCACTTCAATAGCTTTTAATTCAACTATATTGAGGTCTGCTTCATGTAGTCCTAATTCATACATTTGAGCTTCGCTAAATACCATTGGTCTGTTTGATGGGTAGCAGTCTATTAACATAGGATTTACAATTTCTTTCTTGTTGCCGTCTACATCCCTGACTATTGCCGACTTAGTTAATTCAGGTGATTCCATTAGCTTTGTTACCCAGTTACTCCTAAACATCCATGATTTGTAGTTATTTGAGTAGATATCATACTCCCCTATTTTTTTGTCTCCCAGTACCCCCGACTTGCCGTTAAACCCTCCTGTTGTTATCTGCATCTCGTATATATAAGGTACTGTGTTAGTAAATAGCTCCTCTAAGTCTAATACATCTTTTATATAATTTGTTTTATCAGCGTGCATGAACGATGTTCTGACTTCATTACCTGCATCCGTTTTGACATATTGACCTTGTAATTTCCCGATTAGTGCTCCTAGTGTCATGTCGGAGTCGAAGCAGTCTTTTACTGATTGATAGAAATAATGGTATGTGCTTTCTGTTGCCCAGAGGTAGCCGAACGATTGCATCACTGTAGATCTATCGAACCGGTTGTAAGTTCCGCCCTGTTGCTCCAATAATGTTGAAGCTGACATAAAGGATTGAGCTTTACCTGATTGTAGTGACTTATCTACATAGGCTTCAAATGATTTACCTTCCTCGTATACTCCACCGAATCCGTATAGTCTATTTATTGGATTGGCGTTTGTCTTCAGCAAATAGGAGTAGGTATGTGGCATATCAACTAGCGCCTTTCCACCGTAATAGGCTGCTGATCTGTACGGTATTGTTGCTCCACTTGACCTTATTGTTGTGTCTACATAATCTGGATAGTATGATTTTCTGTCCGCTAATTTTATAGGATCTTCTGTATTGGCTACTGTATCCCCAACCCCACTATTTATTGATGCTCGCTGTCCGCTGATTGTACCAGAATTAGCAGCATCTTCAGGCTTATACAGCCAGTACATATTGGATAAATCATCGTACATATCCCCCAATGGTACGTAGACATAATCCGCCGAACCGTCATTAGCTGTGAATTGTCTCATTATCATTGGAAGCATCCAACGAGCTGAACGAAGCTTTTGAATTTCAGCGTAGTTACCACTTTGAGTCTGAGTTACTTTCCTTGATATGTCGTTCTTTAACATTAGTGCCCTGTCTAAGTAGGCCACATTCAGCGTTTTAACTAGTTCTACAACTTGGGTTTGCTCTTTCTTATTTAATGAACTAAGCGTTCCTGTTGATATTGATGTATTATTTGTGAAGTCTGCTTCAATTGTCGCGTTTGTTACGGCCTCCGAAATTCCCCAGTATGTCATTTTATTACTAAACATTTTCTGAACAAAATTATTTATGACAGCTGGTGTTATCTCCCCAGCCGAGGGAACAATTAGTATTGTGTTTATTACTACTGCTAATGCCAGCAAGAACCATGATAACTTACGCCTCTTAAACAACCCAGCCACAAGTATGCCTATCAATGATATTGCTATGATGTATATTGCAACTTTAGAGTATATATTTATGAACCATGCAGTCGTAAAGTTATCCAAATAAGAGTCTAGCGATAAGAATCCTGTTGCGTTGCGTGTGGCCAGATTAGAAGATACGTTTGAATAGTATGATGTTGCATTCCCGTAAACTATCTTTTGGTATGCATCGTAAACAAAGTTGTTAATGTAACTTTGCATCATCTCGTTTCTGTACTCTCTACCTTCTGTGGGGTGTAACATCATGTAGGTATAGTTGAGTACTTCTTTTTTCTTATCTTCTTCTGTCTTTATGTCAGATATGGTGTTTATATCCACTTTGAGTACGTCTGACGTACCGTCGAATAATCGTGGATTGAACTCACTGGTTGTACTACCGTTCAAACCGTTAGTTTTGACTCCGTACCAATCAAGGTATGTCATGTATATGAATGTGGAATATAAGCTAAATTCTGTTCCCTCTCTTACTCCAAGTACATTGCCTACTGCTCGCATCACTTCCGATACTGGGTATGCCTTGATTAGCCTTCCTGGGAAGTAATCTAAGCTTCCTTTTTCGTCGAATAATATATCTGCAACGTTTTTACCGTCCACTTTTGTGCTAGCCATACCCTTAAATGGATTGCTCTTATCTCCCAGTTCGGCTCCGGTTAGTTTATCAGCGTCTACATTTAGTTTGAATAGTGTAGACTTCTCAGCTACGAACCCAGCCAGTAATTTGGATACTGAATTATCTTTTATACCCAGTATAAGCTCCTTGAATTGTTTCATCGTAGCTGTCTCGCTCATATTTAGTAACGTATTTACGTAGTCCCCCGTTACTTCTCCCGCTAATGTGGGTCTGCCAGATTTGTACGTATCGTACAGGTAACTCATGAATACCCTTGCTGCACCAGAGCTATTCACTTTAGTTCCAGTACGGCCATTGTTCATTTGAACAGGTATTATTACAGGCTCATCAAATAAGTTTACTTTACCGTTATTTGTTATAATTTCGCTTAATACTTTTGCATTTACGCTAGCTCCTGCTATGTTTGCTATTTGTCCGCTTGCGTTTAGCATGTTAGCTAGTGCCTCTCCTGCCTTACCATCTGAGAACATTGCGAAATCAAATTTGTCCATATTGGCCGCTTCAAGCTTGAATATATACTTATTTCCGGTGGCCTTACTTGCATCCAAGTCGAATAATTCCTTAACTGCTTTGCCATAATGCGTATTATTAACTGGTACAGCCTCTCCAGTTACTGTCTTTGTGCCATTTGCTGCTGCTCCTCCGTTAAAGTATGTCTGGTATGATATTGTATCCAGGTCATAATACATTAGTATTAGCCCATTGGGAACACTTGTTAAGTGCGATCCTAAAGCAGGCAATCCCCCAAATCTGATATCCGTTAGATCAGTCCCTATAACGGGTATTGAATCAAGTCCGAACCAACCCGAGATACTTTGCTGCCCTCTCACGTTTATCTCTTCTCCTGATAGACCGCTAGTATACCCATTGAATAACATTGATGATATAAGATTAATTTTAGGACTGTCTGTTAGATGTTGATTTATTGATGCTGGTATTACAACCCTTCTTGACCCATCGTATGGTACTATAATATTCCCAAAACAGTCTAATGCGAGCTTCAAGTCAGTTGATTTAGACCACATATTATTGAACAGGTCTTTGAACTCGTCTTTGAATTCACCGCAGGCTACTCTAGCTAACCACGCTGTTAGTAGTTGGACGTCCCAACCATTTGCATAGTCTAGTACTTCCTCATACCCAGCTCCGTTTTTTACATAGAATGTCGGTATAGATCCTTCGTTTATGGTTGCTACGCTTACGTATCTCTCAGACTTCCCAATTTCATTTGCATATCCCTCAGTTGTCTCTAATCCGTCAATTGGTACTATAGTTGCACTTTGATTGCTTACCCCAGTAACATCCTCTAATTTTATCCACGAGTCTCCATCAGCTTTGTCTGACATTATAAACATATCCTTGAAAGTTGCTTCTCTAATCCTGCCTGCATCTGCTTCAGTCAATGGTTTTTTGTCTATAGACTTTCTCGTTATGGGACTGTAGGCCACATATATTGGCTTTACTTCACTCGTTTTTTGCTGGTTCACAGCGTAATTTAATAATCCGCTTATAGTATTTGCATTGGCTGGATCAGACCCACTTCCAAACGCTAATGCCTTAAATCCAGACCCCTTGCTACCCCGTGTTATATTACTGTTAAATGCTGATTCATAGTCGTCAACAAGTGGCACGGCGAAGTTGCTTAGGAATACCCCCCAAGTGATCATTTCCCACTTGTTCCAGTCTTCTGAAACGAAATTTGCATCAAGTATGACAGAACCTAAAGCTGCGTTAGTTCCTAACATGCTATAGTTGCTTCCGTACGCAAACTGAAATGTTGATAGTATTGATTGAAGTATACACACAACCATTAGACTTACTATTAGTCCCTTTTTTAGTATGTTACTCATTTTCATCCTGTTACCCACTGTCTCACCACCCTTATTATTTTAATAACTAGCCGTTAAAATATTAATGATATTACCGTAATGGTTAAAACAGGCACACATAATACTAGCTCTGTATATAGCAAAGTATCTATAAGCTCAATTATTCTACTGTTTTCCTTACTCAAATAATGCTTTTTAAACAAACCTATTATGCAACTTACAATTACAAACAGTAGTGCATAAATTAAAACCCTATAAGAGTAAAGGTGAATCCCAATCATTACCCCAAACACCAGCCCCATTATAGAACCAATAAACGCAGATACTATCAGACCTGAGTCTTTTATAACTTTAGCGTTTTTTACAACCGCTGGTTTTATCTCATCGATCTTTGCTTTTATATACTCTAATTTGTTTGGCAGTTGCTTATAAAAGTCCTTAAGTTTTTGTTTGAGACTACCTATAATCTTTTTCATCTTGATATCCCCCTAACTAATGCGAACTTGCTATGCTTTGGATCACTTACATTATCCAATTAATAAATTGTGATTACGCCTAATACCATTATTCCAATGATGAACGCACTATTTCCTAGGCAAATTAACCAATCTTGCAGATTATAAATTACTTCGTAGTGCTGGTGAAGAGCTGGTTATGCGTCTTCTAATCCAACATCTTTTCCACATTCAATAATCATTTCATTTTTTATATCACCTTGATTTCCTTTGCAGTTGAATTATTTTCTTTCCCTCTGCCGATCTTTTTACTGGTTATCTTTTCTTTGATGTCTTCTAAATCGGGCTCAAATGAGTCCTTATTTTCCAAATAGTCTAAAGCTAATCCCATTTCTCCTAAACTCATGGTATTGCCCACATTAAACCCGGTTACAGCCATCTCTACCACTCCCTTATACTTACTTCAAAAGAATTCATCTCCCTCTTAGAGACTTGCCTACAGTGTAAAGAACATTATATTTACCTGAATATTTACCTGGATAAGTAGAGTACACACGAAGTACTTGCATTTTATTCGTAACCATGTCATCACAGTAAATATTGAGAACCATTTTTTTTACGCGGTACACAATTTTGAATTCAATTGCGATCAAAATCATACAACAAGGCTTTTGACATTCAACATACATTGCTTTAAAAGTTTTCAGCAGCTCATCGACATCCTTTATAGCTTTTCTACTAGTAGCAATGCTTTTTGGAAAAGCAACAGGTCTCATTTCAATAATCGACTCAAAAACATTTTCTAAATGAGTTAAACACCCTAGGATATCCATGCCTCCATGCAAAGTACGTATATTTTCCTCTACTATTAGCTCTGCTTGTTCTGACGTAATTCTGTTTAGCTCATTTAGATTACTTGGATACTCAATACCTTTTCCTGCGTACATTTTTCATAACCTCCAATATTCTTGAATTTAACTTTTTATCATACAAATGCTATATTATTGGCTTCTAACTTTGTAACAATGATTTAGACATACAATGATACAGTTTGGAATTCTTCGTGCTTTGTCCATCCACCTCATGAAAAGCATAATAAAAGGTCTGGCAGCATTAAACCGCCAGACCTCTTTTATTAAAACGCTTTACTCTTTCAATTCTTTAATTTCTTTTTCAAAGTCATCCACAATTTGGTAAGGTCTCTCACATAAACCTGTTTTATCAGCTAACATATGCTTATATGTTTCAGACTGATGAAACATCAATGCTACTATCCTCCTGGATTTTCCAAGCCTCTTGACCAAGATTTCAATAACAGCCTTCGCTGACCAATCCGTGCATAGTACTCTTTTCATTTCACTGTCCATGTTTACGTACATCTTTTGAAAGCCCATTTCATTTGGTACTTGGCTCTTATCAAATTCGATCTCTGTCAAGTCAAACCTATCTGCTATAAAAAAGGTAATTCCTTGGTCATCCTGGATTTCAATTACGTCGGAAACATCAATACTCCTAGCTACATGTTTGTTCGGGCGTTCAGCCTTAGTATATTTGCTATACAATCTATCAAGATCTGCATCCTCTTGACTTTCCCAGACGAATCTGTATATTCCAGGCATGATATCATCCGTAGTTTCTAAGTATAAATAACCATCTATCACATCATCGGGGAGGTCTTTATCTATCTGATAAAGTCGAAAGGTTATTTTATTTTTCATCTTCTTTCACATCCTGTATTTACTTTCAATTCATCATAAATCCGATCTCGTATATCGCGCTCCGTTACCTGCTTTCCTTCCTTGAACATTCCTTCGTGGACATCCAATATACATATCTCACAATCTGTTAGTTCTTCGTTCAGTGCTTGCTTATTCGCCTCGATCCAATATCTCTTGCAATTTCAACTTGTTATCCACCTCTTCATGCCCTCCTAATATTTATGGGAGATACCCTGATTTAACAAGGTATCTCCCAATAAACTTAATACTCTTCAGCTAGCATCATTACTGAGTACTCACATCCGTCATCAATTACAAACACCTTTGCATCAATTGCCATTTCACTATAAAACCGATGAATACTCTTATATGGAGGCTCCTCCATAGTATGTTCCACTTCCTGTATATTTCGCTTTCCAGATATCTTTCGCAGAGTAAAAACTTGTAGATAGTCAATTTTTTCCATCTCAAGCTCATCGATCAATTGCCAAAGCGTCAAGAAGATCACTGGATTGAGTTCATTGATTTTTTCTTTAATTCCTCTCGTGATATATCTGTTGTTGTTTTGAAACATTTTTTTAACATCCCTTCCCATTTAAACTCTTACCTTAACTCGGGAAAAGATGGTAATACATTCCTCAATAAACTTCAATAGCTAAATCACTAAACTTAAAAATTTTATTTGTAACTATTAAATCGTAACAGTTACAATGCTTTCTTTACTTTCCAGGCTTTGGATCTTCATCCTCAAAGCCACTCCTATTTTATTCCATCGAAAACTTGTGTCTTCGTTTTGTTATAATAAACTAGACATCATCGGGTATTCCTCGTCATCCATTGTTCCTCCAGTACTAAAGCGCACTCCGCTATTTAAAAATGCTGATCTAAATACTGATGCATTCCCATACTTCAAACGTATTGAATCTACTGCTCGATCAACTGTCCTCTGCTTCTCGTAGTCTTTCTCAAAAAGCGAGAGTTGCCTAAAATCATTTTGACATAGCTCAGAAACACGAACTCCCAAATGTCGAACAGGTTCACCCTTCCAAAGCTCATCGAACAGTTCACATGCAAGTTCATGTATAGCGTTTGTACAATCAATTGCCGAGAATATCTTCCGCTGATGAGAACAATTATAAAACTCGTTTGTTCTTAAAGAAACAGATACTAACCTAGCACAATAGCCTGATTGCCTTAACCTTGCAGCAACAGTCTCCGTTAATGACAACAAAACCAAATGTGCAGTTCCTTTATCCTCAACGTCGAAAGCAATGGTGGTTGAGTTTCCAATGCCTTTAATCATGGGTCTTCTATTTTCTCTAACTGGACTAAATTCAATTCCGTTAGCGTAATTCCAGACCAACATACCATGGCTCATTAAAAATAGCTTAATGAGCTTAGGATCATAATTGGCTAGATCGCCAATCGTATTAATTGCCCTGCTCCTCAACTTCTTCGCAGTTGCTCTACCAACCATGAAAAGTTCCTCAATAGGTAGCACCCACATCTTCTCTGCGATCTCTTCCGGAAAGATTGTGTGAACCTTATCAGGTTTCTTTAGTTCGGATGCCATCTTAGCGAGTATTTTGTTAGAAGAGATACCGATATTAACAGTAAAGCCAAGCTCATTTTTAATTCGATCTTTAATTGTGTAAGCTGCTTTCACCGGGTCTTTATATAGTCGTTCCATGTTGGTGAAATCTAAAAAGTATTCATCTATGCTATACTGCTCGATCAACGGTGAATACTCACGAAGAATATCACCAAAAGCTTTAGAACACTGCATATACAATGAATAGTTGGGTCGAACGATAATCAGGTCAGGACATTTCGCACTAGCACTGAATATACTCTCACCTGTTTGTATGTTAAATTTTTTGGCAGGAATGGATTTTGTTAAAACGATTCCATGACGAGTCAGCGGATCGCCACCAACTACAGAAGGTACTGTTCTGAGGTCTAATGGGTCACCATGCTGAATCCTGTGAACTGCCTCCCAAGACAAATACGCAGAATTCACATCAATATGAAATATTATTCGTTTGCTCATAAAAACCATGATTCCATAATTACTTTCATATTAACCACACTTCGCCCAATCCCCAGTTATGCACTCAGTACAGCCTCCAGAACGGATGAGTTTATTTTGGCATACTGGACATTTGTCATTCTGGATTAGCCATAATTCACAAGGCTCTATGCAATAAGTCTTTCGATTACAATCACCACATAAATCTGTCATATCAATCGCCTCTCAGTACATGTATTTGGTATAATCAGAACGTTTGTTCTTATTATAGCCAACTTCTGTGAGATTATCAATAAAAAATACGCCCTTGCTGTTAAAAGCTTTGGCGTATAATCGTAGTCAGTGCAGAATACAATTGCATCTTCTATATTATCTAAGTGCGAAATCATACTTCTGTATAAAATACGCAACTACGTTATAAATACAAATTAAACCAAATACTAAATTGGTCGCCCACAGCACCCTTATCACGCTCAACTGATTTTTCAAATTGCTTTTTGCCACATGTATTAAAAATATACTAAGTAACCCAACTCCAATCAGTTTATAAAAATGGAGAGTATTATTGCTGACAAAGTAATCTGCTATTGGATTCCCTTCTACTGCCCCATGGCTTATTGCTAGCATCGTAGTTGAGTAATCCACAATATTTAAAGTGCAGAAAAGTAACAGTAGCTTATATACTTTTTTCAGAGGATTACCTCCCAGTCAATGACATTCATTCAGTGGTTTGCCCACAGATTGACTTCGTGTTTAATGATTGGCAATCATTCCGATGTAACTTCCCAAATATTATATCGTTCCACACCCTGGCTCCTGGAAGCAGTAATTGCTGAACAACTAGGCTGTTGATACGGTTTTGCTCAATGGTAGTAATGCAATCAATAATAAATCTACAGTTTGGGATTCTATCATTTTTAAATCACCTATGTAAACAATTATACAAAAACTGTTTAATTCCTGCTAATGTTTTACAGTTTTCGAAAGGAAGCCAAAAAGACGCTTATTCAGCATCAGAATGATTAACTTAAGTTGACAAGGTTTCCTAATTTTCTTCTATTCTAGATACTCACCCTTGCTCATCTTCGAATGATCCGTCAACCATTTCATTGTATATGTTTAAAATCCATAATCAGAAAAAAAATAACATCTTTTTTCCTTTTCAATCGTTTATTTGATGCATACTCCGAAGGATTTCAGTATAGTCCTTTTCACTTATTGCCTTAATAGACTTTCTAAAGTATATCCCATAATACTTTTTATTTTGTATGAAATCTAGTTTATCAATGATATTTGCTATTGGTAACCCTAGCATAAATTGTTCAATATCCACAATTGAAACTCTATATGGATATTGAAACAACCAAATTGGTTCACTCTGATTATGGGTTACTTTTAACGGCTGACTTGCAAGCGTAAAACATGCAATAAATGCACTATTTTTTTTACCTGCAACATACACTAATACCTTATCATCTTGTTTTAATTTCTTTAAGTACGGAGCCCTTGAATTAAAAGCCCATAATCCATTCCCTAATAAATAATCTAATATTTCCCTAGACTGAAGAATTCTTTCTTTAAGCTCAATATCACTAATTATAAAGATATAGTACATTATTCACCTCTCCTTTTGAAATACAGTAAGTGACATGTACTCTTGAACAGTTATCTTACAAACGATATAAGTATGCTAGCTCATTTTTCGAAGAAGTGGCTAAATCTATTTGCCATAGTTCTATCGTCTATAATTAAAATATTTAGTTTGCCCCATGCTTTATCAATATTGAAATAAATGTTCTCTTTTAATGTATTCCTTAGTACTATGAATAATAACTTAAATTTTTAGAACAAAAACTGAACCCTCAGAGGGGTTCAGTCTTATAAATTTGATATGTATAATCTGATCGAAGGAAAAGATTACAGTTTTAGTATTAAATTTTGATCAAAATGAATTTACCAAAATCTTCATTAGAATGCACTTGATAATGGTTTCCAATGTTCTTCTTGCATACTATCTGTATACTCTGTATTGTTTATCTTGAGGTATTCATTTTTGTCACGAACAAAACCCCATTTGATATTCTTATCCTGAGCATACTGCTTGAATGCTTCAAACTTGTTTTCTACTTGACGGTCAATATTCTTGCTCTGATTATACTTCTGCTCTCCACCTTTGGTTTCTATAATCCATACATCATCATTCTTAAGCTTCACTATGTAGTCCGGATAGAAAAGCCATTGCTTTTGTAACGTATCAACATACACAATAGAGAAATATTGCTGTCCATTATCACCGTTCTTATACACCCAATCAACAGACGTTTTACTTTCGCAATATCTCTCAAATAATCTCTCAGGTAATGAACGAATACCATCAACTAATGCTGAAGATGGATACTCTTGATAAGCATTACTTAATATTTCCACAACATCTGTTTCAGATGCATCATACTTAATTAAATCTTGTTCAGGAATTCTAAATTCAATCTTCTTAGGAAGGTAAGCAAAAGAGCTTTGAGTAGCAATCTGACTTGTGGCCTCTCTAAACTCTTCTTTAAGCTTATGCTCATTATTAATAATAAAAGCATAGAACTCTTTTGTATTAAGACTTAAGAGCTTATCATTATTCAATGAATTATTTCGGAACAATCTCTCTAGTATTGTTCTTAACTTACCTTGTTTAATTCCTATTGCTGACTTTACTGCATCTATTGAGTGCATTAATTCAATACCATGTTTATGAGTATTAACTTCTCTACGTGTTTCAATAAATGCTCCAATATCTGAATCTAATATCGAATCTGTCTTAATGAATTTGCCTTGCCTAGCTACTCGTATCAACTCATCGTTGATAATATACCCCTTATACTCAAGTATTGTTCTATTGTCCTTTTTTTTAGTTGTTAGGTTGTACTTATCTGTAAAAAATTTATGCACTATTTTATAAGTTTCCCTTTCACCAAGACCATCAAAGTCTAAATCTTTCAACTGTTTCTCTAAAGTAAAAGTCTTACACTTATTCTTCAGAAATACCCTTTTAATATCGAATGCATTAGAGATTTCTTGCTTAATACTCTGACGATACTTTTCGTCAAATGTATACAGGTAGCAATTATCTAACAAATCATCCTCATAATGTTTAGCCTCTGGCATACGCCTTAATCTGCCGATAGTCTGAATTGTGAAATCCTCACTCATATTTTCACGGAGCTTTACCAGAACCTTTGCTCTTGGGCAATCCCATCCTGTGGTTATTGCCTGTTTCATTAGTAAAAAGATAGGCTGCGCATCGAGTTTTTCAATGCCTTCTTTGTTGATTTTATCATTGCTATCGCTCATCCACTTGGCAACTAACTTATTTTCATAAGTATACCCCATAGACTCTAGTTTTTCCTCGATGCGCTCAATCAATTCTGTTGACATATCTGGGAATTGGATTAATACCAAAGGTCTAATATTTTTGCCTTTATCGTTATAATCATCTGCTATAGCTTTTCTCTTTGTATTTGCTAACTCGATCAAATACTCATGTTCATTATCAATTGTAGTGCTTGCTTCTACCCCCTCATTGATATATAAAGCTCTTGTAATAAGACCTGAGTTTATAACATCAATCTCTGGTATTTCATAGAAGTTATACAACTTATTTTCTTTAGCTGTAGCAGATACTCTTACTATAGATAACGATGCAAAAGAATTAATAATATCTTTAGCCTTATTGGTATCATTTGAATGTTCTTCATCAATAATTAAGATAAACTGAATACCATCTCTATGAGCATCTGCAATACGTTCAAAAAGATTTTTTCTTTCACTCTCTGTGATGGCTTTATTCTTCTTGTTGGTAACTAACTCCCAATTGACAAAAGTGGTATCGCCTGCTTGGAAACCTGTTGTTAAGATATCAAATAAATTCTTTGAATTTCCATTAGGTAGATGCCTTAACATTTTTTGTCTACTCTGTTCCTCCAAATCTCCCTTGCCTGGGCAAAGCCATACAAAGGATATATTTGGATTAATGGTGCTTAGATACTTATCAATGTAATCAATTAAGATAATTGTCTTTCCAGCTCCCGTCGGTGCTTTAACCACTACAGTATCTTTATCACCCGCAGACGTAGCATTAAGTAAATACCCCACACAATCCTTTTGAAAATCAAATAATCCCTTCGGTAAACCTATCATAGTTCTCCAACCTCCCTTAACTCAGTATTAAAGTAATACTCTGGTATAGGGATTAACTCAATGCCCAAGTTATCAAACAAAGCTTCCTGACTTCTAGTCAGTAATACCTGAGATGAGATGTAGATACCTTTACAATTTTTAAGACGTTCTTTATCTCGCTCAATTTCATCTACATTATCATCTGTTAGCAAAAGAATATAGTTAGTATTATCAATTTTTATACCCTGCTCAAGCTGTACCATTTCAACGATATGAGTTAATAACTCATCTTTGAAATTGTGTTCAACATCATATGAAAACTTTTCAATAAAATTAGTCTCATAATACATTAAGTTTGCAGATATTCCCTCAACTCTTTCTCTAATTGTATCTCTTCCGATAACTCTAAGAACTCCTTCTTTAAACTCCTTTATTATTTTATTGAAATTTTCTTTGCTATTTTCTTCTATAGTTTCAACCTCTTTCATAATTGCATCTATTTTTGTAAGGTCATCATACGATAAGGCTTGTTCCATGAGGATACTTTCTTTCTTACCTTTAAACTCATAACCATGAATTACTTTATACATTCTTTCGTAGGTAACATTCTTACAAATATCATTCTGATTGTTTGTGCATAAAATAAATTTTCTATTTCCACCATCTTGCTTATTAAGCTCTAATACAGCTTGTCCTGTTGTTCCACTACCTGCAAAGAAATCTAACACTGTAGATGACTTGTTTGTAGAAATCTTTAAACAATCTATAATTAACCGAACTGGCTTTGGATGGCTGAAAACATCTTTTCCAAAAATAGCTTTAATTTCATTTGTAGCCATTTTATTTCCTACATTATCCAGCCATAAAGTAGTAGGTCTCTTAAGTTTTCCCTCAAAACGGAATTTAAGATATACTTTCCAAACCCCATCTTTATCTTGTTTCCACTCTATTCTCTTCTCGCTTATAAAATCAAGATAGGTTTTTTTACTACATCTCCACCGACTCTCATAGCCTGACGGTCCATATGGATACACAAATGTACCATCTGGTGCTTCTAAAGGATACCACATAGTAGGCCTATCTTCTCTTCTATCTTCTTTTCCCGTCTTTCTCAACGTTCTTGTAAGATAGGCACCATCTTCATCAGACTTATCGTATATTTTTGAATCATCTTCACCATACGCTACGCCTAATATTTTAGCATCCTCTGTTCTACCATATACTAAAATATAATCATATTCTGTAACAAGCCCATTTGTCCCTTGCCCTGTGGGTGTGCCTGTCCCGCGAATAACTTGTCCCATGAAATTATTATCAAATATCTCATCGCATAAAATCTTTAACTGAGATTGCTCAATATCACTAATACTTATAAAGATAATACCTGTATCAGATAACAACTTTCTCGCAATACGAAGTCGTTGATCCATAAATGATAACCACTTTGAATGTTTATAACCATCTTCTGAATTTACAAAAGTATCATCATAAATAAAATCCTTATTTCCGGTATTGTAAGGGGGGTCGATATAGATTACATCTATATCACCTCTATGCGTTTTCTCTAACAATTTAAGGCTATGCAGATTGTCTCCCTCTAACAAAAAGTTATAAGGCTGACTGGCATCTGTAATTATTTCCTTGTCTATAATTTCTGTAAACACAGGAATTTTAGTTTTCATTTCGACATCGACACGTTCCTCGTGTTCTTCCCAAATCAAACCATACTTCTTGCTAGTCAACTCTGACTCGATTTCGTTGATTGCAATTATGGTATCATCATCCCCATGTTCCTCTCGCAATTTATTCAAGAACTCAATCATATGCTCTCTTTTCAACTTTGATAAATTACCCACAATATATCTCCTCTTCTTATAATTATTTCGTTATGCAATGTACAGCTTTATCCATTAATAATTATAGGTTATGAATAACCACAATCAAAAAAAATAATTTACTATAGACCTGTCCTTCATTATAATCTATATATCGTGTAATGGTAAGTAGAAAAGCACCTGCCTTCATTCAGCAGATGCTCATAAATATACTAACTTTTTATATTCCCCTAAGCACTTACACCCTAAAAACAGTCTCTCTCTAAAACCCTATAAACTTAACGTTTCAAATTACCTACTACCACGCACTCCACGTGCTCTATCTCTGATATATCACTCTACAACTTTTAGTTTTCACACAGTTTGATGGATATAAACAAGTAATAAAGGCATGTATTTTTACACATACCTGCTTTCCCATATTACTTGCATAATTGAAATCAATCAGACAATATTGCGAATCACATACCTTGAAATAAAGCTAACTCTTTGAAGTTTATCAAAGCTTGCATACAAACGCTTTTTAAGCTCAAATAGATCATCAAAGTCGTTACCGATTATTTGAATTATTAAATTAATATCTCGCTCATAAATCCCTAAATCGAGCAACATCTTTTTTTGTTTAGAATCAGAAAAGTAAAGGTATTCGATAGCACCTATCACTTTATTGTCCAAAATACTTAGCAATGAGATGTCAATATTTTTCAATTTCATAAAATACCGTACAAGCATTACCTTGGTATAAAATTGATGCTCGATGAAGCTCATTTTGATGCTTATTGTTGTAGAAATTATATTATCTATCCCTTTCGAAGCAAAATACTTCTTTGTACTGTCCACTACAGTTTTAATTTTAGGACGACTTCTATGTAAAAGGCTATTAACAATATTCGCTCTGTAATTATCGCGAGCACCCTCGGCAATATAATATAGGCACTTGACTAAATTCAATCTTCCATGTTGAGAATTGTCTAGGAACGCTTGTAGTTCTTGTAGTAATTCTTGCTTGCACTCCTGATAACGATTGTAAATATCTTTTACCGTTTCAAACCTTGGACGACTACCGATTTCCAACAGGTATTCATCAATTGTAATCCCTAATGTTTGAAGGAATGCAATTACATCAGGATGATCTGCTATGTTGCCCTTTTGAATATCTATATCTTTACTTTCGTCGGTCAATTCAAATTTTATGCTTTTGATTGCATCAATTTTTTTATATTCTGGATCAGTTGGAGCTTTTAAATAATATGCTGTTCCAATAAAATGCTTGTTTAACCTTCCAGTTCGACCAACCAAGTTATAAAAATCAAAGGCCGAGAAATCTGCGTCATTGTTGTTCCTATCGGACATTCTTGATGGCTTAGTAATAATAATGCTTTTAGCAGTTGTGTTTACACCCTCAAGGAGTGTAGCTGTGCAGAGCAAGCGATTAAAAACATCACTGCTTTCATATAGATTTAACTGGAACAATTTTGTGCCAATCGGTATTTGTCCATTATGAATTAAATAACCTCTTTCCATTGCCTTGATGACGCACCAATCCTCATGTATTTCATCTCTAGCCCACTCCATAAAAAATTCCACTGTTTGATCTAACTCATCAATGATAGGCTCTTTAGCAATAAATTCATTTACGTATTTGTAAATTCCTGTAACAGTAGGAAAATAGATTAACGTTTTTTCATCGAACGGTAATTTAGCTAACAATAGTTGACATTCAGGATAACGATCATCGTGTCGCAATATGTTAACACTTCTGACTTCATTAACAACCGGCGAATATGTTGTATTGTAAAACGCAGGACGTTTTTCCAATTGCTCTATGTCCTCAACCGATTTTATAAACGGTGCCAATAAAACATATTTTTGAGCCTTTTGAGCCAAGTGATAGTAAGCCATATTTAAAACTAAAACTCTGTCATTTTGAGGATCAGTTTCCAATTTGTATACTTCGTCAATTACCAAAAAATTTATCTTCTTAATCATTTCATAAGCACTTTCTTGTACTACTCTGTCATGGGTAATAATGAATATGTTGTTTTGATCAAAATCATAAATCCTTTCTTCGTCAATATGTGTATGAATTTTGAATCTCGAAAATAATCCTTGATATTTTTTAATTACTCTCTTAACGTATTCATCTACCAAAGCTAAAGTAGGAACTACAAGTACAATGTTTTGGGGCATATAACGGGCAATATACTCAAATATACAGTAGGTTTTTCCAAAGCTAGTTGGGGCGCTGACAATAAGTGCATCGTTATTTTTAATTTGATTTAATATTTCAATTTGTTCTGGGTGCAATGACAGTTCATCATCTAAAACTGATTCTGCCAAGGCTGAATAAAGGACAGAATCCAATGTATAAGTATTTGAGTATACGGTTAAATCTAATGCAAACAGATCATCTGCAAGCTCCCTTGCTTTTTGTGTTGGATTCTGTGCCGTAGCTAAAGATCTTATATAGTATTCTCTCAAAATTTGAGGGTCATTACTTTGATGCTTCTTGCTCATAGTACGCCCTCCTTTCAGCTATTCCTTGGGTAAAGACTGCTATCATTTTGCTCTTATTAAAAATCGGAAGCGAAACCACAATATAAACCGTTTTAAGCCCAAGCATTGTACCTTTTTTAATCTTACATAATTTTTTAAAAATAGCATCTGGTGTAGCGTCTGCTCCATGAGCAATAAAAATAGGTATGCCGATCCTTTTTACATCTGCCTTTTCAATAAAGTGCCCGATTGAAAGACTTAACTCAACAACATCAGCATATTTATCACCGAATATTCCCATATTATTTTTTAAAAAACGACTACTCAGCATTAAAGTGAATTCGTCTTGAATCTGCTGTTCGTACGTTTGTAGAGATTTGTTAATTAAGCCAGTACCATTGGATAAAGATTTACTTAGCTTAGATTCTCCGAAAAGAATCATGTCACTTTCATGAGAATAAAATAGAGTATCAATGCCATAAACATTCATGTTGGGATCAGTTGTTAAATGTACCTTTGGAATGATACAATCAAACCCAAAATATTCTGAAAGCAAGTTACAGAATATGTATTCTCCTATCTTACCCATTTTATCTAATCGGACTTTTAGGTAACCATCGCCAGTATCCTCTAACTCGTATTCATCCGAAAGAATTAGGAGTACTTCATTCTCTATGGAAGCAGGAATTTTTTCGATGTTATAATCATCAATATACAAACCTAAATGTTTGAACAAAGTAACATAGTTCTTTACCATGGGTTCAAAATGCAAATTCATTTTGTTTTCAGCATATCTCAATAAACGAGTTTCATCAAAAAAATAATCAAATAAACCTCTATAAAAGTTATGTGAATCAGCCAAGTTGATATGTAGAAAAGTTGATTGTTCATTCAGTGTATGAACAGTAAATTCATTAAATTTCCCAGTCTTAAGTGCACTCATAAAAAAACAATCCCTTTCAAATTATCAACAGCCAATAAATGATAAATAACTTTCAATTATTAGCTTGTATGAGCCTTTATAACTTGCCTTTGATGATACCTTCCACATCTTCCGTGTATCTCCTCCTTATATCGTTAAAATATACCAATAAAAAACAAAAAAGGTCAGATCGTCCAAAGACAACCTGACCTTCCAAGTCTACCAAACACGTCTTTCCCTGATACTATTAATTCTTTTTCTTCCGGTTAGACCACTTTAACTGAGTGACTGTACCATCAATAACCGTTGCTCTGATATAGTTTGTTTCCGACCGTTTTTCTTTCTCACACTCATACTTACTGTTCTTACCGTTTTTACCCTGCTTGAACCATCTCTCCCAGATATTATATGCTAATCTCAATAACCTTTCGTCATAGTGCCCCTCATTACCGGAATTCATGATACTCATATTTACATAATACTCAGGAATAAAATTATATCTACAACTATAATAGAGTGCAGGTGAATCGCTAAATGTTCCAATATAATCCTGTTGAGTATGACCTGTTTTTTCATTTTTAATAATTTCTTCTTTGCTTATTTCTCCAATCATTTGCTTTAGCAGATCAAGTTTTTCATGACAATCCTTCCACTGTTCTTTATGGCCTGCTTTAGGTTTATAACTAGTACCATCCCTTAACGTTAAAAGCCTTCGGCGCTCTTGCTCATAGAATTCTACAATCAGTTCAGCTCTTGTCATGTTGGTACCCCCTTTCATTCATTTGTTACAGTATAAAACTAATTTCTTAAGTCTTGCCCGAATTCCCTGATGAGTCATATTGCCAAGATATTTACTTATTTGATTAGGATTCATACCACTCTCGAAAAGTTCAACAATAATCTCATTAGTAATTGGGTTTCCATTGGAATCCTTTTTCATGGCAGCCGGATAAACCTGTTTCTCTTCAAGTTCTTGAATTCTCTCTTGTGCCTCTTCTAACTGTTTTCGTAGTTGTTGTTCCTCTGTGCTTCCGTTCTCCACCACACTCTTATATAGTTTCGATTCTGAATTCTCTTTCTCTAATTCCTCGAATTGCTTTTTTGCCTCGATTAATAGTTGTGTCAATCGTTGAAGTTCACGATCTTTTTCTTTTAGTTGCCTTTGTAGCCAATCCATCTGTCTATCAGACTTTCTATTATAGCCATTCTCAGCCACCTCTCCTCCCCCATTCTAATTCGCTAAACTGTGCATTAATTCTATCTGCTAACGCATCAATATTTCTGACAGTCGATTTAGTAGAGTCTGTATAAACCAAGTAATTTACCCAATTCCACATCACTGCATCCCGATGATTCACCGCACCAATACACTCCACCTCATCAGGTTTAATTTCGGGTCCTAGTTGATTTAAGTACAAAACTAGTTCATCAATCATCGCAACGCCCTTTTTCATAAATGCAGAAATCTCTATTTTCATAACAACTCGTCTCCTTCAAAACTCAATATGCTTACGGGAACCCTGTAAACTGTATTAAATACGAACGCTTGATAATCTCCGTTCGTTCAGAAATTCAATATCTAAGTCAGCACGTCCACTTTTTACTGTTATTACAATTAAATTATTACCATAGACTATAACAATTGTTCCAAGTTGTTTTTTGGTTGCCCATATATGATGATGCTTATGTAGCTGGTCTTCTGGATCACACCCAATGTCAAAAAAGCGATCTATTAGCTTGCCATCTCTGATTATAAGGTTTAATAGAACTAACGCCTCCCAATACCCTATGTTTTTAAGCTTGTAAATGCCTGGCTTGTTATAATAGCTGGTAACTTTGACCTTATTCTTATTAACACTGTTTATCACCTTATTAACCCAATTATTGATGTCATCTATGCTCTTGCAATAGGGCATGTACATAGCTCCGGTATCAGCATATTCTTCGTACTTGTTGTACAACCAACGGTTCAATTGTGCGAAAGCAGTATAAATTTTGACAACCTTTTGATCTAACATGCTTATCACCTCCTGCTCAAATTTGATTTTCACTTTCTATTAATTGCTTTACATGTCTTTGAACAGGCACATTATCTTTTACCCGGTGATTCTTAAAATTCTCCATATGAATATGGCTCCTAGTGTAGTAGGAGCCTATAAACCAAATTTATCCTCAAGATCTTCTATCAAGTGTGACTGATTAATCCTTTAATCTCTGTTTAAACATACTTTCCAATCTCACAAAAATCCTGACTTACTATTTTCACACCAACACGCACCCTTGAAATGGGCCATTGTTTCTAGAGGTTTTTTGTAAATGTTTCTAGTGATTTAGTAACTGTCGATATCAATTTACATCCCTTCCACCATTTACTCAAAAACTAAATCAATTCTTACTACATGCTGATAGGGTAATGCTCGTCCTAGTGCTTAGATGTTTTGCCTTATGCTTGTGCCTTCATTTAAACTTGCCTCCTTTAACATGATTGCTTATAGTGTTTCGCTTTCCATAGTTAAAGGGTACCATGGTTCTTCATGACTCTTTTTGAATCTGATGCACCACGTCTATGTAGGTTTTGCTAAAATGAGTGTCATCTTTTAAGACTGTATATAATATTTTAAGTTTTTGTTCAGGAAAACAAAAAGAGCCTATCCCTAAATGGATAAGCCCTATGCTTATAAACCCTGTTAAACCTCATCTTTAAATCTACGCTAAATTGTTAATCAACTCACACCCTAAGCTTCTAAACACGTAATAATCGTATATAGCATTCTAAAATTACTTTAACCAGATCTAAATAGATTTTTTATCCAATCAATAAAGCCATTTGCTTTCGGAGCACTTTCAATGTGTCTTTTTAGCGACTCTTTATCATTTCTTACTACTTGAGCCATTTGATTTTTAGTGATAGTACCTGCCCATACAACCTTGTCATTAGTAATAAAATAATGGGACTTACACTCATGACCCCAGTTACCAATTGATGGAGAAAGAGATACCGTTTCACCGTCATAAGTTAACTTCCATCGTGCCGGTGACAAAGTTGTCACAATATCCGTTCCACATCCACAGGCGCATTTGTGTTTTGCAACATCGTATTCAAGTGATATATAAAGCATATTATTTTCAATTTCAGATGGAATGTATTCTACAAATTTATGTCTCATTTTTTATCTCCTCTTCATCAACTATAAACGTTGAATTATAGAAGATTTCTTCAGTTAAATAAAAACGATAAAGTTTTTTCCAAGTTATAATACCTAAGATAGCATTTAAAGCATTTAATTCTGATATTTGTATGTTTTGAGAATATACATTTTCATCTTCTATATGCTCCATTGCGATTTTAGACAAATAAGTGTTGTTATCGGGTGTAACAAGCGTTTTTCTTATAAGTCCTCTTAATGAGTTGTCAACAACACTTATTCCCATACCCAAATCAACAAACGGAATTTTTGAAAGTACAAGATGATCAATAATCGCTTTTTTGGCCTCAGCTTTGTCTATTGCTAAAAATACAAAATCATGTCCATCTAATAAATTTACGTTTGACTCATTAATAAAGACATCATTTTCTATGATACCGTCCCGTAAAACATCATATTTTCCCTTGAAATATGATACCTTACTTGGTCTTTTCTTTAGTTCATCTAAACTCATTGCGCTAGGAATCCTGAAAGCATTATGATTTAACATTACATCTCCGTCAAATAGTGAAATTTGTTTAACCGGAGTTTTGCTAACAAAATCTAGCACAAAAGAGCCTGTTCCACCCAAGCCTACTATAGCTATTTTTTGATCCTTTATTCTATCAGATATATGAGAAAGTCCTGCTCTTGCTGTATTTGTATCAGGGTACTTAAATACACTAATATCACTATAAGCCTCATATTCAAAGGCTTGTGCTGAAACGCCAGTGTCTATGGACTTTGCTGGTGCAGACAATAATTCGATATACTTAGTCATCTTTGTATAAAAATCAGGATACCCATTTTGAGGTCTTGAAGAAAAATAATATGATCCAATAATATCTGTAGTTAAGGTATTCACATCATAAGAATTAACGAAAGACTTATTTTCCGTCCCAAATTGATCACAAGGATGCTCCCCCATAAACCTTACTGTATGATCCTGAGGTGGTACAGTTTTTTCCCCTGATAAAGTCAAAGGACAATAAAGTATACCGAATAGCACTTTTTTCTCCCTATTAACATAGGGTATCCCTTTCACTACTAAATTAGCATTGACTATAGAAATATTATATCCTTCGATTTTAAGCTTTCTTAAGTCATCATTAAGATCTATTAGTTGAATCGACATTTATCCTCATATCCTCTTTCATGTTAATTTCGTCTCCGAGTGAATACGTAATTACATGTTTGTCTCCATCATCATTTTTTCTAGTTGATATCATAGTATACGACTTCTGTGATTCATCATAGCTTCCAAAGGCTAGCACAACTACTTCTTGAAAAGTATAACTTCGCTTTTCAACCTCTTTGGGTTGGGCATTAATTACTACTGTTATCTGTTTCATCCATCTTCACCTCTTTCTAATATTTAGCCAATATGCATCTTGGCAATTTTTATTATAACAAGTGTTATAATGGTTGTCAATAACGCATGGCAACATTATTTGTAACATTTGTTATTGTCAAAGATATCAACTTCATGGTATTATTTATTTGTTATACGTATTATAAGGAGGCATTGTTGTGTCGGTATCCGAACGCATACTAAAAAGACGTGAACTATTAGGGTTGAGCCAAACAGAACTGGCAAAAAGAGCCGGGTTACAACCACCAGCGATAAGCCAGTATGAATCAGGAGTAAGAAATCCCTCATACGAAGCGATAGTTAAACTATCCAATGCATTAAATGTTACTACTGATTATTTGGTTTCCGGCAAAGAATTAAGCACAGATGTTATTCATGATGATACAATAAAATTTTTATTAAAAATTACTCAAGGCCTATCCGTACAGGATAAAGATAAACTTCTTGAGTTTGCAGTTTTTCTCTCTTCTGATTATCATAGAAATGTACCAATGCCAATGGAATTGGACTCTGCCGAATTGGTTCTCAGAAATCACAGTAATGACATTCTTCCAATTGACGTCCGCCAAATCGCAGGCAAGTTGAATATTTTAATCTATGAGGACGAACTGGATAATGAAGACGAAGGAATACTTTTTAATGGGCCCCAAAAAATTATTGTGTTAAACTCAACAAAGAAACACAGTCAAAGGAAGAAGTTTACTACAGCATTATTAATAGGTCATGCAGTGATACCCTGGCATCTCAAACAAACGTATGTAAGGAAAGCTAGCTCATCTACTTTACTAACGGAAGATATTCAAGAAATGGAAGCTAATGATTTCGCCGCTAAATTAATTATGCCTCAAGTTCATCTACATAAAGACTTCGTCAACACAAGAGCAAGTATGGAAAGTTTGAAGCAGCTTGCTTTAGAAAAATATGATGTCTCAGTTTTTGTACTGCTAAACAGACTTGTAGAATATGCTAAAGACAAATTCGCTGTTATTCAATCTGAAAAATGGAAGATTTTAAAGACGTATCCTGGTAATAGACCGTTGAACTCAACGATAGATCCAGCGAGTGTCACAGCCACATTTTTTGACAATCCAAGTAGCATAGAAGAGATACGCCAAGGAGAGGTACCTGCAAAATACTGGTTTTTAGATGCACAGGCCGATGAAGTTATATATGAAGAATGTATATATAATCCAGAATACGGTAAAGTATTGACACTTTTAAACAGGATCCCATTACCGGAATAGTGGTGATTTGGATGGGATTAATTAAACAGACCTCAGTATATTTTTTATATACTGAGGTCTGTTTGTCATTTCACCACCAGAATTGACTACCACCTAGTCAAACGATTCTTACCAGGTGTTGATAGTGTAATGTATGCCTCTCATCCACCTAAATATCACCGTGATGATGGCCAAAGTACCAATGCATGAACTCGGCCAGTATAGTTAATTGAAAAACTCTTGTGATTCACCTAAACTCAATTATTAACTAGTACCCTGCTTTGCTACTTTAATAATCTTCAAGATCATCGGAGCTAATCCATTTTTCTAACAGGCCCCTTCTTCCAGTGTTATTGATTGTTAATGCTCTTCCTGAGTATGTGCTTACATTTGAAGTATTCTCAACTGTTTCATTCGAAATAATTAATAAGCATTCTGCATCCGCTAGTAACTTTTCTGAAAAGGTCATACTTGGAGATTTTATTCGGCCAATTCTAACTTTGATTTGACCACGGTACAGTTTTAGCCAAGCATCATGTTCCCTCAACCTTTTTTGGAACTCTCTTTTTGTACGACCTATGTATAGTAGGGTTTCCCAATTACCCCATATACGAGATATTGCATATATCCCCTTGTCTGATGCTAAAACACATAGGTCGAATCTTTCTAAGCTAAATGCTCCAGACCATTGTATTGTTATTGTTTGCATAGAAACCTCTCTTATAAATAAACTTTGCCGCTTTATTACTTGCCTTTTATTACCACCACTAGATTATTCGACACAAAGCAAAGAATCCCTGTCATATTCATCCTTATTTAGAAATTACTCACCTATGGAGTGTTGTTTTGACCATGATTAGGAAAATAGCACTAGCCTTAGAATTGCTCTAATCTAGTGCTTTTAATAATGGTTAGTTTACCTCAAGAATTACTCTTCTAGTTAAACGATTCTTACCACCACTTTTTGATAGAGAAGTAAATGCCATCGTCTATATCTATGGGTTCCATGGTTGATCCCCCTTTTCTTTTTGCTTCGCACTTTTCTCAAATATCCCCACGCTCTTTCAAGCTCACAAAACGAGAATTACTTCCAATGATAATATGGTCGATCACTTCTATTCCTAAGATTTTTCCTGCTTCTACAAGTCTACGTGTGACTTCGAGGTCTTCCTGACTAGGTTTCGGTTCCCCGCTGGGATGATTATGAGCTAGGATCAATGCATTGGAATTGGCTAACAGAGCCACTTTAAATACTTCCCTCGGATGAACTAAGCTAGAGTTCAAAGTGCCAATACTGACTGTATGAATTGCTGTGGGCTGATTCTTCGTGTCTAGGCAAACGACTAGAAAACACTCACGATCTTCGTCTTTTAGAAAAGGTTCGAGCAGATTAGCCGAATCTGAGGGTGAGTTTATGGTTCGATTTTGGTATAGCACACTGCCTTCTCTAACTATTTTGATAGTGACAATGTTGACTCTTTTGGCTGGTAGCTTCTTTTCCACTCTTAGCACTCCTCATTTCATTCTTAGACATAGAACAGCTCCAATCCATTTAGTTGGGTTGGAGCTTATTGTTCACTGTTGTTTTTTTGCTGGTAGTCCCATTTAAACGCCTCTTCCCTACTCTTATTGCCTTACTTCTAATCGTCCCTACCGTGTCTTTTTTAACCCATTTGCTCGATTTAGGCGCTGATACAATGCTTGCCTGCTTATACCCAATTCAAATGCGGCCTTTATTATATTGCCATTATTTCTTGATAAACAGTTTAATATCTCCTCATGTTTAACGATACGCCTGGCTTTAACTACTTCAGCTTCATAGTGCTCACGTAAGGCTTTTAATCTCTGATTATGTTTTTGCTCTATATATGTCTGTTTTTCCTTAAGCGTTTTATTTTCAACTCTAAGGTTGCCTAACTCAATATTTTCGATGTTCCACATTTTGTTTTTCAAAGAGGTATTTTCCTTTATTAAGCAATCCATCTTTCTTTCGTTTGATTCCATGGTCTTTTTACATTGCACTAACTTCTCTTTGTATTGTTGTAATTCTTCATCTAATGTCATGGTAAACTTCCTCCTAGTGATTCAAATTATACTTAATAATCTAAATCATGCTTATTTGAAAGCATACCTTTGACAATCATGGCTTTACACTCAATATCTCTAATGCGCCCTTCAAGCCATCATTGCTTGGTACTTAATATTTCTGTGTTTTCATTTAAACTGTGAAAGCTGATAATCTTATCCTTTGTCGTCATAGTGTCAACTATGGCTTTACAACTTGACATTTATTTGCTTACATCAAAATATGTGTGTTTTTGATTAAAATAGCTCTTGTTTATCTATTTTAACCTTGTACATAGTGTCAACCATGGCTTTACAACCCACAATTTGTTTGTATCCCTATAAACCTATTTTACTTAACCTATAAACCTCCACTACCTCCAGATTGTTGGCTTTGTATCAAGCTAAATCATACTTGCTTTTGCCTACACCTCTTGTGCCTTCCATTTATTGAGCCTGAATTAGCTTGAAAAATGGAAACAACCTTACATTTTTAGTCAAAGAGCACTTCGTTCCATAATGCCATTTGAATTATAAAATCTGCATCATCTGAGCTCATGGAGCTTACCTCCAAGGTATCTCCTTTGATAAATTGCGTTAGATATGGTAGAGCCTGTTGTATGCCTAACATCAACTTTGATTTTGTTAGCTGGTAAACCTGTTCCATGCCATAGAACAATAGTGTTCCACCATTTGAAATGATACTTGACACTGATCCCATTTCACTCTGGTACATTGATTCAATATTGTAGCACCAGTGTAAACAACTGCCTTGGTCCAAGGCTTTTTCCATGATGTTTGATATGTCCTTGTTGCTGATTTTCAGAATCAAAGGGAGCACAGTAAACTCATTATTACTCATCGTCTATTGCCTCCCCAAATAATACATATTTTCCAATGATGTTTAACCCTTCATGGTAAGTATTGCTCTGTTGGACTTCTAAGACCATACGCTTAGATTGCTCTAGCTGACCATTGGCTAGTAATGCTCTACGAGCGATAGCCATAAGATTAAAAATATTTTGATTGGCCCTTATCAAAAGAGCTATTGGCTTGTCCTTCATGAACTTCCACACTCCCCTCTTCAATAATTGGGGGTGTATTATATAAGATTTTTTGGTTATTACAAGACCGAAAAATCTATAAATGAAATACATGAAAGGTGCACCATGAATTATAAAAAGAGTCTATCATGCACTGATAAACTCTTTCTTAAATAATGTCTGTTATTCAAATACTCGCCTTTATCTTCTTGTGGTTTTGGTACTTTTTTGTACCACTCATGTCGTTTTCTTGGCTTTCAAAAAAATATTATGGGAGTTAGTAATAACATTATTTGATCCTACTCTCTTATAGGAAGCTCCTATTTTTACAGTCTAATGATTGCTCTGCAACCCTATATATATATCAATCATTTTCTTTAGGTGTACATGATTTCTTGAATAATCATTTGCTGCTAAAGGTAATACAATTTTCATAAAATATTTTCTTATTTGGTTTGTCCCCCTCCTTCTTTTAGACATATTTTTCGTCTATCCCGCATAAAGTTTTATACCATAAAACTTACTTAGCCTCTTTATTGCCATTAGTCTCGTGCATACTGAAAGCTATGGCCACCCTCTTTATCGAATCATTTTATCAACATGCCTTTATGAGTTTACTAAAGAATAGTACATAGTTGACACTGAAATTCAATCTGATACTTGAAGTTAACTTGTTTACTATGACAATTCCACAGATAAACCGCCTAGCTCTGTCATGCTGCCCTTTTTCTTTCTACGCATTTCAATGTCAATATTAAATTTCATCTCAATGCACTCACACAACGTTAACATGCCATCCTTTTTCTTACTACGTTTATCATGTCAAAAGATAATTTCACTTTAGTGTACTCACAAAATACACTATGTTTCCCTTCTGAACTTACCTTGTTTACCATTTGATACATAATGTTTCCCATTGAAAGTCGCCTTGTTTACCCTATTCTTAGCTGTATTACCAGCTTAATTGGTTTGTGCCTACCTTTTGACTACTAATGCTGTAAACTTTTTGAGGTACCATATACTCGAAATCCCTCCTTGTACCACTATAAAGCTTACGCAAACTGTAACAAATAAATCAGATTTGATTAACATTCTAAGGTTTATATCATTATTATCTGTATATAAAAATCAGAACCCTACTTGAGTGGTGAAGTTCTGATTTACTAGTTGTTAGTGAGCCTTTAAATTTTTAGTGAAGTTGGGGTCTGATGTTGTGCCAGTAACTTCGGCCCTATTACCCTCATGTCCATCAGTTATGCCGTCCCCGTTCTGGTCCCAATCCATTTTTGGGAATGCTCCAGGTGTTCCAGTCAGGTCTTCATTACTGCTTTGTTGAGTTGGTTGAGTTGGTTGAGTTGGTTGAGTTGGTTGAGTTGGCTTAACAGCTCCGCTACTTGGCTTTGTCGCTTCAGCTGGCTTCACAACTGGCTCAGGCGATACTTGTAAACTATTTACTTCTTCAATGGTTGTTCCAAAATTTATTGCTATCGCTGTAACTATTTCTATTACTTCTTCTGGCGTATTTCCTCTATCTACACATCTCTTTCTTTGCATCTCTATATAGGTCTTCGCCTCTAGCAGTGTAGATCCACTCGATAATTTCTTGTTAGGATCAGCTGGAACCTGTGCTTCTGGAACCTCGGCCAAATCGCTACCTAATTCTAGTCTATTCTCATCAACGCCTAGTGCGTTATCACCTTCGACTTTAATGGCGTTTATAGTTCCGTTCTTAGCCTCACTTAGATCCTGTGACTCCGTATCTACTGCGTTTGCTCGAAGTGCTTGTTGTGAGGTTGCTATTTTATTTAAATGTAACCCCACGCCTACTATTGCTATTACCAAGATTACAACTGTAATCACTTTTAACTTATTTTTCATAAGTTTCTCCTTAACCATCAAATTATCTAATCGGCACATATTGAGCCTTCCAAAATTAATAATGTTTTTATCATCCTATACTAAAGGCCAGAGACCGGTCATTTGCTATATTTTGACGGCATAGCACAATCCCTTCTCTGGCCTTAAGAACAGGTCTCTTTTTTTAGTTACCTGTTAACTTAGTAGACACTACCGCTGTACCTCCGAAAATGTAAGCCTTATTTACTGTACTTCCTTTTATATAGTCCGCAATAGTGCCTTTAACACTGTTCCTCTCTACAAGAACTAGGGGTGTGTTGTTCTTTGCCGCTAATACAGATCCCGTTAGCGCATCAGGATAATTCTCGCCCGTTGCGATTGCGATTGTTGTGTATCCGCCTTGTGGTGCAAAGTGCTTGATAATCTCTAGACATGTATCATATCGATCGTATCCCGCTAGTCTAGTTACACTGATACCCATGCTAGCTAGCTCTGTCTCAACCCCACTTGCAATTACTCCTGTACCACCTGCAATGATAACATTCTTTACGCCCATTGCCTGTAATGCAGTTTTTGCATCAACTCCCAGTGCGTTTACTCCTGAGAACAGGATTGGCATTGTATTTTTTGCTGCAAATGGCGCTAACGCTAATGCATCGGGGAAATTCAAGTATGTTGCCAGTGCTACGGTGTCGAACTGTTTTAACTTGCCCACTTCTTCTGCGACTCGGACAGCAGTTTCATGTACGTCTGCTCCACCGATTCGGATGACTGTATACTGCTGTTTTAGGCTGTCCTCAACAGCTTGAGAAACAGATTTATAACTTCCAAGAATGTATACTGTTTTTACTCCAAGTCTAGTTATCTCTGCACTTGTATCACTGTTGAGTACATCGGATGGCGTAATTAACATAGGTGCATTTTTTAAATACGCAAAGCTTGAACCAACTAACGCGTCATGATAGGTGTTTCCGTCTGCTAGTATTACACTTTCGGATTGGCTCCATCCACTGCGACTAATTGCTACTGCCGTTGCATACCGATCGAACCCTGCTAATCGCTCCGTACTCCCTACCACTAAACTGTTAGATACCGGAGTCCCACCGATGCCTGAATAGCCAGTCGTTGTATTGATAGTAATTGTTGTGCCGGATGACACCATGTCAAAGTCAACGATTTTTGCAAGGTCTCTTAGATTAACATAGTTGCTTCCATCAATTTCATAGGCTAACGGTTTAATCTCTGATCCATCAATTGCATAAGTTTGTTTTGTTGGATTAGCTGTCTTTGTCCCAGACGCAACAGTGGTTAACTCTCCACCTACCGCTGTGTATGCTGAGTTATAGTCTGCAGTCTTGATGGTAATTAAGTCCGTCTGAGTTACATGTGCGATGTCGAACCGTTTTGCTGTTCCGTTTAACATAGATGCTAAGTCCCTAACTTTTACATAGTTGTCTCCTGCTATGTTGTAAACAGAGCTGTTAAACTCTTTGCTGTCTACTTTGATTGTTGTTAATGTGCCTGTAGCGGTTTCCGCTATCGGCGCTACATAAGAGACGTCTTCTGTCCCAGCTGTTACATAAATATACGCGTGTACCCCAATACCTAGCGAACGATCTAACTCTACCATGTACATTCCAGGTTTACTGATGGTTTTAGTCTGGACCTCAGCGCTAATATCGCTCACTTCGGTGGAGTAGGATAACATTTTTCTATGATCAAAACCAATGTTGTACAAAACCCTACCAGACTCAACTTCAAATCTAGTGAATTCTATAATGTTTCTACAATTGAAGTAGTCTCCAGAGAAGGTTAGCGACACAGGAGCTTTAGCATACAAAAGCCTTTGATCATGCATTACACTCTCTCTTAGCACATTACTCACTGTTAGATAGGCTCCAGTCCTCTCCATGGTATGATCCATCCATGGTGCCCCTTCGTTGGTTATTAGGTTAGCATCGTATTTGATTGTATTTCCGTCTTCTCCAGGTATTACTGTTCTTATTACCTTAGGTAAATCGGTATACACCTTACCGTAGGAGTCCTTGTAGTATTCTATTACCCTTCCGTCAGGATGTGGGACTACCTCTGCCCCTCCAAATGACTTGTCCGTTGGCAACAATGCCCCCAATACTGAGGTTGGAACCAATAGTGAAAGTACTACCCCAAATGCTAGTGCCTTTGTTTTCTTGAACATTTTTCATCCTCCAATTTTTTTATCTCCTAGAATATGACTCCTTCTTCTAAGCTTCTGTCTATTTCGACATTATATTGGAAATATTGGTATACATTGTCAATTATTATAATTGTACGTTACGGCCCAACATATTTCAACACTTTAATTTTGGCTAAAACCCCCCAGATCCTATCTGCTATCAGTAGCTTAACTTCAAAACAATAAGGCGGGGTGGATTCCTCAAAGTATTGAATTAATTGAGTTGAGTATGATATCCATATACAAGCTTTGTTTACTGAATAAACTTAATCTTAATTATCTTAATAAAAAATGAGCCTTCCAAAATCTTTAAGAAGACTCATTCTTTATTAGGTTTTTAATTTCCCCAACGCCATTTTATGTTTTCTTGCAACACAAGCATAGATATTTTGGTATTTTCTATTGCATGTTTTGATTGATTTAGTCCTTAATTCTTGCCCAACTAAAACTGAATTACCTATAATAAGCTGGTTTCATTACAATATCAAAAATGAATTTTACACAATGATACCCCCAAACGGATAAGAGTCGAGGGTATCAATACAAAAATATTACTTTTTTATATTGCTTCACTTTTAGAATGATCCGTTTGATTACCCTGTAGTTGTGCTTCGTATTCAGTCATCTTTCTATAAAAGGTCGAATTAGTAAGCCCTAACAATTTCTGACATTCCACACCAGTCAGACTTTTCTCGACACGCCATCTACGATAAACATCGCCTAGCGTCTTTTGGTCAATTTCCATAGGTTTTCTTCCTTTGTATACTCCGTTTAGTTTAGCTATTTCAATTCCTTCCCTTTGCTTACTTCTTCTGGTATTAAAGTCATTTTCATCCAAGCTAGTATATACTTCCAATAATATTGTTGATACCATATCCATAACCCAACTATTTTTTTCATCAAGGTCTACTAATGTAGTGGGCAAGCTTAGTATTTTCACACGTATGCCATGCTCCTTCATCCATGCTAATTCTGATTTTACTAATGCTTTATTACGGCCTAATCTCTCAGTATCCTTAATAACTAACGTATCACCTGATCGTAGTACCCGCTTAAGCACGATGTATTCCTGCCTATCGAAGTCTTTTCCAGACTTCTTATCTTTGAATATGTCCTCGTCACTAATTTCGTTATTGCAGTAATCTTTAATCGCCATTATTTGTCTTTCCAAATTTTGGTCTGTAGTCGATACACGTGCATAGCCCCAAGTTTTAGCCATGTTAAACATCCTTCCTTTTAAACATCCTGGAATTTTCTCGTTTAGTCATTCCAATGGACTATACCCTAACCTTACTTCAACTAGCCTCTGAAGTGACATCAAAAACCATTCCATTTACCTTGGGATGGTATTATGACGCATCTCAATATGAAATTCAACCCTATTGATAAATTATTTATTAACTAGCTTTAATTCTGAATCAATTATTGAGCCTCTATTATCATTTTAATAATATTTAGAGACATAAAAACACCTGGTACCAAATCTGAAAATTGGTAGCAGGTGTTTCTTCTTATTCAATTATATTTATACCTCTATAATAAATCTCTGCTCCTTCCAGTTCCTTTACAAGATCATAAAATGTTTTCATATTATGAACATATCTCCCTTTTAAGTGATTTTTTCTGTGTTTGTGAAGCTTTTTATGTATTAAGACCGTTGTTCCCTCTCTATGGTCGAAAGTCAACCATTTATGATGAACTTGAAAATCTGACTCTGATTTTTTTACTTCTCCGGAAGTTATCAGCGAATGTATGATTCTCTCAATGTATTCTAGTTTATCTTTTGTAATATTTCCTTTAACACGTTCTCTTGAATTATGTTCTATATCTCTTGTCTTACTTATACAGAACGAATAAGATGATAAAATGGGCACTAAATCGAGTATCCGACCGTTATATTCAACAAACTCGTTAATTACTAAGTAACAATTCTCTTTAACTCTCATGAGAATAGCATTTTGCAATGTATTTACTCTGTAATAGATGTTTCCGTTCCTCCGATAATTCTCTCCGATCTTTGTTAGCACTTTATAATAAAGTGCTGTATTTATTACTTCTTTTATGATGACTATGAAATTAGAGTTATATTTATTTAGTTCTTGTTTCTCGGTATTTAATATTTCCTCCATGGATAGTAACTTTGACATATACAACATCTCCCTTAAAAATATTTACTATTCTTTCTGAGACATGCTTTATTATAGGCATTAAAAAATAACATAAATGTTATCTTTAATATACACAAGGTCTTTAATTTATGATGAATGTCCCGAAATAGATTGATAATCAAAGAAAAGCCCCCAGTTTTAACCAGGAGCCGCTTATATAACTTCCTAATAATTCTACTCTTAAGTACCGTCAAATAATTGAACTACATTTCTAATAATTTAACCAAACCCACTCATCCTCCCTAGGCTTTTTATCTCCTAATGAAGATCCATGTGAATATTTCGCTACGTCTTCTGCAAGTATTTCACATCTCCAGTTGCCGGAATCTACTAGCCTATCATATATACTTTTCCCTTCATATTTGTACCCAGATATAAGAATTGGAGCCTTTGAATCAATTATGGTGTTGACGTATTTTATTTGGTCTTCATCATCCATGTCTATTTCATAGGCTTTTTTATCTTTACGAGTTTTCAACTCATAAGGACTATCTAAATACATGAATACATTGGAGTCATTCTTATATTTGTTTACCAACACAAGTGTATTAACACAATAGGCTTCAACACCTTCCATTTGCTCTATTACTTTATCAAGAGTATAATCCATCCATCTATAGTAATGTGTATCCTCATTATCGTGATAATCAGGTTTAGGAGATTTACCAAGCCCGTTGAATGACTGTTTAAACAGTACTAAAGCTGCTGCTGCAAGTTCAACAATCCTTTCTTCTGGAACATACTTTTTCCACCTGTCTTTCTGCCATTCAAATGCCGGTGCCCCTGTTACAGCCAACATTTTAGGCTCAAATTCTGTTTTTATATCTTTTTCATATGGTTCCCAGATTTCCTTTGCTTCTAAAAAGCAACTCTTTGATAATTCGGTGTCCTCTATTAAATCCAATACTTTATACGCCATTGCCGGGTCGCTTAATGCTTTGTGTATCAGAAATAGTCTAGGATTAAGGTCATTTATAATTCTGCGGTCAAATATATCTTTATCAATGTTAAGTGTAACAGCTCCAGAACCACCAAAACCATCTATGAATGTATTGCAATTACTGGCTCCGTCCTCAATAAACCCTTTTAAATTTGTTATTAGTTTACCTTTACTTCCGAAGTATGCAAAATTAGTTAACGCTCTCTTTGCCATGATTTTTCCTCCTTTGAATAAACCTTTAAAAAATAATGGGGAAGGAGCATGTATTCCTTCCCCTAATTTTACCTAAATCATTTTAGTTACTGTTATAACTTTCTTAGGCTTTGTAACTCCATCTTCCAAAGACATTATTCTAACCGTATTATCCAAGCCTTTGTCTCCATCTGTATTACTGAAAGTACAAATACCATGCCCCATGAATAATGCTCTTAGCTCTTTAAAGTTGTATCCAAGCTGTCTCTCAATTATATTGAAGTACTCAACAGGTATATGGTATTGAGTCTCCGTTTTAAACCTGTCATCCAGCTTTTCTTCTGCAAATTCGCATATTTTTTTATGACATGTATCCTTATCATGTTTTATAATAATTACATTTTTCACTTTGTCTTCTGACTCTGCTATCAACGTCTGCACATACTCGATTAGTCCATCAATATCAAATTCTAAACATAGGTACTCATTACCTAACCTAGCTGCCAGCAACACAACCGCTAATTTTTCTGCAAGTCCTCTGGACACCCCATTTGAGTCTACATTATTTTGAAGTCTGCTTTGTTCCTCTTCTATGTAGGTAATGAGCTTTTTAAAATTGTTATCAGTTAAACTGTTTTCATAAAATTTATTGACAAACTCTATGCCTACATGACCGAAATTCTCTTTGCTTACCTTAGCAACTTTCCGTGCTTGTATCTCATCTTTAAGTAGGCCACCTTGTTCAACGTCAATTTCAACCAGCCTTCTGAGTAATCCTTTTTTATTTTTATCAGTTTTCTCATACATAGAGTTTTCTGAACCACTCAAAATGCAGGTGTGCCAATTAGCAACGTTATCAACCTCAAACAATTTGTTCAAGCGACCTTTGCTTTTACAATCTTCTATGTTATAAACCACGTTAGTAAAGTTTTTTGTATTGCCTTGTGAGGTGTCATCAAGTAGGAAGGGTACACCTTCTAAATTATTTAACCTTGCACAGATTGCATTTTCAGTGTTATACCAAGTGGTTGAAAGGTGCTCATCATCCGGTCTACTCCATAAACTAATGCACAGCTTTAATATGGTGGATTTTCCTTGTGAACTCGGGCCACATACATTGACTATTAAACTCTTAAGGTCTAATGCACCGAATATAGGTGCTGCCAATGATGTAGCTAAAAGAAATTGAGTGCTGACCCTGCCACGCATAACTTCATTACAAATTTCTATTGTCTTAAACTGTTCTCCTTCTCCCAACAAATGATGTTCATGGTCATCAAGTAATATTTCATTCATCCCTACGATAGAAGCCCCGTCAAATCTGACCTTACCCGTTACATCGTCCTTAGTCCATCCATAGCCTTTCTCATAATACATTCTGATTGGAAGCTTATTGAGCTCATTTCTTAAAAACTTCTTTAAATTTTTAATGCAGTTAGTAGTTACTATTTCTTCCTTACCTTTTACTATCTTTACATCAATCGGTACTTCTTGTTTTAACCTAGTATCATATGTCTCAAACGCTCCAATGTCTGTACCTCTAATGATGATATCTTCCGTTTGTGTTATTTCACCTTTTTTATCTTTAAATTGAACCGCACATACAACTGTTTCTTTTAAGGTGTTAATGTCCTTTCTAATGAATGCATACATATCAATGTTTAATTTATCTGCTGCTTGGGATGGTATTCTTATTGCGTTAGTCTTTACATTAGATTTCTTAATTCTTTTCATTATAGTAGCCTCTTTCTTGAGGTCTACTAGCGCTAGTAGTATCCTGTCTTCAAATTCAGGATTGGCCTTTCCTGTACGCTTAGCATAAACCTACTTAAATAGAGACTTTTTGATTTAGTTTCTAAAATGTATCCTCTACTTTCCCGATGCATATAAAAAAGCTGACACGTCTTTGCGTATCAGCTTGGAAAATATCTATTAAATTTATTTAAATGTTTTTTATCTAGTAACCTGACTAATGTTATGAGCAAGCTGGTCAGTGTATGATTTATTTGTATCATAATCAAAATACAACTCAACTGCCAGTAAATTCGCCATTCGCTCTATATCTTCATGTTCTTTGATTTTCATGGTCTGTTCGGCAAGTTTAGTTATTACTGTTGCCCATAAACTTGCTGCCTCATCCCACTCATGCACATTAAATATGTTAAGCCATTCTTCAAGAGTTTGTTCCTTAGCTGTTCCACAACATATCTCCTGTTGAAAGTACCCAAACCTTTTCTCAGCTGGCAGGTAGTATCTTCCTAGCGGGTATATTGCACATACCAGAGGCTTATTGTCATGAACCATGCATTTTCCTTTTCTTAATAAACTACAACTACCATCCTGTCTTTCTTTCAGTGTCAATACTGGTAAATTTGATGTACCACCTACATATCCAATCGTATACTTGGTTACAACTTCCTGCATTTCAATTCTTAATCCCTTTGCTATCCTAAATACGTCATACCCGGTCAGCAAGATAGGCTCTTGCCTATTTCTACAGCAATTACCACAAGCCTTACATGAAAATTTAAAGGTATCTGTTGGCTTCATTGGATTCTCTATAAGCCTTTTAACTTCCTGCTCATTTAACATAATTAAAACTCCCTTCCTGAAATGGAAAGGAGTGTACCAGTGATATTATTTGAAGTCAAGGTAATTTTCAATTATAAATCAGCATGAAAAAACAGACATTACAGGTAACAAGTAACAAGTAACCAAATTACAAAATATGTTCAAATCTATTTTTATTATGAATCTTTTAGTTGAAATTACTGTATGTCAAATACCTAACTATCTGTTTATCCTCATTTTTAAAAACCAATACTTTTCTCCGTCTTTTAGTTTATCACCTTCATGCCACAAGAATTTATATGGCTTATTGAATGTCAATGCACCATACTTATCAAAGAATTTTTTACCTTCCTTTGTCTCTTGGTATTTATATTCTTTGGAAGCTTCAATTTCTGCTTCATTGTATGTTTTAAATACTGTCTTTAAACCATAACCAGGAGCCTTAATATATCTTGAATTGTTAGTGATACAAAAGAAGTATGAAAATGGAATGATACAGTCTTCTTCGCTATCTCTGCTTGTAATTTTATCGAGAGAGTAAATATCCTTATATATCTCCATTACCCCAATATCTTCAGCACTTTGAGAAATCGTTCTATATTTCAACTCAATAGGTATTTTATATGTCTCATTCGAACTCCCTATGCAATACTCAACAACGATATCTACATAATTTTTCTTCTGTTCGCCCATGTTAACTTCAAGATTTATATGAAAGCTCTCATCTTTATTTAAACAGTACATTTCACCGACACTCTTCAATATTGTCGAAAAATGTAGTTGAAATGGTGCTTCTAAATTTATGGCATATTTATTACTAAGGAACTGATTAACAAATATTGTCCATGATAATTCGATCATTTCATCTATTCTTTCTTCTATTTTTTGAGGTATTATACGAATTGATTCCATCACTTTAACTCCTCACTCTCATTTTCAACGTCCTCTAATCCTTCAGATATACTTTCTTCTAACTGCTTGCAACGTCTATAATAGGTTGTCCTAGCTATATTGAGCTTCTTACAAACTTCTTTGACTGTCATCTCATTCTTCTCAACTAGCTTCATATACGCCTTTAAGTCTGCCAATTCTCTTGGAATCCTACCTTTTTCATTCGGAGCTTCAGTACGCTCCATTAAACCAGTTTTACCATTTATCTCATCAAGTGCTGCTATAATGCTTAATGCATATCTACCAAGTTGACTTGCTGAATCGAATTTTTCTTTCTTTATGTACAAGGCAATATTATTCTCTTGGGAATGCATGATAAACCTAATAATGGATTTAACGCTTTTTCCTAACGATTCAATGCTGTAAACAAAAATAATGTCGCCTGACCTTGCATAATCAATCATCTCATTTAATGCCATGTTTCCGGCACTTTTCTCTTGAAATACCCTCTCAACATTTGAACTATTCAGAAAGTCCATTTGAGCCTTGTATGAACGACTATTTTCTACCCCTCGTATATATCCGATTCTAATGTAAATCCCTCCAAACCAGCCCTAATTATACACTACTATCCTATCACAAGGTGTTCCATAATTAAATTAAAAATGTGTTCCATAATAGCTATTTTTTGACCAACTTTATGTTCCGAAATACAAAAAATCAATAAAAACAGGGTATTATCTCTTAAATCACTAAGAAATAATACCCTTGCTTTATTTTATACTAAATCCCTCAAACCCTTGGTACACAAGGATTTTTGATCTTCAACCAACAGCTTTTAATCCTTATTTTGTTTGTACCTTGTTGTTAACCGCCGCCTGGGCGGCTGCCAGACGGGCGATGGGTACGCGGAATGGAGAGCAAGAGACATAGTCCAAACCGACCATATGGCAGAATTCCACAGAGTTCGGTTCCCCACCGTGCTCGCCACAGATCCCTAAGCCCAGATCTGGATTTGTACTCCGACCAAGATTTACGCCGATGCCGATGAGCTTGCCAACCCCTTCGCGATCCAATACGACAAAGGGATCTGTCTTCATGATTTTCTTATCGAGATAGACCGGGAGGAACTTTCCTTGGGCATCATCACGAGATAAACCCATGGTCATCTGGGTGAGATCATTGGTCCCGAAGGAGAAGAAATCTGCTACTTTTCCAATCTCATCAGCTAAGAGTGCCGCGCGCGGCACCTCAATCATGGTTCCGACTTTATAGTGAAGCTGAACGTTTTGTTCTTGCATAACCTCTGCCGCTGTGTCGTCAACCAACTTGCGCATCATCAAGAATTCTTCTTTTCCCATGATTAGTGGAATCATGACCTCTGGATGAATATCGTATCCTTCTTTGATCAAACGCGCACTAGCTTGGAAAATCGCTCGTGCTTGCATAACCGTGATTTCAGGGAAGGACACGCCCAGACGGCATCCACGATGGCCAAGCATAGGATTCAATTCAGATAAGGCCCGAACATTACGTAGCAAAGATTCTTTTTCATGTAAGGACGTTAGATCCGTTTTACTAATCCTAAGTTTTGTGATCTCCACCACCAACTCCTCAGAATGGGGAAGAAATTCGTGAAGTGGAGGGTCGAGCAGCCGAATAGTCACAGGGAACCCCTGCATAGCCTTCAAAATGCCGTAGAAGTCCTCTTCCTGCATGGGTAAGAGCTTAGCTAAAGCAGCTTCGCGATCTTCAAGGGATTGAGCCAAGATCATCTCTTGAACAATGGGTATCCGCTCAGGGTCCATAAACATATGTTCCGTCCTAGTCAACCCGATCCCAACCGCTCCGTAATCACGAGCATTGGTCGCTTCTGTTGGACTATCAGCATTGGCCATAACCCGAAGTCTAGCAATATCATCCGCCCAACCCAAGAACTCCTTAAATCCTTCGCTTAGTTCTGGATCGACCATGGATACTTCCCCTTTAATCACTCGACCAGTTGATCCATCGATAGAGATGATCGTTCCTTGGGGATATTCCACCCCATTAATGACGAATAAACCTTGGGTATAGTCAATCTTTAAAGCATCGCACCCACAGACAGCCGGTTTGCCCATATGACGGGAGACAACGGCCGCATGGCTTGTCATGCCGCCACGACTCGTTAAAATCCCCTGAGCTGCCAAAATACCCCGGATATCATCCGGTGTTGTTTCTGTGCGCACCAGAATTACTTTCTCACCGAGATTTCCTAACCGTTCCGCTTCCTCAGCACTTAAGACAATTCTACCGGATGCAGCCCCTGGTGAAGCAGGCAACCCTTTGGCCAGAACTTGGAGTTTTAAATCCGTGTCCATACGGCGATGTAATAAATGTTCCAATTGATCCGGTTCGATCCGCATCACTGCTTCTTCTTTTGTAATCACACCTTCGTGGAAAAGTTCCACAGCCACTCGGATTGCTGCCGAGGCAGTACGTTTGCCATTTCGAGTTTGGAGCATGTATAGTTTTCCGCGCTCGATCGTAAATTCAATATCCTGCATGTCTCGATAATGAGATTCTAGTCGTTGGGAAGCCTCCACAAATTGATTATAGATCTCTAAATTTTCCTGCGCCAAGGTAGTGATCGGGTTCGGTGTTCTAATGCCTGCAACCACGTCTTCCCCTTGAGCATTCATTAGGTATTCACCATAAAGTGCTCTTTCCCCTGTGGAAGGATTACGGGTAAAGGCCACGCCCGTTCCTGAATCCGAGCCCATATTTCCAAAGACCATGGACTGAACATTAACAGCTGTTCCAATGTCATTTGGAATATTATTAATTCTACGATAAACATTAGCACGGTCATTATTCCACGAACGGAAAACTGCCAAGACTGCTTGCTCTAACTGAGTCCTAGGGTCCATGGGAAATGGGTTGCCAGTATTACGTTGAATCTTCTTCTTATACTCACTGACCATCCATTTGAGGCTCTCCGCAGAAAGCTCGGAATCATAGTGAACTCCCTGTTTTTCTTTGGCAGTCTCCAGTATCTGTTCAAAAATATAATGCTCTACTTCTAAGACAACATCCCCAAACATTTGAATAAAGCGCCGATAACAGTCCCATGCAAAGCGTTCATTTTGAGTGTTCTCGGCCAAAGCTACCACAGTCTCATCATTAAGGCCCAAATTGAGAACCGTGTCCATCATACCCGGCATTGAGAACTTCGCCCCAGACCTTACCGAGACGAGGAGTGGGTTTTTCGGATCTCCAAAGAGTTTACCAGTGGCCGCTTCAACCTCTGCCAAAGCAGGCCAGACCCCTTCCCAAACACCATCTGGCAACTTTTCACCATTGCTGTAATACTCGTTACAGGCTTCCGTGGTAATTGTAAATCCTGGAGGAACCGGCAAACCGATTTGGGTCATCTCAGCCAAATTGGCCCCTTTTCCACCCAATAAATCACGCATTGAGGCTTTACCTTCTTGGAATAAGTAAACATATTTCTTACTCATTTCTATCCCCCTTAAATAACATTTCTAGAACGATACTCGCAGTTTCTTCAACTGCTTTACCAGTTGCATCGATAATTGGACAGCCTAGCCGCCTCATGATACCACGGGCATATTCCAGCTCTCTCATGATCCGATCCAGGTTAGCATAATCTGCAGTCGCTCCCAGCCCCAGAGTTTTTAAACGTTCCGTTCTAATCTGGTTGAGCAATTCGGGCCGTAGGGTTAAGCCAACCACTTTCCGTGAAGAAATACGAAAAAGTTCCTCAGGAGGATCGACTTCTGGAACTAAGGGAATATTAGCAGCTTTAAGCCCTTTGTGAGCTAAGTACATGCTGAGTGGAGTTTTCGACGTTCGAGAGACGCCAATCAGAACAACATCAGCATAAAGTACCCCTCGAGAATCTTTACCGTCATCATATTTGACAGCAAATTCGATCGCTTCCACCTTACGAAAATATTGTTCATCTAAGCGATGGATAATGTTTGGTGTATGGGTGGGGTCCATACCCGTTTGGCTGCTAAGAGCACCAATTAGAGGACCCAATATATCAACAGTTTTAAGTCCCTTTTCAAAGGCCTTTCTCTCTATATAATCTCGAAGATCTTTAAGTACCAGGGTATAAACTAAGATTGCTTGCTCGGCAATGGCCTCTTCCATAATATCTTCCAAATGAGCTTGATCCCGTACATAGGGAACCCGACGGATCCGAGTCTTTACGCCAATGAATTGTGCTGCCGCCGCCCGACTTACAAACTCAGCCGTCTCTCCAAGTGCATCTGAAATGACATAAATCACCGACATTTGAGCCGTCACATTCACACCTCCGAATTCATTCGAAGTCTACTCTGACTTCTGTTTACTGACCTCGTGCCCTCCAGCCTCTGATTTCCGACCTCTACCTTTGGCTTCTACCTCTAACCTCTGGATTGCCTTCAGCCTCTGCATCTGACTTCCAGTCTATGACCTCAGCACTCGTCCTTAGTCCAAGTCCTTTATGTAATAGGCTCCCTATTCCGACCTCTGGCTTCTGCCCTCTGTACAGGCCTCTGACCTCTGACTTCTGATCTCTGACCTCCGGACTATTACCTTTCCGCAATCTCAACAAAGAGCTTTGTGACATTTGTCTTGGTAAATCGGCCCACGACTTCATAACACTCATTACCGTTCTCGTCAACATACCCTTCCACCACAGGTAAACTGTCCACTTGATGTTGGACCAATTTTTTGGCAGCACTTAAGACTGGCTCATCAGACGTCGTCATGTAAATGTTCGGCATGCGGGTCATGATGACACCAACAGGCACTTGTTGCAAGTCAATTTTTCCTAAAGAGGCTTTCATAATATCTTTCCTTGAAATCATTCCTAAAAGGACTCTATCCGGCCCGACAACCGTTAAACTTCCTACGTTTTGCGTGAACATCGCAACCGTCGCTTCATAGATACTGGCATCTTCTAGAACCGTGACTGGCATAGATTTAAACGAGCAGACCCGTAGCTGTAGCATGCGTTCCATGATTGGGGAGGGCCCATTATCCTCACGATAAGAATACCCAACGCGCGGCCTGGCCACTAAGACACCGGACATCGTCAAAATGGTTAAATCCGGGCGGAGAGTGGCTCGCGTCAAATCCAGCATTGCCGCAATCTTTTCACCGGTGATGGAACCTGAGGCTTTCACGATCTCCACAATTCGCTGTTGACGTTCCGTCCATTCCAACCCATTTCACCCCTTAATGTTTCTATCAAACCGCAATGTGACATACTAATAAAGTTTTACGCGCTTGATTATATCATATTATATTATTTTTTGCCTAGATAGTGAGCATATAAATCATATATTTTTTATGAATGATTACGACCGTTCACTAACACTAACTTACTCAAATTCTGCCTGGCTCGACATGCCACTTTTCAATCGAAATTTTACTGTGGACTTAAAGATTGTCAGTTATTAACTCTAATACACTTATGCTTACCCCATATTTCTACTGTAAAATACATTTTCATTATCAGCTAGAGGTGCAATGCGGCATGGGGGTCTGCCATAAAAATATCTATTTATTTAAAGGATATGCTTAGCGACCTGGGGCATTATAAAAAAACTCAGATGGAGTTTAAAGTCCATCTGAATTAACAGCCAATTTTTAATAAAGTATGAATATTATCTAATAATCAAGCGCCCTAAGACTGACTGACTTACTTACTGACTGACTTACTTACTGACTTACTTTCAAATAAATTTCGCTTAAGCTAAGACGCTTAATTCTCCAAGACAACCTAAGATCACCACACACTGACTAAGCAAAGCCAAGCGAGCTGTTTTTAAAGCCTGATCTTCCACCATAATCATCACCGCTTGGAAGAGGGCTTCGATTTGCGGGACAAGTTCCCAAGCAAGGTCATAAGCCTCCTCATAATCCCCCAACGCAATGGCCTGATCAAACCGTTCCCTGCGCTCAGATATCCCTTTAGCAAGGGCAAGTTCAGTCTCATCCACCAAGATTGATGAATCTAACGCCTGTATTACTTCTTTTTTAGTCAGGTTAAAGCAGCGAGTATAGGTCTGGGCATAGAGAACAAAGGCTTCTTCCTCCCGTTTGACGGAAAGTAGCCGGGCTCTTTTTACAGCGCGATTCACATCATCATAACCTGACGCCAACGCCGCATCCACCGTATCATAACGGAGCCCTTGTTCCTGAAGCACAAAACGCACCCTTTGTTGGAAGAACTCCTGCAAGAGTGACATGATATCCTCAACTGGCAATAAATCTGCCCCTTGCTCAGCAAGAAGGCTATAGGGCTTCTTCAAAAGTGAGCTAAGAGAGAGATCCCACCCTGAATCTAAAAGAATGGCTATAATCCCCTGCGCCTGCCGTCTTAGCGCATAAGGGTCTTGAGACCCGGTAGGTTGAATGCCAATACTAAACGCTCCGACGATCGCATCTAGTTTGTCGGCAACACTGACCACGCGACCTGAATCGGATTTAGGCAGCACATCTCCTGCAAAACGGGGCTGATAATGCTCAAGTATCCCTTGACAGACTTCAGCTTTTTCTCCGCTGGCACTGGCATAATCCGCCCCCATGACTCCCTGCAATTCCGGAAAATCGCTGACCATTAAAGTCACCAGATCCGCTTTAGCCAATAGAGCAGTGCGGTCTATTTCTTCTTGCTTGCCAACGCCAAGCTCCAGCTTCTCTGCCATGAACCGAGACAGGCCGCGTAAACGAGCAACCCTTTGCTCGACCGTACCCAATTTTTCATGATAGACGATTTTTCCTAACTTAGAAACTAGTTCTGACAAAGGAACTTTTTGATCTTCCCGATAATAGAAGGCTGCATCTTCGAGACGAGCTTTTAGCACCTTTTCATTTCCCGCTTTAACTGTATCTAAAGCAAAATCATTCCCATTACGCACCGTAATAAAATAGGGTAAAAGGTCGCCATCTTTAGCCCGAACTGGGAAATAGCGTTGATGCTCTCGCATAGGAGTGGTGATCACAGCCTCAGGTAAATGCATATATTGAGCGGCCACCTCACCTAATAAAGCAGTCGGATACTCCACCAGGTGGATGACTTCACCTAAAAGTTCTTCATCTTCAGGCACCTCGCCGCCGACCTTCTCGGCAAGGGCTTTGATTTGGGCTAAGATATCTGCTTTTCGTTCTTTAGGATCTGCAATAACATAGGCTTGACGTAAGGCTTCACGATAGCCTGAGGGTTGGTCGATCAAAACATCACCCGTAGCCAAAGTACGATGCCCCCGCGAGGTACGTCCAGACACAAGCCCGACGAACTCAAACGAAACAACCTCTGTACCGTATAGCGCCACAATCCAGCGAATAGGCCGAGCAAAACGGAAATCAAGCGTTCCCCAGCGCATCGGTTTCGGAAAATGAAGGGAGTTAATCATGTCAATAGCAAACTGAGAGAGGAGTGACCTGGTCTCCAGGCCAATTTCCGATTTACGGGCAAAGACATACGGCACCCCATTGACCTCTTGTACAAAGAGATCTTCCACCAAAACTCCCTGTCCTCTGGCAAACCCTTGGGCTGCTTTCGTTGGACCACCACTCGCATCATAAGCCGCTTTCAAAGCCGGTCCCTTAACCTCCATGGCTAAATCCTTTTGTTTTTCCTCAAGACCCGTCACTAAAAGCGCGAGACGGCGTGGAGTCGCCAAGATGTTTATTTCTTGATACGTTAAACGAAGCTCGGCCAAGCGTTTACGTGCTTGTTCTTCTAACTGGGTCATTGCCCCCGGGGAGAATTTAGCTGGGATTTCTTCCATTCCAAGCTCCAGTAAAAAATCGTTCACCATCTTACTCCACCTCTTTCTCTACAGCGTTCTTTAATAAGGGGAAGCCCAGTCTCTCCCGTTGTTCCACATAAGCCTGAGCGCAGAGACGAGCGAGGGCCCGAACCCGAGCAATATAACCTGTTCGTTCCGTGACACTGATCGCCCCCCGGGCATCAAGCAGGTTGAAGGTATGCGAGCACTTCAACACATAGTCGTAAGCAGGCAGTACCAGTCCTTTTTCTACGACCCGTTTCGCCTCACGTTCATACATCTCAAACCAAATCTGCAAAGCTTCAATATCCGCCACTTCAAAGTTGTATTGCGAGTAATCGATTTCATTTTGCAGATAGATATCCCCATAGGTGACATCTCCGACCCACTCGATATCATAGACACTATCTTTGTTTTGAATATAGGTAGTCAGACGTTCCAACCCATAGGTAATTTCAGCACAAACCGGTTTGCAGTCAATACCCCCACACTGTTGAAAATAGGTAAACTGGGTCACTTCCATGCCATCTAACCAGACCTCCCAGCCTAACCCCCAGGCACCCAAGGTTGGAGATTCCCAGTTGTCTTCAACAAAGCGGATATCATGCTCTTTAGGATTAATCCCCAAGCGCTCTAAACTCTGCAAATATAGTTCCTGAACATTATCAGGCGAAGGTTTAAGGATGACTTGGTATTGGAAATAATGTTGTAAGCGATTAGGATTTTCCCCATATCGTCCATCCGTCGGTCTACGTGACGGTTCAACATAAGCGACATTCCAGGGCTCTGGTCCAAGCGCACGCAAAAACGTCGCGGGGTTCATAGTACCGGCCCCTTTTTCCACATCATAGGGTTGGGCAATAATACAGCCCTGTTCTCCCCAAAACTGGTTGAGAGTAAGGATAATGTCTTGAAACTTCATTGTCAGCCTCCTTAAGAATTATTCTTTTGCAAATCGTGCAAGTCGGGATGGTTCTTAACTTGCATATCAACCTAGCTGGCCATTGGCCAGAAACGTATAAAAAAGCCCTCACCCCCGTAGCATTTTTAAGCTACAGGGACGAGAGCTTGTTCCCGCGGTTCCACCCTGTTTGACCCCTCAGGGTCCCCTTCGTTCTATGTGCTCAGAGCTGCCCCATCCACTTCTCTCATTCGGCTTCCACCCACCCGAACTCGCTAATAGAGAGGATTCGTGAACTTCTTGCCCATCATCGCATATTAAAGGCATTAATTTCAATTATTATATGCTGAGGAAGGAATTGTGTCAAATCTTAATCAGGCCTTGAGATCTTGTAATTCTGAAATCTTAAATCTTGAGTTAAGCTTATTTATATATTCAACTCTTTGATTTTAAAAATAAGCTTGTCATACAACTTATGCATATGAGGCTCATTACTATAATCATTTAATTCGTCTAACGGAATCCATTTTACCCCACTATTCTCGTCTTCTTTAACAATCAATACGTCCGTTTCATCAGCCTCGATCAAAAAGGCGATTGATAAATGGATATGAGGGGAGACATAGTTTCCTCTTCTCGTATGTCCTAACACAGGAAGTATGTCTAAGGAGAAAATATCCAAAGTAACCGGGTGACTATTTTTAACCCCGGTCTCCTCGTTCAATTCTTTCATGGCGACTGCTAATAAATCTTCTTCCCCATCTGCATGGCCACCTGTCCAAGACCAAGAATTATAGATATTATGATGAACCACAAGTACCTTATCCTTTGTTCTATTGACGACAAAAGCAGAACTTGTAATATGGGCAATCTCATTTTTCCTAGTTAAAACATCCTCAAAGCGCTCAATACAATACAATATGACTGCTTTATCCTTTTCCTCTTGTTCATTATAAGGGGTGTATGCCTTTATTAACTCGATGAAATGCATTTTCTCTTCTCTTTCATTCATCATGCACTTTATCTGCTATAAATGGTTTCTCAAACTACGATGACTCAATATTAAGTGCATTAATCCATATTCAAAATTCTTCCGTTTCTTTGTCATAAGGATACTTCTGTTCAGAAGCAACCTCTAATTCAAAATGGTTGATCGCCGCCCCTACAGCCCCTACAAGCGCAAGCAATCTTAAGCTGGGCTTCCTCCATACTGTATACGCCAGGGCTAAACCCAAAGGTGCTGAAAGGCTTACAATCGTATTCTCATGCCTTTTAAGACTAATTGTGGAGTGACTAATCGTTGTCATCGTAGATTTTAGACCATCCCACATTCCACGCCCTTGACCTTCAAATTCCCATTCCCGCGCTTTTCCCTTTTGAGCCTTTTCAAGATCGTCTAAAGCCTTTACGACGTCTCCTTGAGCCAAATTAAGAGCCGTACGAGCTTCTTCATACCCTATCCCCATCCGTTCACGTAAGACATCCATTTTTTCAAGTTCCGTCCATAGCGGCTCACTCATTATTTTTACCTTCCTTCCCGTTAAATCCTTCAAATTGTTTTCCCACTTCATCTCGTGTCAGACTTCCCATCCTCCACGATTTGAGGGGTCGCTCAAAACTATGCTCCAGGTAAATCCGCAAAATCTCGACAATTTCCTGCCTCATCCAATCATTCCAACGCAAACGATCCAACTTAGTGATTTCAGCCCGAATCAATTGACGCATAAACGCGATACTACCCGCCCGAATCCAACGTCCGGAATTGTTCTCTAAACAGTTACCACAAAGCGTGCCACCAGCTATTGAACTAAATAATAAACGCTCGCCCTTCACAGATGCGCCACACTCTGCACATTCTCCTAAACGCGGATGATATCCTAGCAACGTCATTGACCTTAAAGCATAAGCACTAAGCACAAGAGTAGGATCATAATGTTCCAGTAAAAACAGGCAAGTCAACGCAAGCGTAAAAAGTTCTGAATTTGCCTGTGCCGGAATCGTCGAGATATCTAAAAGTTCAACAATTCCTGAAGCCGCAAACGACCGATCAAGGTCATTCCAGAGATGCGGAAAGCTTTCCCTCGGACTGCACTGACTTATCGTGTCCAACGTTTTCCCACGATGAATCAGATAATCCCCATACGTAAACAACTGCGCCCCGGCCCTTTGACGGCTTTTAGGTTTACGCACCCCTTTTGCTACAGCTTGAAGCTTGCCCAATTCACGTGAAAAAAGAGTGAGCACTCGATCCGACTCACCAAATTGTTTACTACGGATCACTAACGCGTCCGCATGATAAACGGCCACGCCCACTCACCCTTTCTATTTTATGTAAATATGACATCACTATACATTTTACTTGTTTTAGACCTTACTCAGGACGGTTCTTCAAGCAATAACTTCACGGGTCCTAGGTTCTAGAAGCATAAAGGCGCACATGAAATGTGCCTTTTCCCTGCAAAGTAACCTTCTCCGTTCTACGTTCCCCGTTCCATAATCCATGTTCCAAGCTCCGGGACGCAGTGTGATACATCAGCGACGTCTTTACGTAAGCAGAATAGCAAACTTCCGTGTAAGCGACCCCATACACGGGGCTGAGCACAGGACGTGCGAAGCCGCCAACTGAGCCAAGGATGGCGAATTTGGCACGATAGTCTCCAGTGGAGAGTATCGCCGAAGCCGCGATCCGAAGAGAAATACTTTCCGGCGTAGGATAGATTATCGCCGTAGGCGGGTTCTTTTATATAATACTATCGCCGAAGGATGAACCCCCCGCTCCCCATTTAAGAGCTTACACGGTTAGTTTGCTCTGCGTCGTATGACCGAGCGATGTACACACAAGTCCCCCACAAGTCACGCTAGGACTGCGCTGGTACCTAACCGTTCCGCTCCTGCTTGGATAAGCTCAAGCGCAAACTCCCGAGTCCTGATTCCGCCCGACGCCTTAACCTTAACATTTTCTCCCACCCAGGCTTTCAGATTACACACATCCTCTACGGTAGCTCCACCCCCGGCAAAGCCAGTCGAGGTCTTAATATAATCTGCCCCCGCACGTTTAACAATCTTCGACACCATTTTTTTCTCATCTTCCGAAAGCAAACAAGTTTCAATAATAACTTTGATAACCAAGCCGCACCCATGTGCCGCTTCAACCACACGAGCAACATCTTGCTCTACCGCGTCCCAATTTCCGGATTTGGCCCAACCAATATTTATCACCATATCCACTTCTTTACCACCATGTGCTTTGACCATAAAAACTTCTTGGATTTTCACTTCTGTGAACGTTGCCCCCAGCGGAAAGCCCACAACTGCAACAACACCTATCCCAGTGCCGTGTAAAAGCTTAGCCGCCGTTTGAACATAAATCGGGTTGACACAAACCGTCGCAAACTTATGTAATTGAGCCTCATGACAAAGCGCCACAATATCCTTTTCCGTGGCTTGAGGCTTTAACAATGTATGATCCGTCATACCTGCAAGATTCATCTTACTCCCGTTCCTTTCCATACCCATAATTACGTAAGCTATCCATACGATTACGCCAATCCTTTTTAACTTTAACCCATACTTCCAAAAACACCTTGCTACCTAACAACGCCTCAATATCTAGACGGGCCAAGCTGCTGATCTCTTTGAGCTGTTTACCTCCGGCCCCAATAACGATCCCCTTTTGAGATTCACGCTCAACCACAATCAAAGCTCTCACTTTAACAAGGGTCTTCTTTTCTTCTACCTCTTCAATCACAACAGCAATCGAATGAGGAATTTCATCTCGAGTCAGCTGCAGCACTTTTTCGCGCACCAGTTCCGCCATGATAAACCGTTCCGGCTGATCAGTAACTTCATCTTCTGGGTAATACATAGGACCTAGAGAAAGTTGGGCAAAAATCACATTTAACAGTTCATCCGAGTTTTCCCCTGTTTTTGCCGAAATAGGCACAATCGCTTTAAAATCGACAAGAGTAGAAAAATGCTGGATTTTTTGCATTAAGATTTCTTTCTTCGCCAGTAAATCAACTTTATTTAAGACAAGTACACAGGGGATCTTCGTTTGCTTAAGCATCTCGATAATATACTCTTCGCCTGGGCCATATTCGGCAGTAAGATCCACCATATAAACGATAACATCCACTTCGCGCATGGATTCTTTAGCCTTTCCGACCATATATTCCCCTAACTTATGTTTGGGTTTATGAATTCCTGGAGTATCCAAAAAGACAATTTGTCCCCGTTCTTCCGTCAAAATACACTGAATACGGTTTCGGGTGGTTTGAGGCTTATCCGACATAATCAGCACTTTCTGCCCCAACAAATGATTAAGCAAGGTCGATTTCCCTGCATTAGGCCTTCCAATTACGGATACAAAACCAGAACGGAATTCTTCTTTTTTTGATATTGATGAAACCAACGGTGAAGTCACTTCCCTATCTTAATTCTTTATTTATTTTCCAATCTTCATTACCATAACCTTAAGTTATGGGGTCTATACAACAAGGATTTTCAGCCTCAGTGCGAAAGGGGACAGACGCGTCTCTCTGCGTGAGCAAATAACTCAAGAGCTATCCTGGTTCTTTCCCCCAGTATGCGACCACAACCATAGGACGGTGCACACAGTGCCGTCCTTCCTCCCTTGTCACCCTAAACACAACTCCCAACAAATCGACAAATCGGAAACACCATAACCACCCCTATGCTTCCACTAAGCCTGAAGGTGCACATGGAATGTGCCTTCTCCCCAGCAATGTTAACTTTCCTCGTTTCTTTCTTCATTCTATGTCCTAAACCCCAGGACGCAGTGTCACACAAGCGCGACGTCTTTACGTAAGCAGAATAGAAACTTCCGTTTAAGTGACCGACCCCAAATGCAAGTCACGAACCGTCCCTGACTTGCACTGACTTGCACCGACTTGCACGACCTGCATAGACGGTGCACATGAAATGTGCCGTCTCCTCAAACTTTCGACTCTTCGATCCTAGTTCTTAGTTCCTAGTTCTTCCGTCCCCCGACCCCAAGCCCGGGACGCAGTGTCACACGAGCGCGACGTCTTTACGTAAGCAGAATAGCAAACTTCCGTTTAAGCGACTGACCCCGAACACGGGGCAGTGCACAGGGATGTGCACTGCCGCCAATGCGCCAAGGACGGCGCTTTTGGCACGATAGTCTCCAGTGGAGAGTATCGCCGTAGGCGGATTCTTGTTATAATACTATCGCCGAAGGATGAACCCCGCTCCCCACAGTAGGAGCTTAAACGGTTAGTTTGCTCTGCGTCGTAAGCACCGAGCGCTGTGTGACACAAGTCCCCCCACAAGTCCCCCCACAAGTCCCGCTACAAATACTCCGGCCCAAACGCCTCAGGCAATAATGCCTTCAAACTAGTCACCTTCATTTCACCCTGTCCATTAATTAAGAAAACCGGGCAATCCTCAGCGAACTCCCGAATCACTTGTCGACAAGCCCCACAAGGGGACGGAAATACGTCAGTCGGTACAGCAATCGCAATACCTTTTAGTTCCCGCTCTCCCCGAGCTACGGCTTGAAAAATTGCATTTCGTTCTGCGCAAACTGTTAAACCATAACTGGCGTTCTCCACATTACACCCACTATAAATCTCTCCTGAGGAAAAAAGTGCCGCCGAACCAACGGGATAATGGGAATACGGCACATAAGCTTGCCCGTATGCTGCTTGTGCCCGATTAGTAAGTTCTTGCATTAGCTCCGGATCGAGCATTTAAGCACACAACTCCTTTGTGAACTACTCCCCATTGAAACGGGGGAAGATTCTTGTCCTTATTTCTAAAAAACCTTGCCCACAGAGCGATACAATAAGGGAGCAAAGACCATTAGTCCAATTATGATAGCCTGAATCGCAGTCACTAAAACCGCTCCTGACGCCACATCTTTTGCCATTCCCGCAAGAGGGTGAAAGTTTGGTTGCACCATATCTACAACAATCTCAACCGCAGAATTCATCACTTCTGCACCGATCACGCTCCCAATCGCTAAAACAAGAATTAGCCATTCAAAACGTGAAACCTTAGCCCACCAAGCAACGCTCAAAACAATAATTGCTGCGACAACATGAAACTGCATGTGTCCTTGAGTTTTCAAAGTATATAGCATTCCTCGCCAAGCTTGATTGAGACTGCGCCAAAATCCCGGTTTCAGATATCTCCCCATATTCCCCTCCGTTTTCGGTCTGATTATAAAGAAACCTGGCTGTCGCCAAGCGCTGACATGACTCGAACAAGGATGTTTGAGGTTATAGTTATACTCTCTCTAACCCCAATCTAGTCATTACCTCTTCTTCTTTGTTGCGCATTTCTAGCTTATCGTCCTCTTCTTCGTGATCATACCCTAATAAATGAAGGGTTCCATGGACCGCTAAGTAAACAATTTCCCGTTCAAAGGAATGCCCATACTCCTCTGCCTGCTCTCTTGCCCGTTCAACAGAAATAACGATATCCCCCAGCATTTCGTCTTCAAACTCGGAAGCCGGTTCCTCATCCATTTCCTCTTGCAAGGCAAAAGAAAGAACATCCGTCGGGCGATCCACTCCTCGATACTCAAGATTTAAAGCATGTATGCGCTGATCATCAACCAGCATTAAGCTCACTTCCGCCTCATCCGGCCCACCAGACAAGTGGATAGTCTCAGTAATAGCGTTATTTAGCAGCGTAGTAAGAGCATCCTGCCGTTCAGGCAAAATAGACTCCTCTTCCCAAGAGATATCTAAAATCACGTACTTCAGGCAAACCCACTCCCAACATGAAATAGAAGTGCTTCACCCTTCCCCCCTTCAGAAATTGAGCATACTTTTTAAGTAGCTCTTGTCAAAAGCCTAAGAATTATCCTTAATTGGCTTACTTTGATTCACTCGAGGAATCTTTGTTTCTAGAGACCCCTCGCGACTCTCAAGCTGCTTCTCCTTTTGGGAAGCAATACTATCCTCTTGATTAACATCTACCAAGGTTTTCTTGCTCAAACCCGCGTCTCGTGTACTTGGCATCTCTGGATATTCAACGCGGGAGTGGAAAATTCCACTTAAGACACGGACAAAGGCCATAGCAATCCGATCTAAATCTTGAAACGTTAAATCACATTGATCCAACTGTCCGTCATTCAGCTTGTCTTTAATAAGCTTGCGGACTAGACCTTCAACACGCCCCGGTGTAGGTTGTCTCATAGAACGCACTGCCGCTTCCACACTATCGGCTAAAGCAACCAGCGCGGCCTCTTTGGTCTGAGGTTTTGGCCCTTCGTAATGGAAAGACTCCTCAGGCACATTTTCCTGATTCTCAAGGGCCTTATGATAAAAGAAACTGACCAGACTGTCACCGTGATGCTGGGAGATAATGTCTTGGATTTGCGTTGGGAGTTTATAATCCTTCGCTAACTCCAAGCCATCTTTAACATGTGAAGTAATGATCAGCGAGCTTAAAGTCGGAGCTATTTTATCGTGTGGATTTTCCTGGGTAAACTGATTTTCGATGAAAAAGTACGGGCGTTTTAACTTGCCAATATCGTGATACATGGAGCCTACTCTTACCAAGGTCGCATCCGCATGAACTGCTTCTGCTGCAGCTTCCGCTAAATTTCCCACTAAAATGCTATGATGGTAGGTTCCCGGTGCCTCCATTAGCAAGCGCTTAAGTAACGGGCGATTGGGGTTCGATAATTCTAAAAGCCGTACGGAAGAAGTGATACGAAATCCCGATTCGAACCAGTGCAAAGCCCCCACCGTTAAAAACGATGACGCTAATCCATTGACAATCCCAAGAATCAGCCCAACCGCCCAAACCGTCAAGCGCATATCTGAGCTAAAAGCAACCCCACTAATCACCAAGACATTGACCGCGGACACAAATATCCCAGCCCGCGCCAAATCCGAACGCTGACTCAAATGGGACACACTATAAACTCCCACAATCCCACCAAAGAGAGCCACTAAACCCGCCTGCAAGCCAAAGGCAGTCGAAAGTGAGGGGTCCACTAAGACAGCCACAAACACCGCTAAGACAACGGAAACCAACATAGCGATATCCACACCAATAAGAATCGCTACGGACATCGTCGCCCAGGCCACCGGAATGAGCATGCCTGACAAGTTATTATAATCAGGCCCTAGATTTAAGGCGATCACTCCACGTCCAATAGCCAAAACCATCGTCATCGTCAGCCCTATAAGAACAATTCGATTGGTCAAGAGGAAGATATCCCGTTTATACTGTAACATATAAACCAAAATCGTTCCCATTCCTGCGAGAACAATCAAGGCAATTCCAAATGTTGCTTTCCACGTATTATGGCTATTAATTAAGCCATACTCGACCAAGACTTGGTAATCTGTTTCGTCAACAATCTCGCCCACTCCAACGATTTTTTGGTTGGCCTTGTAACGCAGCACATCCTTTTTTACAAGACTTTTTGCAGCTGTGCGCAAAGTTTCTGTCGTAATATCGTCTACAATCAGAGTGGGTTGTGTAATTTCCTGTTCTAAGAAGACCTTTAATAATGCTTTGACATGCTCATTTAACCCCGACTGATTAAGATCAGTTTTAGTTTTTTGAAGAAACCCATCTAACTCTGCGTATGTCCTAGCTCCAGAATCCAAATTGCGCGCTCTGCTAAAGATAATGTCTCTACTGACCTGTTCATCCGCATTCAAATCATCCAGACTTATCTTCACTAAGGACGACAATACGCCCTCCGGCAAATCCTTAAAAGGCTGGGTTTGCTTCAGTTGATTAATACGTGCACGATCATCCTTCGAAGTTGACTCCACATCACGCAACGTGGTAAACGTTTTCCCTAAATCCTTTGCCAATAAATTCAAATATTCCTCATCGGGTTTGTAAACCGGTTGAACAGCTTTCTCAGCTTTATCCAAGTTTTGAGAATAGCCTTGAATATCTTCAATGTCCTTATTCCACGGAGCCGTGATGAGTTGTGGACTAGGTTCCCCTAATTCTAATTGAAGGGTGGAGACAAAAATATTGGAGGAGAGCAGAACGACAAACAACAGAAAATACATCACCCCGACAATGACGCGAAGCCATGTGGTGTGATGTTTAAACAATTCCATACTTCGAGATAACCCCTCCCACATTGTTCTAAATAGTCTAATCTTCATGCCATCATCCTTACTTCTATATACCATACAAAGTTCAAATGCTTACGTGATCTAAATAACCCTCCGTACTCCTTATGAATTGGCGTAAACTGCCAAATCTTCATAAGTTTCCAACTCTACCCTAACACGCACTAGATCGGAATTGTTGGTAAGAACCTTAACCGTTTCTCGCACAATCGGAATCTTAGTTGCTACTTTCTTCTGAACTTCAGCCCTAGCAGCTTGTTCAGCCAGTTGAAGGGCTTCCGCGCCAGTACGCTCAAGATGCACTTCACGAAGTTCAACATACTTTATCTTAATACCTTCGACAGGAAAGCGCCAATTCCTCCACGGTTTTAGGGAAAGGCTTACTACTTCTTTACGTCCTTGCTCAAAAGGCGAATTCTGCGTTGTTACCATTATGACGCGTGAACCAAATTTTATACCCCACCCTGTGGCAATTCTCCCACTTTCCTCCACTTTGTCTTCTACCAAGGGGATCGCTGTTTCGGCACTGTACCACACTCGCGCACGCACAAAACCTCTAGCTACCGAAGCTGGTAGAGGCTGTTGAGCATTGTTCAAGTTAACAGCATTAGGCTTCAGAATTAATACTTGCCCGGCTCGCACAGTTTCTCCTTCGTGTACCTGAGGAGTTCCTTCAATGACCATGATCTCCTTTACAACCCCCGCATGATTAGCAACGAGATTACCTGCTTCTCCAGGAATGGACGGGCGAATTTTTTCCGAAATCTTAATTTTAATAGTCGTACCCTGACGTTCTATCCCTACCCAAGCGGCATCTGGCAATTCTTCCTGAAGTACCTTAGCAATACCATTTAAATCGAGCGTCTTGGAAAACACCCATGGTTTAAGCCCAAGTTTCTCAGCACGTGCTAAAACGTCAGGTGACAATAAGTTTCGATTTCCCGTCACCGAAATTGAAAGTACAAGCTGCGACATAACGCTTAACACCAAGGCAATCATGATAATTCCTACTAAGAGTCCCTTTCTCCGCCACCAACGCGCGGCAACAAAAGGCCAACCATATTTGGCCACAATGTGTACCCTTGTATGGGTTAATCGAGCTGCCTTGCGCAAACGTCGAAAATCTGCCAGCTTAATCTGTGCTCGCATTCCCCGCTCAGATCTTTGCGTGTGATATAAAATTACGCCATCTTTTAAGGCTTGATTAATGAAACGTGCCAACTGCTCTCCCCTTGCCAAGAAAAGAACTCGGCCGTACCAGAACGTCCGTATCCAATCAAACATTACTTTATCTCTCCCCCTCCAAACGATCCAAACGATAAGGAAGAAAGTTCCCCTTCAATCCGCAGTTCGGTAGCTAATATCACTTTGAGCACTAGTCCTTTTCCTCTAAAAAAGAGATCTCCTTTAGCTGTTTCCAAACGAATTTCTTCCTCAGAAAAGTTAACAATGCTGAAATAATTCTCGACTAGGATTTGCTCCCGACCAGTTATGGTAATTTTAGGACCTTCTCCCGCCACATCCGGTGGAAAATCCAAAACGTCGCCTACACTTGTTTGAATTTTTTTAAACAAAAATAGCCCCCTCCTTCTATGAATAGTTATGAAGGAAAGAGCAAGAATAGTCCAAGCCTAACATAAAAAAGGCCAGTTACAATTAACCCTGTAACCGGCCTTTTTTACAAAATACTAATAGGTTATGCCCCGAGGATTTCTCGTACAATCTGATTGACAAGTTTGCCATCTGCACGGCCTTTCGTCTTAGGTGTTAATTGACCCATGACTTTCCCGAGGTCTTTAGGACCCGAAGCCCCTATTGTGGTAACTGTCTCTTGAACAAGCTGGCGAATTTCCCCTTCGGAAAGCTGTTGAGGAAGGTAATCCATCAGAACGACCATTTCTTCCTCCAGAGCCTTTACCTTATCGGGGCGATCCGCTTGTCCAAAAACCTCAAGCGCATCCCGACGCAGCTTCATTTCGCGTGCTAATACTTCAATGACTTGATCATCGTTAAATTCAATTCTCTTATCGATCTCAGCATTCTTTATAGCAGCCCTAGCCATTCGAATGACGGAAAGTCTTACCTTCCCCTCCTCTTTGGCCTTCATGGCAACCTTCATATCCTCAACGAGGCGATCTTTCAGGGTCAATTCGAGACACTCCTTACTTGAACTTGCGTTTACGTGCAGCTTCAGACTTCTTCTTTCTCTTCACACTTGGCTTTTCATATGCCTCATGCTTACGAGCTTCTGCACTAACCCCTGCCTTTTGACAAGTACGCTTGAACCGGCGGAGTGCGGCATCAAGGGATTCGTTTTTACCAACTTTGACTTCACTCATTGTCTTATCCCTCCCTCCACTGGATCATCACAAATATACTTTATTATTATACTGGATTAAGTAGGTTGCGTCAAGTTGACTTTGCCTGTCATGGTCAGTAAGACTGATCTTCCCAGGCCGTTTAACTTAGCGCCATCAAACATTATCCAATTGTAGCATTGAGAGCCTGCCCTCCGAGCAAATGAAAATGCAGGTGTCCCACGACTTGCCCCCCGTCTGTTCCATTATTAGTGACTACTCTATAACCGGTCTCTGCCACTCCGAATTCCTTTGCTAACCGAGGAATTACCCCGAAGAAGTGTCCCATTAGCCGCTCGTGCTCGGGAGTAATATCATTAAGATTCCGCAAATGGATTTTCGGAATTATCACCAAATGCACAGGCGCTAAAGGTTGAATATCTTTGAAAGCAAGGATCTCGTCGTCTTCATAGACGATTTCGCTAGGAATATTACGCCGGGCAATTTTACAAAAGATACAGTCCGACATCGGCATTTTTAGTTCCTCCCTTATCTTATTCCATCGAAGCGTTTAAATTGACTAAATTTCCCCGCCAATCTGTCAAATCTATCAAATCTCTGTCAAGGGATGTTTTGTTTGCTATCCCCAAGCCTAATACTTATATACCTTACTTAGGATCGCTTAATATGGCGCTCCTCCAGAATGACCGTCACAAGCTGTCCCGCGGTCCACGACTTCCCATCCTCCTGAGACGGCAGGTGAACCTGAATATAATGAGGTGTATGCCCCACAGCACACCCCTCTGGATCAACCCATTCAATCAGCACTTCGACTGGTTTTCCAATAAACGGACGAATGAATGCTTGCTGACTCTCTCGGGCAACCAACAAAAGTTCCTTAACCCGTTGATCCTTGAGTTTCTTCGAAACTTGATCCGGATAATCCGCTGCAGGGGTTCCTTTCCGTTTCGAATAGGGAAACACATGAATTCCAGAAAAACCACAGGACTTTGCAAATTGAAGCGTAGAAAGATGATCCTCTTCAGTTTCCCCTGGGAAACCAGCAATAATATCCGTCGTGACCGCAAGATTTGGAATCCTCTGGTGGAGTCTTTCCAAAAGCTCTTTATATTGGCTCAAATTATAGGGACGGTGCATACGAGCTAGCACCCTATCACTACCGCTCTGTAAAGGCATATGTAAATGGGGGCACACCTTATCAGACGCAACAATACTCTCGATTAACTCCTCCGTATATTCCATCGGTTCAATCGAACTTAGGCGCAGGCGACGAAGCCCAGAAATCTTGTCAAGTTCTCTAACCAAACGAGCTAAGCTCCAAGGTTCTTCCAAGTCCTGTCCGTAATACCCTGTATGAATCCCGGTCAAAACAATTTCAGGATATCCCTCCTCAACTAACCTCCGAGCCTCTGCAATTGCATTCTCTGGAATACGACTCCGCAAAGGACCCCTGGCATACGGAATAATACAGTACGTACAGAACTGATTACACCCTTCTTGAATCTTCAACATCGCGCGAGTGCGATGCTCCTCACTGAGTTGTGGAAGCTCTTCAAATTCCTCAGCATCCCAAATCCCACGCACAGCATTCTGAGGCTTTCTCTCCGCTTTCACACGCTCAATCCACTCTAAAATCTTCACACGATCCTGAGTTCCAAGGACCAGATCAACCCCTTCAATCCCCAAAATTTCGCCCGGTGCCGTCTGGGCGTAACAGCCCATGACCACGACAACGCTCTCAGGGTGAGCCTTAATCATTCGACGAATAACTTGGCGGGATTTACTATCTCCAGTATTTGTCACCGTACAAGTATTAACCACCACAACATCCGCTTCTTCCGAGGCACCTACAACTTGATACTTAGCCTCTCGAAAAAGTTGAGCCATCGCTTCACTTTCGGTTTGATTCACTTTACAACCCAGTGTAACAAAACATACAGCCTTTCGTGATTCATCGTTCGTAGTACGTGGTTCGAAGATCGGTGCATGCGTATTAACTGGTTCACCTTCTTGAGACATTAACTCTCCACCTTCTTTAACGTGGTTCGTGGCTAGTGATTCAAATAAATCGGCCCTAGAGACAAGACGGCGAACATAAATGTGCCGTCTCCCAAACCTTTCGTTCCTCATCCCTCGCTCTTCCGTTCCTTCGTTCTTCCGTTCTTCCGTTCTTCCGTTCTTCCGTTCCCCGACCCAGACCAGGGACGCAGTGTGACACGAGCGCGACGTCTCTACGTAAGCAGAAAAGCAAACTTCCGTTCAAGCGACTGACCCCAGATACGGGACAGTGCACAAGGATGTGCACTGCCGCCAACCGAGCCAAGGATGGCGAGTCTGGCGGGTATCCCGCTCCCCACAGTAGGAGCTTGAACGGTTAGTTTGCTCTGCGTCGTAGGCACCGAGCGCTGTGTCCCACAAGTCCCCTACCCTAAATCCCCATAATGCGCCAAAACCATCGTGAGCACGGCCAAGGCCGCCGTTTCCGTCCGAAGAATTCTCGGACCCAGCGAGACACTTTGAGCCCCCAGCTCTTCTTGCGCCCAAGCAACCTCAGCCTCCTCAAACCCTCCCTCAGGACCAATCAGCAGGGCAATAGGGCGCTCAGGATCCATCGTTTTAAGCACGGAAGCTAAGCGTTGAGTCTTTTCTTCTTCATAGGGAATAATCCACTGAGTCCCCTCAGGTAATTTCTCTTTCAGATTCTTCCAATCGCTAACCTCAAAAATTTCCGGTTCCTGTACCCTATGCGACTGTTTTGAAGCTTCCGAGGCAATTTTTTGCCACCGAGCGACCCTGTCCAGTGCTTTAATTCCCTCAATATGTACAATTGACCGCTTAGCTCGCAAAGGAATAAGCCCCATCATGCCCAGCTCAGTCCCTTTCTGAATCACCCATTCCATCTTTTCCCCTTTGGAAAGTCCTGCCACTAAATAAACAGCGGTATGGGCCTCTACATCAGGCTGATCTGTACTAAGAATCCGACAAGTGACACTTTTGTCCTCGATCTTAAGGATGACACTCGTATACTCTCTCCCGGAATTATCATAACCCACAACCAAGTCTCCCGGCGAAAGCCTAAGCACACGGACAAGGTGCTCTCGTTCCGATTCACGCAACCAAAAAACATCGTTTCCAAGCTCTGTAATTTTAAACCGATTCACGATTGGCCCACCTCGCTCGAAATAAAATCCACCCAGCATCCAAAATGCGTTCAATAATCTCGAGCCCGGCTCCCTCAAGGGCTTCTTCCACTTCATCTGCTCGGTTATCAATAATGCCAGACGCTAAAAACTCACCCTTGGGATGCAATATACGTTTTAAATCTGGCAGCAATATTAATATAACATCTGCAATAATATTGGCAATTACGACATCCGCTTGTCCCGTCAGTACAGTGCCTAAATCTCCACGAGCCACTCGAACTTGATCCTGCACACCATTTAAGTCCACGTTTTCTTGGGCTACCTTGATTGCGACCGAATCAAGATCCACCGCCTCGACCTTTGCGCCGAGTTTGGCAGCAGCAACGGCCAAAATTCCAGAACCAGTCCCCAAATCAAACACAGTTTGCCCCGGCTTAATGATGCCCTCCATCGTTTTCAGACACAGTGTAGTCGTCGGATGGGTCCCAGTTCCAAAAGCCATACCTGGGTCAAGTTCTATGACGATGTCCCCAGGCAAAAGCTCTGCCTGCTCCCAAGTTGGCTTAACTAACATATGTTTGCCAATTCGAACCGGTTTAAAATAGGCCTTCCACGCGGTTTCCCAATCAACTTCCTTCAGCGTTAGCCCTTTAGTCTGAATAACCCAATCTGGAGAGCGCTTCAGCAGCTCTTGAACTCCCAAATCAAGCTTGCCCAGTTTCTCCCCTAATTCATCATCTTCAGCAAAATAGCCCTTTACAACCGAAGTCCCAGTGAGCTTAACCTCTCCAAAACTATGGTAATCCCACTCTCCAGATTCAATGTAATTCAGCAAAACTTCTGGATCTTCGATACTGACACCTGAACAACCTAATTGATAAAAAAGATCGGCAACAGCTTCTTCTCCATCGGATGAAACTGTTACCGCCACTTCACGCCAATCCATGTTTATACTCCTTTTTAGCCCATCGCATCGCGTAGATTTTCTTTGAACTTTTCAAACAAAGATTTTTTGCCCATTTGCTGTTGCTCGGAAGTTACTTCGCCGAATTCACGTAACAGCTTCTTCTGTTTTTCATTCAGCTTGGTCGGTGTTGTCAAGACAGCTCGAACATGCTGATCCCCACGACCACTGCCTCTGCGATGAGGAATTCCGTGTCCTTTAAGCCTAAAGATTGTAGCAGTCTGTGTCCCCTCAGGGATTTTCATCTTAACCACTCCATCTAAAGTTGGGACATCGATTTCTGCTCCCAAAGCCGCCTGGATAAAGGTAATCGGAACCTCACAATAAACGTCATTTCCATCACGTTCAAAGAACTTATGTGGCTTGACCTGCAAAATGATATAAAGGTCTCCCGGAGGCCCACCTTTTGCTCCTGCTTCACCATCCCCACTGAGCCTTAAATTTAAACCATCTTCCGAACCTTGAGGAATACTGATCTTAATTGTTTTGACCTTACGGACTTTCCCTTGTCCATGACACGATGAGCATGGGCTACTGACAGTACGCCCTTCTCCCTGACAGGTAGTACAAGTTCTCGCCGTTTGGATCTGACCAAAGGGGGTACGCTGAGTAACTTTGACCTGCCCGCTGCCATGACACTGAGAACACGTCGTCGGATGCGTTCCCGGCGCAGCACCAGAACCCTGACAGTCCGAACAGGTTTCGTCCCGCGGAATCTGAATTTCCTTTTCGACCCCAAACACCGCTTCTTCAAAGCTCAAGGTCATGGCATAGCGTAAGTCTGAGCCCCGTTGTGGACCTCCGCGCCGTTGCCCACCGCCTCCGCCAAAGAACATATCAAAAATGTCACCGAAGCCTCCAGCATCTCCGAACCCACCCTGGCTAGGATCGGCATGACCGAATTGGTCATAACGCGCTCTTTTCTCCGGATCACCTAAAACTTCATAAGCATCGGCGACTTCCTTAAATTTCTCTTCAGCAGCTTTGTCCCCCGGGTTGACATCCGGGTGATATTGGCGGGCTAACTTTCTGTACGCCTTTTTAATCTCCTGTTCACCGGCATTTCGCTCGACCCCGAGCACCTCATAGTTATCGCGTTTCATGATTTCCCTCCACACTCCTGCTTAACCCATTCCACTGTAGTATCAAAGTACTATAGTATTATATGACCGCTCGCCTTCAAGCACAAGGAAATATCCATTTTTATGGGATTTAATTTGCTTTTCTACAAACAAAGGCGGGCACAAAGGCTTAAACCTTTGTACCCTAAGACATAGTCTCAACTATATATCAAAACCAATTTCAATCAAATTTTTACCGTCCTTTACGAAGCAGATGCTTTGGCGACGTGTTGAGACGAAGTAATTCAACAACGTTCTTCCTCGTTGCCACCTCAGCTCCCGCCCGGCAAACCCGACTCCCGTCGGCCCAAGCCCTCGTCGACCCCAAACAGGATGGAGTGAACTTGCGGAGCGAATCCATTAGGCAGAGTCGCTGTCTATCGCGCTTAGATTACGAGGCGTTAGCGTGGCACAGGTTCACATCAGGTATTACCCTGAGGTTTGCCAACGCTCGCCTCGTGATCAAGCGTGATAGCGACGGCGCCGTGGTGAGCGGAGCAATTTCACTCTATCCCGCACTTCATCCTGTTCCCCGTTTCTATTCCTTCTTCACTTCAGTAAACTCAGCATCTACTACATCATCATCTTTTTTGCCCTCTCCAGCTCCAGCTCCAGGTTGTGCCCCAGCATTCTGCTCTTGAGCCGCTTGTTGTTGATACATTTTTTCAATATAAGGGTGAAGAACTTTGTTCAAAGCTTCAATTTTAGCATTAATCTCTTCAACACTATCACCGGCAGCAGCAGTTTTCAGATCTCCCAACGCTTTATTAATACTTTCAACTTCTGCAGCATCTCCCTTACCTTCAAACTCTTTCATCGTTTTTTCAGTTTGATAGACTAACGAATCCGCTTGGTTCTTAGCATCGATCATTTCTCTGTGTTTCTTATCTTCTTCTGCATGAAGTTCAGCGTCTTGCTTCATTTTTTCAATGTCTTCTTTGGAAAGACCTGTTGAAGAAGTAATGGTCACTTTTTGCTCATTTCCGGTAGCCACATCTTTGGCTGAGACATGAACAATACCATTGGCATCAATATCAAATTTAACTTCGATCTGTGGAATACCACGTGGAGCAGGAGGAATTCCTGTAAGTTGGAAACGTCCGAGTGTCTTGTTGTAACTCGCCATTTCACGTTCCCCTTGAAGTACATGAATATCGACAGAGGTTTGATTGTCTGCAGCCGTTGAGAAGGTCTGTGATTTCGTGGTTGGAATCGTGGAATTTCGATCAATTATCCGAGTGAACACTCCGCCAAGGGTCTCAATCCCTAAAGACAGCGGGGTAACATCCAGCAAGATCATGTCTTTGACTTCACCACTGAGTACGCCCCCTTGAATTGCTGCACCCATAGCAACTACTTCATCTGGGTTAACCCCTTTGTGTGGTTCTTTTCCACTCAACTTTTTGACAGCTTCTTGAACGGATGGGATACGAGTGGATCCACCTACAAGAATGATCTGATCAATTTGATTCCAGGAAAGCTTAGCATCTTCAATCGCTTGACGTGTGGGACCAAGAGTAGATTCCACAAGGTCAGAGATAATTTCTTCAAATTTAGCTCGAGAAATATTCATATCTAAATGTTGAGGGCCTTCTTCAGTCATGGTAATAAAGGGCAAATTGACATTAGAATTGGTCACTCCAGAAAGCTCAATCTTGGCTTTTTCAGCAGCCTCTTTTAAACGTTGGAGAGCAACTCGGTCTTTAGAAAGATCCGCTCCATGACTTTTCTTGTATTCTGCCACCATATAGTCAATCAGGCGCTGGTCAAAATCGTCGCCACCTAAACGATTATTCCCGCTCGTGGCTTTAACTTCAACCATTCCTTGGCTTAATTCGAGGATTGAAACATCAAAGGTTCCGCCCCCTAGGTCAAAGACCAAAACAGTCGAGTCATCCTTTTTGTCGAGGCCATAGGCAAGTGCAGCCGCAGTAGGCTCGTTAATAATCCGTAGTACTTCAAGTCCAGCAATCGCTCCTGCATCTTTTGTTGCTTGACGTTGGGCATCGGTAAAATAGGCAGGAACTGTAATAACAGCTTGGGTAACAGGCTGTCCGATATAGGCTTCAGCATCCGTTTTGAGTTTCTGGAGAACCATCGCCGAAATTTCTTGAGGACTATAGGTCTTATCTTCAATCTTTACTTTATGATCTGTACCCATATGGCGTTTAATGGAACTGACGGTTTTGTCCGGATTGGAAACAGATTGCCGTTTGGCCACCTGTCCGACGAGTCGCTCGCCAGATTTAGAAAAACCTACTACAGATGGAGTTGTACGATTTCCCTCCGCATTAGGGATAACAACTGCTTCTCCACCTTCCATAACAGCTACGCAAGAATTTGTAGTACCTAAGTCAATACCAATAATTTTACCCATTGTTTTCTTCCTCCTTATAACTAGTTCGAAACTTTAACCATACTAGGACGTAAAACCTTTTCTTTTAGGTAATATCCCTTTTGCAGTTCGTCGACCACAGTATTCTCAGGATGCTCTTCTGACTCCACCCGCAGCACTGCGTCATGAAGATTTGGGTCGAACGGCTGCCCAACGGCTTCAATCGCCTTGAGACCCTCTTTGCTAAGCGCCGTTTGCAACTGACGTAAAATCATCTCCACCCCTTGTGAAAAAGCTGCGAAATCAGGATTGATTTGAGCGGCACTGACTGCTCGCTCAAAATTGTCTAAAACAGGAAGCAACTCCCCAACAACACGTTCAGATGCATATTTGATGATTTCTGTCTTTTCCTTCTGTGTCCGTTTTCGATAATTATCGAAATCTGCCTGCATGCGTAGCAAATGATCATAATGCTCATCTGCTTTAGCTCTAGCCTGGATAAGCTCCGCTTCCAAGGTAAGAATTTTCTCCGGAGGGCTCATATCCTTGCTATCCAGACTATCTTCGTCGTGTATGGATTTCTCAGATTCATGTTCTTGCTTATCTCCCAAATTATCTTCGTCACTACTTAGCTCTCGGCCTCTGAGAGTATCTTCTCTCATTCGCGCCATGCATGATCACCTCTCATAACTTAGTCACAAAATTTATATAAGAATGAACCTAAAAGGCTCAATCACCCGCATATTTAATGCTTTACCCAGTTGAGAGCGAAGAAATTCAACTCCCTATAACCAACGTTTCGCTCTATTAATCGTTATCCCCACCGTTATCCCGACGTCCAAACGTTCTAAACTTTCTCATCGTTCCACCTCATCTCCAACCCTCGTCGACCCAGCAGATGGTGTGACTTTGCGGAGCGAACCGATTCAGCAGAGTCGCTGTCTAGCGCGCTTACATTACGAGGCGTTAGCGTGGCACAGGTTCACATTCAGAAAGCCCAGAGGTTTGCCTAAGCTTGCCTCGTAATCAAGCGCGCTAGCGACGGCGCTGTGGTGAGCAGAGCAATTTCACGCCATCTGCGGCTTATTCATGCTTCGTCACCGCTTGCGTTTCGTCAGGACATCCGTCAAACTACGCGTCATAAAATCAACAATTGCAATGACCTTAGCATAATCCATACGTGTTGGACCAAGCACCCCCACCGCACCGATGGTTAGACCATTGACTCTATAAGTAGCAGAAATGACACTACAATCCTTAAATTCCTTCAAGCTATTTTCTCCACCGATCGTGACATTTAGTCCCTCTTGGTCAGGATGTAATAGTTTTTTAAGCGGCTCATTTTCTTCGAAGATTTTAAATAACGTTTTAACCTTCCCTAAATCCTTAAATTCAGGTTGATTTAACATATTGAGGGTCCCCCCAAGACAGATCCGTTCCTCTCCTTCGCTATCGTCCAGAATGGCTCTAAGCATATCGAGAGTATTATCAATCAAAAGCCTCTGCCTTGACAATTCGCTATAGATTTCATGCAGCATGCTGCGTTTAACTTGGTTTAAAGAGTACCCACGCATTTTTTGATTAAAAACTTCAGCCACTTGTTGAAGCTCTTCCGCTGTTTGATTGTCCCCAACCTCAATAATATGATTTTCAACAGCACCATTTTCTTTCACGATGACCATAATAACCTGCCCCGGTTGATACGGTAGAAAATGCAATTTCCCAAACTTACTTTTAGCCTTATGGGGTCCAAGGACAAGACTCGTCAAATTCGTAAGCTCAGATAATAATTTACTGGTATGGGTAATAACTTCTTGAATCTCATGGATTCTTCTCGTACTTTCTCGCTCAATAAATTCCTTTTCTTCAGCGTTAAGGACCTTAGGATCCATCAGACAATCTACAAAATACCGATAACCCGCATCGGATGGAATCCGTCCAGCGGAAGTATAAGGTTGTTCGATAAACCCTAAATCTTCTAAATCCGCCATCTCATTGCGTATCGTCGCGGAGGATACTCCAAGATCAAATTTACGCGCAATCGTACGAGAACCAATCGGCTCAGCGGTAGCAATATAATCCTGAACAATCGCCCGTAGTATTTTGCGTTTTCGTTCATCCATTTGCATAATGCTTTCCGCCTTTCCAAAACTAACTACTAGGGACTCACCCGAACATTACACACCTCAAGTTCATCGTCCGAGTTCGTTGTTAGCACTCTCTCTTGATGAGTGCTAACAGTTGATGTCTTCACATTACCACTTCATTTTAGCTTTGTCAAGAATCATTTTAACAAAATACCTTGAGAGTTTTATATAGAATAATACTAAGCTTTTACAGCCTTCCGATGCAATCAGAAGGTCGAACGCAAGCCACGAACCGTCCCCGACTTGCACGCCGTTCTCCAACCTATGCCTAGGACTCAGTGTCACACGAGCGCAACGTCTTTACGTAAGCAGAATAGCAACTTCCGTTAAAGCGACCCCTAAGACAAGACAGTGCACATCAATGTGCCGTCCCCCAGAATTCAAACCAAGAACCGTCCCCAACTTCCGCTCCGTTCCCTGACCCAAGTCCAGGACGCAGTGTCACACGAGCGCGACGTCTTTACGTAAGCAGAATAGCAAACTTCCGTTCAAGCGACCGACCCCAGAGGCGGGGCAGTGCACAAAGGATGTGCACTGCCGCCAACTGAGCCAAGGATGGCGAATTTGGCACGATAGTCTCCAGTGGAGATTATCGCCGTAGGCGGGTTCTTTTATATAATACTATCGCCGAAGGATGAACCCCGCTCCCCATAGTAGGAGCTTGAACGGTTAGTTTGCTCTGCGTCGTAAGCACCGAGCGCTGTGTGATACAAGTCCCTTACACAAACTCCCGCAAAATAGCATTCGCTACAAAAGCATATCTCGGATTCAAACTTAGATATTCACCCTGAAATACAAAAATCCCCCTATCATAGCGTGCCAAAACGTCCCTGTAAATATCCCTGAGATCCGCTCCAAAATCATTTTTAAACGAGGAAAGATGTACTCCTTCTTCAAGCCTTAACCCCAAAATCATACGCTCTGCCATACACTCGCGCAAAGATAAGACTTCCTGCCCCGCCTCGTCCAACGGACTTTCCCCTTTGAGAAGCAAATTTGCATAGGAACATACATCTTCAATGTTTTTCCACCGCACCCTATCCAAGCAAGACACCCCTCCAGGACCTAAGCCTAAATAGTCCCCGCCCCGCCAATAGCCTAGATTATGCTGACATTCAAAACCCGGGAGCGCAAAATTAGACGTTTCGTACTGCCTATATCCTGCCTGTTTTAACCTTAGTACTGCCCATTCGTACATTTCAGCTTGTAGGTCATCATCTGGAAGTCCACCTAGTTCCAATTTTTCTCCTCTTGCAAGCTCTCTGGTCCCCATATATCGTCCATAGAGTGGCGTGCCTTCCTCTAGCATTAACCCGTAGAGTGATAAGTGCTCAGGAGAATAAGACAAAGCCTCTTCTATGGACACCTGCCAAGCTGCCATATCCTGCTCGGGAAGTCCGAACATCAAATCCAAATTAACGTTCTTAAACCCTGCCGCCCTCAAGCGTTGAAGGGCTTTACGAGCTTGTTCCGCAGTGTGAACTCGACCTACCGCTCGTAACAATGAATCGTCAAAAGACTGAACCCCGAGTGAAAAACGATTAATCCCATAACGCCGTAATATTGCCAGCTTTTCGTCTGATAGAGTTCCAGGATTTCCTTCGACCGTTTTTTCAGCTCCTGAGTTTATGCTGAAAAACTGATGAATCATCCCCATCAATTGTTCTAGCTCGTTATCCTTAAGCGCCGTTGGAGTCCCACCTCCGATAAAAAGAGAAGATACCCCCTGAGGGGCATCTTTTTGTCGCGTAGAGCTTTCGACTTCTAAGCTCTCTAAATACACGGAAACAAGCTCCTTGGGGTTATCCACCAGCGCCTGAGAATAAAAGGCACAGTAATCGCATTTTTGGACACAAAACGGAACATGAACGTATAGGGAAGGCATAGGTGCACACTCCTAATCCTCAATCTGCAAGACAGCCATAAATGCATTCTGAGGTATTTCGACACTGCCGACCTGCTTCATTCGCTTTTTCCCGGCTTTTTGCTTCTCGAGAAGCTTTCGTTTCCGGGAGATATCCCCCCCATAGCACTTGGACAAAACGTCTTTCCGCATGGCACTTACGGTCTCGCGGGCTATAACTTTGTTTCCAATTACTGACTGGATTGGGATTTCAAACATATGCCTCGGAATAATTCCACGAAGTTTCTCGACTAGCTTTCTGCCCCGATTATACGCCTTGGCCTTATGAACAATGAAAGAAAGCGCATCCACCAATTCCCCGTTCAGAAGGACATCAATCTTAACTAAATCTGTCTCTTTATACCCAGATAGTTCATAATCCAGAGAAGCATACCCTTTAGTCCTTGATTTTAATTGATCAAAGTAATCAAAAACAATTTCGCTGAGCGGGAGTTCATAGATTAGTTTCACCCGACTCTTGGAGACATAGTCCATGTTAGAATACGTTCCACGCTTTTCTTGATTGAGCTCCATAATCACGCCGACATACTCCGCTGGCACCAAGATTGTAGCTTTCACCACGGGTTCTTCAATACTCACTATTCGGTCAACAGGTGGGAGATTTGAAGGATTGTCAATGCTCAGAACGTCCCCTTTGGTTGTGTTAACTTTATAAATTACACTGGGTGCCGTGGTAATCATATTCAGATCATATTCTCGTTCCAAGCGTTCCTGGACAATCTCCATATGAAGCAACCCTAGAAATCCGCATCGATAACCAAATCCCAAAGCTACGGACGTTTCTGGTTCAAAGACCAAACTTGCATCGTTAAGATGAAGCTTCTCCAAAGAGTCACGCAGCTTATTATAATCGCTCGCATCAACTGGATAAAGTCCACAAAACACCATCGGAGTTGCCTTTCTATAGCCAGGTAGCGGTTCAAGTGCGGAGTTTTCTGCATCCGTTATCGTGTCCCCGACTTGAGTATCCTTAACGTTTTTGATACTCGCAGCGATAAATCCAACTTGACCCGCTCTAAGCTCATCGACAATCTGCATCGCCGGAGCAAACACGCCCACTTCTGTCACTTCGAAGGTTTTTCCAGTCGCCATCATTTTCATGGTTGTACCTTTGCCAACTCGTCCCTCGACGATCCGAACATAGGAAATAGCCCCTTTATAGGCATCGAATTTAGAATCAAAAATCAAAGCTTTGAGAGGAGCTTGATCATCCCCTTTTGGAGGTGGGACTTTTTCCACAATACGTTCGAGAATTTCCTCAATCCCGACTCCCGTCTTAGCCGAAGCAAGAATAGCATCACTGGCATCTAATCCGATTACCTCTTCAATCTCTTCTTTAACACGCTCAGGCTCAGCACTAGGAAGATCAATTTTATTAATAATTGAAATAAGCTCAAGATCATTTTCTAACGCCAGATAAACATTGGCTAAGGTCTGTGCCTCAATCCCTTGGACCGCATCGACAACCAGCAGCGCTCCCTCACAGGCCGCCAAACTACGGGACACCTCGTACGTAAAATCTACGTGACCAGGTGTATCAATCAGATTCAGTTCATAGACTTGTCCATCTTTAGCCTGATAGTTTAAGCGTACAGCCTGTAGCTTAATAGTAATCCCGCGCTCACGCTCTAAATCCATGGAATCAAGGACTTGCGCTTCCATTTCTCGTTTACTCAAGGCCCCGGTATATTCTATCAGCCGGTCAGCTAAAGTAGATTTACCATGATCGATATGTGCAATAATAGAAAAATTACGAATACGTTGTGACGCCTGTGCCAAGGTCCTGCCCTCATTTCTATAATCAAGTTTTGTGTTAAGCATATTTAGATATTCTAAATACTTAGTATAACAGCTATAGGGGGAATTTCGCAAGAATTCTAGCATACCTTTGCTCAGTGGATTGATTTCGCCGAGCCGCTCCATCCAATAAGGAACACCCACTTACAAGAAGTGGGTGTCCATTCGGAGTAAATGCGTCCCCAGACATCTTGCAAAGTACTAGGAAATGGTCCGACGGCTTCGAATACAGCCCATGTTGAAGCAGGAACTTCAAGCAGGGTCAGGTTATCCGGACACTCCTTATTTGTGCCACACCTATATAATGATCAAGCTCTCCCTTCTCCTCCATTCGCCCTTCAGAGAAGTTTGTGGATGCAGCTTTTTCCTCAATCCGATAATTCATTTCATTACCTCCTTTAATCGATAACTGAAAGGTCATTCGAGGATATGCTTTTAATGATTGGCCATTACAGCTCAAATAAGAGCCTTCAAATTGAAGGCTCTTATATTTAATCAGCTTGCCTATGAAAAGTTTTAAAACATTATCAACCTGTCCTTAGCCAATGACCTCTTTGGCACGAGCTAAAATTAATTGATTATTCTTATCCGCATCTTCTTCTAACAACTTGATCTTAGCTCGGACATCTTGAAGAAATGTCTCATCGTTAATTGAACCTAGATTAATCTTAACGTTGAAAATTGCTCCTTGAAAACCTGCATAAGCTGTGACTCCGGAAACAGCCGCATCACAGGCAGTGTTCGGATTACCGATCGTTAAGACCCTTAGCGAAAGTTTCAAGACTTCAACGCAAGACTCTGCTACTTTAAGGGGTAGAAGAGTTGCCTGTTTCGTTGCCCCTTGTATTTTCTCTGACCTTAGAGCTTTTTCGGCATCCGTTTCCTTAGGTAATTTGTAAGCCTTCATAACCTCAACGAAGGCATCCGTATCCCCATCAATATATCCCATTAAATCATTCTTTAAGGCCAGCCCTTTTTGCTTAATCTGAGCAATCTCATCTTGTACACTAGCAAACTTAGGCTTACCTTCCGTAAAATTACAAACCATTATGCTCAGTGCTGCCCCTAATGAGCCAGCAAGAGCCGCGGCACTCCCTCCACCAGGAGCTGGCGAGTTACTCGCTAACTCTTCCACAAATCCACTCACTGTTTTGTTGACTAACATTAATTCTACCCCCTGATCGTTGTTCGATGTTCGATGTTCGATGTTCGATGTTCGATATTTAAATAAACATAGCTAGCCTAACGAATAGCATGCTTCCGACCGTTTACTTCAGATTCATCGAAGTCTAGTCTTCAACCAAATTCTCTTCAAAAACCTGTTTGCGGTCAAAGTTTTCTAAACGCAAATAGAACTCAGCCACATCAAGAAGCGCCTGCAAAGGAGTTACCCCTACTAATTCACTGCCAATAATACTTACGCCATACCGAGCTGCCTCAGATTTCACAGTCTCAAAAACCCGAAATAACGGGGTCCCTGAGTAATTAACCATGTTTATCGATACTTGAGCGACATCTCGATCCTCCAGCATAACTCCCATCGCTCGGACATATTTAAATCCCCCTTTGACCTCGCGGATGGAATCAGCAATTTTCTTAGCAATACTGAGATCGTTCGTGCCAAGATTAATATTGTAAGCCACCAAAAATTGGCGTGCCCCGACTACGGTGGCACCAGCAGTGGGATGCATTTTAGGTTGACCGTAATCAGGATGACGCTCAGGTTTATTTATTTCCTCCTTTAGCCCTTCGTACTCTCCCTTTCTTACGTCAGGAAGCCTTCTTCTGTTCGGCACTTTAGCCGCTTCCTCGTACAAATAGACAGGGATTCCGAGTTTACTAGCAATCTCGGAACCGAGTTCGTTGGCCAACTGAACACATTCTTCCATGCTAACCTCTTTAACGGGAATAAATGGAATAACATCCGTCGCTCCAACCCGTGGATGCCCTCCTTGCTGTTGCTCCATATCAATCAACTCGCACGCCTTAGCACAAGCGTTAAAGGCGGCAAGTTTAACATTTTGAGGTTCCCCCACAAAGGTTACGACCGTTCGGTTATGGCTAGCATCAGGCTTGACATCAAGCAGCTTTACCCCCTTGACCTTTTTGACTTCGGCCACAATAGCCTCAATAACCTCAGGACGATGCCCCTCACTAAAATTCGGAACGCATTCAACAAGTTTTCCCATTATATTTTTAACCCCTCTCTAATTTGCGCGTGCGGGCGTGTAATGGGCGTGTAATGGGGACGGTCCTTTTCACACACTTTTTTACATCCAACGAGCGCCAGTAACAGGTGTAACTGGGACTGGCGCTTGAACACACTTTTACACATCCAACATGGGATAGTAGTTCCCTTTATAACCGAACTACTATCTACTTTTAACAATTAAGACCTCACTCTTTTAAGTTTGGAGTTCCAATTTCCTACTAAAGCTTTAGATTTAACTTGCTAACTTAAGAAAAGCAACCCCAGCTAAAGAAAGTATAACTCCAATGATTTTTCGTTTCATATTCCATCTCTCTTTGAGAAGCACGATGCCAACGAGTATTGTCAGAACCGTCGATGTTTGGGCAAGAGGTCCAACCACTGAAAGTTCTCCCCCATATTTATAAGCTGCATACAGGGCTAAGGTTGAAATCATTTGCAAGACAGCACTTAGGAGAATTACTAACGTGTTTTTCTGAGGTTTTAATAAATACTTAAGTTTCCCAAACGTCCTAGGCATAAACATCACCGTAAAAATACCTGGAATTATGTATACAATAACTTGATACAGGACAACCGAGAAAGAGTTTAGGGCAATTTTATCCAACGCATAAGCACTTGTTATTAAAAGAGCGTAGATCAGGGTGTATAAATGAGGTTTTCCAAAGCCCTTAAAACTCCCTTTATTCCAGTATATAATAATTAAGCCTCCAAAGATAAGGGCAATGCCAAGGAAATTACTCAGATTGACCTTTTCTCCAAGGAGGAAAATACCTAATATCATAAACCATATTGATCGTGTTGTCGCAATGGTTTCAACCTGGCTGACCTCAGTTCCCTTTAAGGCATGATAATATAAAGCCATACATGCCGTATACAAGACACTTGAAAGTAATACGATCAACCACACTTCCAGGCTACTCGTGAAAATAGGCCTCTCCACCCAAAGGAGAGGTATGGTGAGAACTCCCACAACAAATAAAAAAAACGCACTAAAGGCAGTAGAGTCAATTTCTTGATCCTTCAACACCTGTTTCTGGATAATTTTCGATGCAGAATTTGTCACGATATAGATCAAAACCAGTTGAAACCAATCTAGATACATCCTGTTACCCCTTCTCAGTAAACCTAATCCAATCGTCCAATTCTACACAAAATGACAAAAACCTTCTTTCAAGCAAATCTGCCTAAAGAAGGTTTTTGTCATATCTTTTTTTGTTCAGCATGGATTGCCCACAATCCTCATGATATCGTCTTCGTTCATAGGCTTCTTGAGCTGTTGAGTTTGATGCAAGATTGTGATAAATAATTTATCGATGGTCTCTTGGTCAAAGTCAATTCCTTTAGATTTTAAAAGCCGCAAGATGGTTTTGAGACCAGAATATTTTCCAAAGGAGGTTGAATGCTGCCTTCCTACGCTTTCAGGTGGAAATGTTTGGTAGTTTGCAAAATCCTTCTGAATTCCGTCAATGTGTATGGAGGAAGTGTGAGTGAAAGCGTCTTCCCCGATCACGGGTTTTGCCCGAGGGATTAAACGATCGGTTACCAAGCTGACCATTGAGCAAATTGAATTTAAACGGTTCAAGTCAAAACGCACACTTTGATTGAGACAATATCTCAGAGCAACCGCGACTTCTTCAAGCGGGGCATTGCCAGTCCTTTCGCCCAATCCTCCCACCGTCACGCTTAAGGCCTGAAAACCTGCTTGGACTGCTGCCAGAGCATTAGCCGTCGCCATCCCAAAATCATTATGGGCATGAAATTCTAAAGGAATTCCAGATATCTTCACTAACTCTTGCAGAGTAAAGAAAACTTTCAGAGGGTCAAGAATTCCCAGAGTATCCGCAAAGCGTACCCGGTCAACCCCTAGCTTCTGAGCCTCCGCAAGGATCTCTGAGAGAAAGGCAGGATCTGCTCTACTAGCATCTTCAAGCCCGAGAACAAGATAGCCAACCTCCTTTTTAGCATTATGGATACAAAGACCCATTTGCTCAAGAACCCAAGCGCGATCCTTTTGTATTTTATGCTTGATTTGTTGGTCCGATGTCGGAATTGAAATACCGACTCCCTCGACCCTCGTTCGATAACTTGCTTGGAGATCTGACAGCACAGCACGATTCCAAGTGATGAGACGAACTGGCAAATGTAGAGCAACTAGCTTGGATATTATGCGAGTTTCTGCTTTTCCCATTGCAGGCACTCCCACTTCCAATTCATCGATTCCAGCATCTGCCAGGGCCCTAGCGATCTTTTCCTTTTCCCGTAGACCGAACGCCACACCAGGCGCTTGCTCACCATCTCTTAGTGTTGTATCGCATAATAAAACCCTTTGTTCCATTTAAATAACTCCTTTTTCCATCATTAAAGTACCCCAATAGCATCTGCACGGCATTGTTGACAGTGAGTCATCTGGGGAAGAAGTGAGCCAAGACTGCATCGGATACTTGCTAAAAGTTCTTTAGTCGGAGCTTTAATGTGCGCGAGTTTTCCTTGTGAGATCAAGGGCATGATGTTGTGAAGGTGCGCACCTCTTTTCTTGATTTCCACACCCAAGCTGTATAAAAGCTGGTCGTTGACACCAGGAATAAGCACGGTGTTAACTTTTACGGTCATTCCAGCCTTAGAAGCCAATTCAAGTCCCGCTAGTTGATTATTAATTAAAATCTTTGCAGCATCCGGCCCAATCAGAGTTTTACCTTCCCATCGAACGTAACTGTAGATTTTAGCACCAATTTTCTCATCTAAGGTGTTAATTGTAACCGTAATATGGGACACGCCAATCTCCACCAATTCATCGATCTTTTCTGGCAAGAGAAGCCCATTAGTGCTTATACAAAGGATCATCTCTGGAAAATCTCTCTTTACCCCTCTTAGGGTTTCGAACGTAGCGCTGTTCGCTAAAGGTTCTCCAGGACCCGCAATTCCTACAACGGTAAGTTTTGATCCGATATCAGATGCTTTTGCCTTCATGACTGTTTGAAGCGCTTCTTCTGAGCTTTGTACCTTACTGGTTACCCCTGGACGGGATTCATTTGCACAATCAAATTTGCGCACACAATAATTACAAGATATATTACATCCCGGAGCTACGGCCAAGTGGATCCGCCCGGTTTTACCATGCCCCTTTGTTGAGAAACATGGATGTCCATGATTGAGGTGTGGGCTATTTATAGTTCCTCGCGTACATTCTTTATGCATCTTAATCCCTCCATTCGTTTTGTTATTCGTTTGTTATACTGATTTTTCCTTAAACGTATAGCAGTGACGTACACAGATATTGCCGCAGGCCTGGCAACCAATGCATCGGGCTTTATTAGCAATTTTAGCGATGTGCCGTTCTGTCCCCTCATCATCCTCGAAACTCTCGAGGCCTAAGCATTTTTGCACACATAATTTCACACACCGCCCACATCCTAGACACAGGGCGTTATCGATCTCTTCCACATACTGTGGAGTCCAAGGTAATCCGCCAAAGGTTTGGTAAATTAGTACTTCACTCACTCTAAATCCTCCTTCTGAGGTTCGATATCCCCCACGTCTCCCACTTTCTTTTTTAGCCAAGGGGGCAATTTTTTGGAGAGCAGCAATTTATTGAGTCTGTCAAGTTCGTCGACGATCAATGTCCCTTCGAGCACTTTCAAAGGATGAATACCGCTTTGAACTAAACGCGCTGCCGCGGGACCGCCAATCTGTGTGCAATAGACGATCGCACATTCTTTGAGCATTTTAATGCGTACATCAACTTTATCCTCGGACTCCGCCATGTCTTCAGAGGATAGAGATGTATGGATAACTCCTTGAGGTTCCTTTGTAAATCTATACATTTCAAACGAAGGGGCGGAAGCAAAATGCGAGTCAATTGTTTTACCATCACTACTGGCAAAGGCTATCAGCATACCTGTACCCTCCCTTAAACTAAGACCTATCCCTCGATATCTCCTTTATTTCTGAAACTTCTTTTTGCTATCTCTCTCTTTTTTAGACTCATTATCTGGACCTATCGACCTTATCGACCTCGCCCTTCTCCCTAACCTACTGAATTCAAGGTGTCAAAGAGAAATTGCTGAGTGCCTTGATAGCCAATCCAGCTTTTTTGCGGATAACCAACCCGGTCAAAAACTGGCAACCCCGCTCTTAAATGAGGAAGCTTAAGCAGCCCTGCGGCTTGACGACCGTTCGAATTGGCAATAATTAACGTACTCTGACCCGCTCGTTCCTCCAGGGTTTCCAGGTCACCCACTTCGATCGGAATTGGGAGAGATAGTGTGTGGATGCCCGCTTGGGATGCCGCCAAGGCTACAGAAAGCTCAGCGCCCACCTCAACCAAGCAGGAGGCTAGACTATAGAGCAGATCCATCTCCAAGGCTATCGCTATCTTTAGACCGCCAAGTTGGTCATGAAAGTCGGCTAGTGTATCTAGCAATCGGCTTCTTTGCCGGAGTAGCTTTGCTGGTATCGGCTTACCCGATATCTTAGCTAACGTTAAAATGAACGTATCTGTTGCGGCGAGGCCAGTTATGGCAGGAAAGTTAAAATGGGGGATTTCGTAAGTTTGTTTTACTATCTCTCCCGCTTTCTCCATACTCAGTCCAAACGACAGACAGGCCTTAGAGTTTGCTACACGCTGAAAATCTTCAAGTAGCGTTCCGCCCTGAACCACCGGAGCCGCTTCCAGTTCAGCGTGCCCATCGAGAGAAATTGAAAGATCAGGAATGGTAATAGGCCTAAATCCGAATTCCATCACGATCTCTTTAAGCTCATCGACATCGCCCGGGGTTAAATGACAACCAGGCAGCAACGTTATCGACAGCGCTGGATCTTCGTCAAGGCTAGAACCTGAGCTCGATCCGAATTGCTCCTTCGTCTTAGCCGAATGCCCGGTCAATGTCGTAATCAGTGCCTCTACCGTCCGCTGATACCCTTCTTGCATCGAACCAATATAGTCCGGCGTACTGGCCAGTACAACAGGCAAATCCACTAAATCCGGTCTTTCTGAGCGCAGGCTAGACAGTGCGCTAGCCATGTCGTCTCCGAAGGTTTCGGTTAACCCAGTACTCATCACGCCAATAATTTGAGGCCTATATTTATCGGCTGCTACTGCAATTCCTTTTTTAAGATGTTCCCAACCCCCAAAAATGACTGAGTCTTCTAAAAGGGCCGTCGAATTAAGGGGAATCGGTTCCTTATAATGCCTTGAGAGCTGTAAGCGAATGAACGAAGAACACCCCTGAGAACCATGGAGTAAGGCTAAAAGTCCATTGACGCCGAGGTAGGCTAGAGTTGCACCAAGCGCTGGGCTGTTTTTCTGTGGATTCCCTTGATAATGTCGCGTATTCGCCGGATCATTCATCTTGTTCACCCTCCTTCGGCGGGAATTCCTCTTTCAAAAGCCCCCAAACAGGACTCAGCACCGTGCGCGTTAAAGTCTCTGCAAAGGTAACCATTCCCTGATAGCCCGCATACGGTAGTTTTCTACCGTGGTTGATATCCAGAAAAGGAGTTCTTGTTTTATGTGCCAGATATTTTGTTTTTCCTCCGGCAACGATCAGATCCGGTTTCTTCTCCGCAATAATCTTTAAAAAGCCTGCTGAGCTTGTGTCCTCGATAATCTGGGCTGAGGGATCCATCAGTTCTTTCATACGCTGGAAATCCTCTGGTGTGGAGTTTTGGGTTCCTCCAGCTAAGATGTTGATCCCTAATTCAGCCAAGGTAGACACCATCGACCAGGTTTTAACCCCGCCCGTAAACAAGATGGCCTGCTTATTCTCCAGTAACCTTTTGTAACCTGCAATGATCTTTCGTGTTTCCTCTTCCTTCTTACGAACATAGACTAAGGTTCGCTCCAACAAATCCAGATCATTGAGCGCTTTGGCGATATTGATCAGAGTTTGGGAGGTGTCTTGAATCCCATAAAACGACCCCTCTATAAAGGGTATACCATAGCGAATCTCCATTTTCCTGACTAGATTGGTCAGACTTTTGGAGCAGATCAGCACGTTAAGACTGGCTCTGTGAGCGGAACGCAGATCATCGAACTTTGCATCCCCGGTAATAGCCGTTTGAAGTGTGATCCCCAAGTTTTTTAAATCAGGTATAACCCCCCAAAGATCTCCGGCGATGTTATACTCCCCGATAAGGTTAATAGAAAGGGGTATTTTCTCCTCCGGCCCATCCCCTGTGCCGATAACCCGCTCAAATAAAACTTCCCCTGCAATCCGATTTCCAATATTTTTGTCCCCTAAAAAGCCTGGGCAATTAACGGCAATCACCGGAATCGTCAATTCAGCTTGCGTTTCTTGACAAATTTTATCGACGTCATCACCGATTAACGAGGAGACACAGGTTGCGTAGACAAAGATTGCTTTTGGATCATGTCTCACCGCGATTTCCAAGATCGACTCTTTGAGCTTAGCCTCTCCGCCATAGATTACATCATTTTCCATGATGTCTGTGGTCAGTCCCCGTCGATACAGTTGGGAACCTGAGGAGCGAGCTCCTCGGTTATCCCAAGAGTTGCCAGCACAGGCTATCGGTCCATGCACAAGGTGAGCAACATCCGTGATGGGCATGAGCACAACTCGTGCTCCGTCATAAGCGCAACTTCGCTCTGCGCCTTCACCGGGCAGGGCCTTCATGCATAATTTAGGCGAACCGGCATCTGACATGTACTTTTTATCCTTAAGATCTAATTTGGTAAGATTGGTGAACATGAAGCACCCCTCCTTCTGGTGGGGACATTCCTCTGAGCCACTTATCATTACTTCTCTTTGAGGAGGTGTGTCCCCTGACCTCTTATCGCATCATTTCGAAGTACGTGTCTGAGGAAGTCCTATCTTTCTCCTCCAGAAACGTGTTCGCGATCATGCTGATCAAATTAATCACTCCGGAATACCCAACGATGGGATAACGATGGAGATTCACCCGATCCGTGATGGGGAAACCTATTCTGACCAATGGAATATTGGCATCACGGGCTGCCCACTTGCCATGGGAGTCGCCAATTAACATATCGACAGGTTCTGTGACCAGCAAGGAACGGAGGTGCCAAAGGTCTTTGCCTGCATACAGTGTGGCTTCTTGACCGTAAGGGCTTGAAGCCAGTAATTTTTCCATGGCTTTTTTAAACAAGGGGGTGGAATTTGTGCAAACTATATGAACCGGTACTCCTCCCATTTCAAGCAAAAAACTGACGACTCCGATCAGGATATCCGGGTCACCAAACAGTGCAAATTTCTTACCATGAAGATAGGGATGAGCATCAGTCATGGCATCGACTGCAAGTCCCCGCTCAAAGGTCATCTCCTCTGGAACGTCTTTCCCCGTGAATTTGGCAACAGATTCAATGAATTTGTCCGTGCCCGCTATCCCGATCGGCATAGAAAGCGTTTCGACGGGAACTGCCTTACCGGCGAGATATTTACTGGTTGTTGGCGTTGAGTAAGTCTGTAAGAATAAGAAACTGGCCGCGTTTAAAGCCTCGTTCATTTCGGTAATGGGTGTTCCCCCCGGGTACAATTGGTAGGTGCCTAAATTAGGCGCATCAAAAACATCGCTAGAGTCGGGTAAAAGGGTATAAGGTGCATCCATCACTTTGAAAAGTCGTTTATATTCACGCAAATTAGCGGGGTAAGTATCAAAGCCAGGGACAACATAAAGTCTGTCGTTGATTTCTTCCTCCTGCCTAGGCTTGGCTAGGCATTCAATGAGACCCTTGAGCATCGTATCGTATCCAGTTATATGGGACCCCTTAAAACTTGGAGTGTTAGCCAAGGCGACTGGAAAATCTTGAGGAATGGCTTCTTGTTCCTTTGCATTACCTAGATAAGCATTGATATCGTCTCCAATCACTTCAGCCATACAGCTCGTGAAGACGGCGATCACTTTTGGGCTGTAAACTGCATAAGCATTCTTCAACCCTTCGATGAGGTTCCCCTGTCCGCCAAAGACGGCAGAATCCTCGGTCATAGAATCAGACACTGCGGCTACCGGTTCTCTGTAATGGCGAGATAATGTGCTGCGAAAATAAGCAGTGCACCCTTGTGAACCATGGGTAAACGGTAGGCATCCCTCGATTCCTAAGGCACAAAGCAAGGCGCCAAGGGGTTGGCATGCTTTGGCCGGATTGATGACCAGCTTTTCACGGGCGAAATTCTTTTCTCGATATTCTACAGAATCCAGCCAACTTTTTGTTGCCTTAGTACAAGTTTCCATTGTGTGACATCCTTTCTGCCCAATTTATTTTGTCCAAGGGGCTTTGATTGATTTCCAAGTAGGGCTGTTAATAGCCATATCCATATCCCGAGCAAAAATCGGGAATCCCTCGTAGCCGTGATAAGGGCCTGAATAATCCCAAGAATGCATTTGACGGAAGGGAAGACCCATTTTTTCAAAAACATACTTTTCTTTGATCCCTGATCCCACCAAATCAGGCTTTAACTTCATGACAAACTCTTCAAGTTCAAAGGCTGTCACATCATCATAAATTAACGTTCCCTCTTTTAATTCAGGAATAGTTTTCTCATAATCCTCCTTGTGAGCAAATTCATAGCCCGTTCCAGTAACCTCCATGCCCAAATCTTCATAAGCTCCCACAATGTGTCTCGGACGAAGGCCGCCCACATAAAGCATGACGCTTTTTCCATCCAAGCGTGGGCGATAGGTCTCGATCACTTTTTGCATCTGGGGTTCATATTTCTCAAGCACTTTGAGAGCTTTTTCCAGAATATAGTCGTCAAATTGGGCAGCAATTTTCAGGATTGATTCACGAATTTTAGTCGGTCCGAAGAAGTTAAATTCTATCCAAGGGGTTCCATAAGTTTCTTCCATGTGTTTAGCAATGTAATTCATACTTCTGAAACAGTGAATTAAATTCAGCTTAACAAGATGTCCGTTCTGCAGCATTTCCATCGTCGAGTCGCCTGTCCAAATATTGACGACCTTTAAACCCATTTCTTCTAAAATCTTTTTACTGGCCCAGGCATCTCCGCCAATATTATAATCGCCGATAATTCCGATATCGTACTTTCCGATTTCTCTAGCTGGCCCTTTCCCCAAAAGATGATCTCGAATAGCATCATTGGCAATATGATGGCCCAGGGATTGGCTTATTCCCCTAAACCCTTCACAACGAACTGGGACGACTGGCATCTCAAGTTCTAGGCTCATCCGGCGAGCGACACTTTCAATGTCGTCTCCAATCAGTCCGACAGGACATTCTGATAGCACCGAAATACCTTTGGCATTTGGGAAAAGACCTACAGCCTCGTGGATTATTTTCTCCAGTTTTTTGTCCCCACCGTAAATGATATCGCTTTCCTGGAAGTCCGAGGTAAATAGAAAAGGGACAAAGTTATCAACACCGATTTCGCCTTCCGCTAAGTTCCTGCGGTTACCCCAAGAATAATAACCACACCCGACAGGTCCATGGGATATATGCACGACATCCTTGACCGGACCCCAAACAACCCCTTTGGCCCCTGCGTAAGCACACCCCCGGGCAGTCATCAGCCCTGGCACCGTTTTCGAATTAGATTTGACTGCGCAACTCGCACACTCACTATCTTTGACCGCAATGTGTTGTCTGCGATTCTTTTTAGCCTTTTCCGGATAAATTTCCAGAACTTCTTCTACGACTTGTTTTCTGAAATCCTTGGTCTCTTTAATGCTCATAACGCTGTCCTCCCTCATCATAAAAAGCCCCTTACTCTTGCGTCCCGCCCAACTGGCACCTTCTAATACCCTTTTTTTGTGCGACACTATTAAAACAGTGCGCTCCGAAGTGTTAGCCGAATAACATTAATAACTTCTTAGTAACTTCTTAGTAACTTAATTAGCTATTAACCATTAACTCAAAACTACATATCCAGGATACCAAATTCCATCATTAATGCTTCTAATTCATCCATGGAAAGGGGGGTCGGGATGGTCATCATGGTGTTATTCTCAATTTTTCGGGCCAGCTCTCGATACTGATCAGCCTGAACATGGGTTGGGTTATATTCGATAACCGTCTGTTTACGCACTTCAGCCCGTTGCACCTCGTTATCTCGAGGCATGAAGTGAATCATTTGGGTATTCAAGGCTTTAGCCAGCGCTTCAATTAACTCATGTTCTTTGTCTGTTTGACGACTATTACAGATTAACCCCCCCAGACGTACGGTCCCAGTCGTCGCGTACTTTAAGATTCCTTTCGAAATATTGTTGGCTGCATACATGGCCATCATTTCGCCAGAAGTTACAATATAGATCTCCTTAGCTTTATTCTCGCGGATCGGCATTGCAAAGCCCCCGCACACCACGTCTCCCAAGACATCGTAAAAAACATAATCTGTATCCGTAGAATAAGCCCCGTTTTCCTCCAAAAAGTTAATCGCTGTGATTACTCCTCGACCAGCACAGCCGACCCCTGGTTCTGGCCCCCCCGATTCTGCACACCGAACTCCCAAATACCCTTCTACCAAAACCTCATCCAGTTCTAAATCTTCGACAGTCCCTCTCTCGCGGGCTAAATCCATAACTGTCGTTTGTGCTTTACTGTGCAAAATCAAGCGCGTGGAATCTGCTTTAGGGTCACAGCCAACAATCGTTACTTTCCTGCCCATTTCAGCTAGGGCGACGACTGTATTTTGAGTTGTCGTCGATTTTCCTATACCACCTTTGCCATATATTGCAATTTGTCTCATGTCAATCCATCTCCTTTTTTACTCACTGCCCCTTAAGATAAAGCCATTATGATAATGCACCCGTATCAGTATTGTTTATAACTACCTCAATTCTGACTGAATCTAAATAACGGCTTCTTTTCCGGTTTCCCCCGTGCGAACGCGAACAACTTCTTTTAAGGGTAGGACAAAGATTTTACCGTCACCTATGTGCCCAGTCTGATTCGCTTTAATAATCACATCGACTACTTCTTCGACTTGATCATCCTGAACGACAATTGTTAACATCCTTTTAGGAATCCAGTTAAAATTGGTATCATCCGCCAGTTCTCTACTCAACATAGAATTCAATTCCGGATCAACCTCAGCTGCCCACCCTCCGATTCCACCTTGTTTGCCACGACCCTCCACACTTTGGATCGTCAGAGCAGGAAACCCAGCATCTTCAAAAGCCTTTTTAGTGGCAGGTACTTGATGGCGTCGAATCACCGTCATTATTTCCTTCATTTCTACAACCCCTTTGTCCCTTTACTCACGGTATACGCTTCTTCGACTTCGGTTACAAAGACCTTGCCATCACCCATGGTTCCGGTCTTGGCACTTTTGAGAATAATTGCAATGGCTTCATCCAACTTGTCATCTTCAATGACCAAGAGAAGAAGAGTCTTTGGAAACTCATCGTAAACCACATCTCCAATCCGAATACCCTTTGTCCTACCACGACCAAAGACGTGCATTTTTGTCAGAGATGGCATTCCCGCCTGCGCTAAAGCCTCAGCCACAATCTCAGTTTTATCGGGCCTTACAATTGCTCTAATCATTTTCATAAAGTTCATCCTCCTTTAATTTTGGGTCAAGATACGCTATCCATGACTCGAACAAGGATGTTCGAGATTAGAACACCGCCATGACTCGAACAAGGATGTTCGAGATTAGAACACCGCCATGGATGGCAAGGTGTCGTGATGGCAAGGTGTCGTGATAGCGAGATGGGACAATCTAAAAAGTTATACTTTCACAGGGGCTTGAATTAAACGCCATCGCATCACCTCCCTTAAAATAAGTTTATAAAAAGACAAAGAGAGCCCTTAAATTAATTAATTAATTAAGGGCTCTCTAAAACACACTTTTCCGCTCCAAATCATTTATAGATCTGGTGCCCGGTTATGAAATTGTACTCTTCTCCAAGTTTCTAAATCACTGATCACTTTGCACTCTATCACTCTAATCACTTGTGGTATCCAATTACTTGACTCACTTCAGTTCAAAGATGCATAACTCCCAATCCTATACGAGCGTGTTCTAAGAGAGGATGGAGGGAAGAACGACCATAAATTGCTACAGCAAGCCACTCCAAATCCGACGTTATTCCAACTTTTAAAGCAAAACTGGCATTACTGTTGGTATGAATAAAAATACTGTTACTGGCTTCCAATGTTGCATGGATTAACGCGTGAATCTTTCGATCTTCTTTGGGAATGACACCCGTGTTAAAAGCTGTTGCCATCACTGCATTCGTTAGTTTCCCAGTATGTTGAAGATTTGCTACAGTTCCGCCAAGCTCTGTTACGCCACAACGAAGCTCAAACGATTCATTTAAGGACTTCTTAAGCTTTTCCTCTTCCGCTCTTGTCTCAGTCATGGCTAGAAGTATTGCTGACCGTTCCAAGGAAGGTTTCACTTTTTCCATTATGGGAACTTTCAAAGTATCTCCTCCCTCTCCATCAATAAAGAAAGCCGCCAGATATCTTTTTTAGATATCGTGGCGGCTCCATTGCCGAATGCTTATCACCTAAGTGATATGCATAATAGTACCCGATAATTTGCCCTTTGTCAACGCCAGAAACAAGGATATCTGGTTAAATACATTATACATTTAAACCCTATCAGTTTCTTAGCCATTTTACTTATTATTTGGCCGATAAGCCCGAATAGACGTTCAGCACAAAAATTTTAGGGTTCGCGAGCACCCACCCTAATCAGATTAATTCTGTTTGATATGCTCTCGGGATATCTGCATTGTCTGTCTTAATCCCCTTTAACGTGCTCCAATCTTCCGTCGCACCAAACCCATCGCCTGCTCAAACTCTTGCATCCTCAAAAACTTCGCCATCACCGCAAAGACAATAGCCCCGATGGCCGATCCAGTCACTAGTACCGTAAGCGAAGCTAAAGTACGAACACCAATTACCGAAGTTAGCCACTGCATCCATACCCAGATCACAACGGCCATAAGCAGCGACGCAACTAAGGCTTTTAGACTAGTCAAGAACATAGCCCAACCGTCCATTTGCCCTAACCTCTTGCGCAGAAGGTAAAACAAGAGAAGCATATTCACAAAGGCAGCAATCGTTGTGGCAAAGGCTAAGCCCCCATGAGCCAGCGGACCAATCAATAAATACATGGCTAAAATATTAACAGCCATTGCAATAATCCCCAATATTACGGGTGTCCAAGTATCCTGAAGGGCATAAAAAGCCCGCGGCAGAATCTGAATCACCGCTTGTGAAGTTATTCCAATCGAAAAATAAAATAAAGGAATCGCCATCATTAAGGTATCATCTGCTGTAAACTGACCATGCTCAAACAAAACCCGAATCAAGGGAAAACGCAAAACGATCATGCCCACCGAAATCGGAAGAGTTATGAAAATTACCATGCGAATACCATTCGATAACGTCTGCCGAAAATCATCCCACTTTTTTAAAGCTGCTTGTTCCGTCATCGTCGGAAAAGTCGCGACCGCAATAGCTAAGGCAAAGATCCCTACCGGCAACTGAAAAAGACGATAGGAATACCAGACAGCAGTAATACTGCCCGGAAACATCATCGACCCAAAGTTATTATTGACCACCACCTGAATTTGATTCAGAGAATAACTGAGAATAATAGGTACAGCCAAGGCCCCGATTAGGCGGACACCTGGATGCCGCCAGTCAATAATCGGATAATAACGGATTCCCACTTTCCGCAAAGCCGGAATTTGAACAGCAAAATTAGCAATCGCCCCAAAAACAACCCCAAAGGCAAAGCCAGAAATGCTTTCCGGCTTTGCCGGATTTGCCAGAATCGTCCCAAAAAAGATAACACTCGCATTGTAAAGCACGGTTCCCACTGCAGAGGGCCAAAAAATCTTATAAGAATTTAAAATCCCCATCGTCAAACCGCTTAAGGCCATAAATAAAGGCTGCAGCAAGAGAATTCGAGTCAAGTGCGTAGCTAGAACCATGTTTTCAGCCTCAAACCCTGGAACTACTAGACGAATAAAGTGGGGGGTAAAAAAAAGCCCCACTAAAACAAACACCCCAAGGGTAAGCAAGATCAAGTTCACAACAGAGCTGGCAACCCGCCAACCCTCATCCTCATTATCTTTGGCAATATATTCAGAAAAGACAGGAATAAAGGCAGCACTCAAAACTCCGCCTACTAACAACCAATATAACAAATCAGGAAGAACAAACGCCGTATTATAAGCATCCGTTACTCCGCTCTGTCCATAAAAACCCGCCATCAAGGTTTCTCTTAAAAAACCTAAAATCCTAGAAATTAATTGAGCAGCCATTAAAAATCCTGCGGCTTTAACAAGTGTTCGGTTGGTTGATGACATATCGAGTAAACCTCTTCTCCCCATCTCCATATCTACCACCCGAATTATAGCATTTTTCGCCATGCTAAAAAAGAGAAACCTAAAGGAATTAGGGCTAAGACACTTCCTCCCTTAAGCACTCTGCCAAAATCTCTGCCACAGCCTCAGCCGCCCCATTGGCCTCCTCTAACGTATTTAACTGACTCCCAAACTCCAATAACAACCCGCCGTCAGAAAGATGCTGGTTATACCGCGCATCCGTAGCATAACTAATATTGGGAACAAAGAGTCCAGGATACTTCTTTTCTCCCAAAGCCATGAGTTCTTTGGCTAACGCTTCATTCTTCTGCCAGTGCGGATTCATTTTGCCAATGACCACCATAACCCGGCTGGTCTTTTGCCCCTTTACAATAACCGTTGATTTAGAGAACCCACGAGGAAGCCCATCCCGATGAATGTCTATTAAAAACTCCAACGAAGGATAATCTTTCGTCATTTGGGTTGCCGTAACCACCGATTTGCTATACGCTTTCATAAAATCTACAGCATCATGTATCTGTGTCGAATGGACCGCTGCGACTCCATTCTGGCCAAGCGCTTTCTTCAAAGTTTCACCCACTGTCACTACATCTCCGTTTTCTCCCTGCAGTCGTTCCAGACCTCCATCCCCTGCATAGCTCTCACTATTATGTGTATTATATATTCCCACTTTCACTTCTTTGGCCCCAGGAATCAAGGTATCTTTCGGATCATTATCCTCATTCCCTGTGGGTACTTGAGTAGTAATTGGTTCAAGAATGGGTCCTTCAAACTCCGGGTCATTAGGGTTGTATGCCCACCCCAACCATACTGGACCTTGTGGCGGATGGGAAAAATAGCCCAAAAAAAAGGTTCGCGGATCCGAGATATTGACACCGGTTAATAAGAACAGACTAGCCGCTACTCCTTGATGCCTAGCTAAGTCTACACGAGCGCGTTCTGGTTGAGAATATCCTGGAGCTCCTTCCAATAAAATTGCTTCAAAAGGAAATGATTGTTGAGTTAGAAAATGAACAAATTGAAGAGAACTCCCGCTGCGCAGAGCATAAACTAAACCTAAAATAACCAAGAAACTCGCAAGCCCTAGTAGAAACCCACGCATCCACGCTTTAATCGTCCAAATATTAAACTGTTTTTTTTGCCGATGATAAAAATCTTCCCGTAGCAAAGGACTTGTCCCCCTTCCTCTTATTGAAGAAGTATGAGGGACAAGTCCACTGTAGAACATAACAATTGCATTTTCGTTGAAAAAGAATTGGAAATGCTAAAGTGCCCTAACGAAGGGTCGTTGGAACAAAGCTATCCACGATCCCAATGACGAGAGAAGCTAATAGAGCACCGATAATCGATACTGTCATGTACCCAGGAATAAGAAACTGACTAAAGTAAATTACCACTGCAGCAGTAAGAAACCCTATCGAGCCCCGGCCCATACGTGTAATTTTGTCTCCAAACACTTTTTCAATTCCATAACCAACTATCGCTATCACCGCTGCAGCGACCAACGCTCCCATGAACCCATTCACACGAAGTCCGGGAACAATCCAACTTACTAATAACAGAACCACAGCTGAAACAATAAACCTCACGATCATTCCTAACATTTTTGACCCTCCAATCATTTATTTAGCTTTATCGAGAAAGTGTTTTAATAGATACAAGGTTTAGTTTATACAATATCAAGCAATTTATTAATATCATTTATTTCCTATTATTCCTTGATAAATCTGTGCCTAGATGTTAAAATGTAGTTTGTGTAACAATACAAGGAATAAACAACCAAAGGGGGTGACTATTAGTGCCAAACATTAAATCCGCGATCAAGAGAGTTGAGTTGGCAAAAGCTCGCACGATTAAGAACGCTGCAGCGAAATCTTCTTTACGGACAACCCTTCGTCGTTTCGAAGAATCAATCAGCACGGATTCCGAGACTGCAGCACTCGCTTTGAAAAAGGCAACTCGTGCTTTGGATAAAGCCTCCTCCAAGGGTTTGATTCATAAAAATCTTGCAGCTCGCAAGAAATCTCGTCTTAACAAAAGATTTAGCAAGCACTTTGCCCAAGTTAGCTAAACATAAAAGCTATAAAAAAGAAAGCGATCAATCGCTTTCTTTTTTTATAGCTTTTTTTAGATGTTGAGATCTCCCCAAGTGCATTTTTACATTTGCAAAATGCAAGTCAAGAACCGTCCCCGAACTTGCACCAAGCGCATTTGCTCAGGAACGCAAACAACGCCCACACACCCCATCCCTCTCCCGTAGACCCATGCCTAGAGGAAGTGTCTTAGCTTAGCGAGCACGATTAGTGGAATTGCGTCAATGAGCGCAGTCGATCAGGCGTTAAGAACCGCAACTGTTCACATGCGCCGGCACAGGACGTGCCAAGTGTCGAATGCGCCAAGGACGGCATAGCATTCGACCAGAAAGCCCAGAAGTTTTGCGGTTTAGCCTGAGCGACAAGCGAATAGCAAATGGAACACGATAGTCTCCAGTGGAGAGTATCGCCGAAGCCGTGATCCCAAAAGGATGACTAACCGGCGTAGGATGTGCGAGCGGGCTAAGACACTTCCTCCCACTTCCTCCCACTTCCTCTCCCTAGTCTCCGCAAAACCTAACAATCATCATTTCCAACAATTGCCCTGGATCTCCCCCTCCTGATTTCATCGCCAAATCAGTATTTAAACATTCCTTCAACGCCTTGACTAATTTCGGGGTGGATAACCTGGCGGATTGCTGCCAAACCTTTTGCGCTTCAAACGGCGAAATCCCTAACGCCGAAGGGGCTTCAGCCACATTCCCACCACGCTCGCGCAGGGCATTACAGCCTAGAAGAAGCCGAACTTGCCGAACCATTATCGTTAAGACCTTCAAAGGATGCTCTTTACGTAACACCTCATCTAAAGTTTCTAAAGCCTTTGCAGAAGATCGAATTGCCACTGCATCCAAAAGATCAAAGATGGATGCTTCAAGAGTACGAGTCGTAATCCCTTTAATATCTTCCACCGTAATCGTTTGACGATCCCCAATGTAAACCACGAGTTTATCTAATTCCTGGCTTAAAACACCCGTTTGATGTCCGGCCCATTCTATAAAAAAGGAGGCCACCTGAGCATCCATCGATTTTCCCCGAACTTTTAATTCTGATTGAACCCAAGCAAGCCATTCCGGTATTCGTTTCGGAGGGCAAAACTCCAAGATTTCTCCAGCACGTTCTAACGCCTTATAAAATTTTCTCCCTCTATGTACACTCTCTGCAATAAATAAAAGACACGTCGAAAGGTTAGGGCTGGCAAAATACTTCAAGAACGGCTCCAAATCGGCAGTCTGTCCATCTTTAAAATAAGACACCTCTTCTACAACGACCAGGCGATTTGCAAAGAAAGACATCGTATTGGCACGTTCTACAATCTCCTCCGGAGTCAGCTCAGTCGCATTAACTACTTCAATCCCGCTTCCAGAAGGATCCGTCAAGAAATAGAACGACTTAAGAACCTTCAACCCCTCCTGAATCAAAAATCGATCTTCCCCATACCACAAATAAACGGGTGCAATCTTCCCCTTTGCTACACTTTCCTTAATTCGTTCAATTTCACGCAATCTGATCCCCCCATTTTTCGCGTGTAATGGGGACGGTCCTTTTAACACACTTTTAACGCAGGAACGGGTTCCATTACATCCCCATTATATCACTTTAAGCATACATTACACATACCCACATGTAATGGAGGCCGCGGGTGTGTAATGGGTGTGTAATGCGAAAGTAGATAAGAAAAACCGAGGCTGCGGCCTCGGTCCTTTTTATTGTTCTTGGATATCCGAAATTTTGTATTCATAACCGTGGAGTCCCCTATAATACTCTGGGTACATATCCCCTCCACATTTCTCACAGTTAAACTGCGGAGGAACGGTTGGATCACCATCATCCATAGCATCAAAATTCCTTACGACTTCTAACGGTATTTTCTCTTGCTCATTACACTGCAAACAAATGTAATTGACAGAACTGTTCTCGATCGGCATTCTTCTCTGGTTTTGTGAATTCTTCTTTTTGTTGGGTTTTCGTTGTTTTGATACCGGTGATATTGTAAATCATCCTTTCCAGGCAAGCTCTTGCTACCTCATCACTTGCATACTTTATTGCCAATTGTCCATCTTTTAGGCAGACTTCTCCCTTGTACTCATAATAACACTGACAATGCGGACATACCATTGGATCTTTTCCTGTCTGCTCTTTTATCCGTTGCTCCCATTTTCTTCGTTTTACTATCTTTTTAACCTTTACGATCCATCGTCTTACTTCTTTTTGCCAGACTGAGATTAGTTTTTTACAACGTGCTTTGATTCTTCGGGAATACACACCATAATAACGGATTGTTTTAAATTGCTCATCCGGAATGTGTACGATTAATCGTTTTATAAACTCTTCAACTGTTAGTGTCTCCCGTTTCTCTTGTCCATCTTTTTTGTCATGATATCGATAGGTTACATATTGGCCGTCATATGCCTCGATCCGATGTAACGCTATTGCGGGTCGACGAATATAACGACCGATATATCCTAATTGAACTTTCACATTTCCCTTTTGCTTCGGAGCATAAACATAAAAGCCTTCTCCATTGGCTGAATAGGCTTTCTGTAAAAGATGTTGGATCTTCTTCTTTTCTGCAACGTTTAAATTGCTGCGAATTAGCTTCAAAACTACGGTCTGCCATTGTTTACGCAACATTGGAAAAGGTATATAGTCGTATACCTTCCACTCCCCATTTTTCTTCATTCCGCCCATGCTTACTAGCATATGAACATGAGGATTAAAGTTCATCTGAGCCCCAAACGTATGTAGCCCCGCTATGATTCCTGGCGTTATTTTAAATTTCTTCTTAAACCACTCTTGAATTATCCCGACCGCCTCATCCATAAGAGGTTTAAGTAACTGTCGATGCCTCTGAAATATTTCTCTTAATCCTTCATCTATCGTAAACACGACATGTCGATGATTTACCTGAAGAACGTCTTCTGCCATCATTCGGCTCCATTCCTCAGTTTCACCACTTGAACACGTTGTGCAAAATCTTCCTTTACAACGGTACGGAACGATCCGTAGATCATGGCAGCCTTCGCAAACTAATAGCTTAAACCCATTTTTGGGATTGCCACAATTCCGGAATTTCTCGACTTCTTTAATAACAATTGCTCTTATACGATCTCCGTACTTTTCGACAAATCTATCCCAGTGTCTCTCGTCGTCAAAAAAAATCCGCCTCAAAATGTTATTTTCCATGACTTCATCATACCAAATTCGCAAGTAAAGGGGTACCCTCAAAACTTATACTTTCTGATACGTTAAAAAAAGTCCTCCACAAGTTGTGGAGGATCAAAAGAAAGAGGAGGAGAAAAGAGATGTTCCTTGATATTGTTACCCAGCATTTTCTTTTTATACATCTAAGAGGCAATTCAGGGGAAATATTCTAATAGTTTAACATGAGCGCTATCTAACCCTTAATCTAAGTGTTCAAATTCGCGACCAGGAATAATTTCTATCCCGTATTTTCCTAACAAAAGTCTAACTGTTCCGTGGTCATCCGTTCTATACACTGGGATGTGACGTTCCCCCCAATACTCTAAAACCTCCCGTGAGGGGTGACCAAACGAATTTTTCCCTACCGAGATCCATACAGCTTGGGGATGAATACTTTCCAGCCAAGCTCTGTACAGAGAAAATCGACTCCCATGATGCGGCACCTTAAAAATATCCGTCTCTAAGTTCACGCCTGTCTCGAATATGTTCTCCATTTCTTCTTGCTCCATATCCGCCGTTAGCATGATACTTTGCCCTAAGTAATTGAGTTTAAGCACTAACGAATTATTATTTGAATCCGAATGCGTCCCTTCAAGTACCTGATGAGGGCCCAATACATCCAGCCAAGCCCCCGAATCAAGATCAATCCGATCTCCAGCTTGTAGCAATCGCAGTTCCGAAGCCTGAGAGGGTAAATCAACGGGAAGCCCCTCTTGCCATTCCTCATTTTCCAATCGATCCCCTACATTAGGAACCCCTACCCAATCGGTTGGAATATTGGCTAGCACTGCTCGAACTCCCCCGATGTGATCCTGATGTTCATGGGTAATTAACATAGCATCCAAATGCCCGATTCTTTTCATCAACAAATACGGAAGAACGATACGTTCTCCTGCATCAAATCGATCATTACGCGGTCCAGCATCTATCAAGATGGCCTGTTTCTTAGGTGTCCGAATTAAGATAGCATCTCCTTGTCCCACATCGATCATCACGACTTCCAGATCGTTTTGTGAATTCCAAGGACTCCATAAAAAGAGAACGATTAGCAGCACTGCACCACTTCGCACGATTACCCGGTCTTTAAACACAGGGTGAATAGCCCCTTGCGCTGAACTCCATCGTCGAACCGCTTGACGAATTCCCAAAGGACATCGTATTAGAATCTTAGAAGCCATTATTTTTAACAATCTTCTGAGAATAAGTAACCTTACTTTCAGCAAAAAAAGCGTCTTTTGTCTCCCCCACAAGAGGGTTCCCAGTCCACCATACCAAATTAGCCAAAAGAGTACCCCCGGGTTTAGAACCCAAACATCTGCATAAGGTAAGTCTGCCAACACCTTTAAGATTCTATTCGCCCCGTCTAAAAGCCATAAACTAACTTGAAAGAATGGAGTAGACAACTCGCCATAAAAAGAGAGAATAACCCCAATAAGCCCCACTTCCAGCACACTGCCTAAAACGAAAAGGATAAAGACATTCGCTAAAAATCCGATCAAAGATAGCCGATGAAATGCAGCAATCATAAGCGGCAGCGTCGCCACCTGAGCTGCAAGAGTCCCGGCAATTGCAAAACTAAGTAGTTTCGGAACTTTTTTAAAAATTTCCGCGTTAAGAATCCGCGGAGTTAATACGATAATACCCCAGGTTGCCGCAAAAGAAAGTTGAAAACCAATATCCTGAATGATTATAGGATTATGAATAAAAAGACCCACCGCAGCAAAAAATAGCCAACGCAGTGTGGCCACTTTTCCCCGCCCTAAAAGCCCCAGCAGAAATGCAATTCCCATAATTGTCGCTCTAACAATCGGGGCATTCCCTCCACAGAGCGTAGCATAAAGTAAAAGTACCATGATCGTTCCGCATATCCGAAATACCTTCGGCAAAAAGCCTAGCAACATCCAGCAAAACCCTAGCACAAAAGCCACATTAGATCCTGAAGCTGCAAAAACGTGGAGCACACCAGTCACTTTGTAGCGCTCTTGAACCACATCAGGAATCTGACTAGAATCTCCGAAAAGAATCCCTTCTAAAACCCCGGTTTCCTCTGGATCGAAGGCCTGAAGACGATTTCGAACCTGCTGGCGAATTTCCCAAGTTAAGCGCGGCTTGCCCACGACAAGAAGCAATGCATCCCCTTGGGCACTTAAGCTTCCACTTAGCCCCCGAACCGCATAGTAAAGACGCCTGTCAAACCCACCCGGTGTTCCCAGCGGCTTCGGGCGTTCTAAATGCGCCCGGAAACTCACGTAATCCCCGGGCTGAATCCGCTTCCACTCTCCCGGAATATCCCCCGCATTATTAGGATAAACCGTTAACTGATAAGCCTGACCTCTTAATTCCCCTTCCTCAATGCGAAGTATCCCAACAGCCATATCCAGGTTTACATTCCAGTCCTTAATCAACCCTACAATCTCCACCCGGTCCAAAATGAGAGGTTCAGGGAGAGTACGCTCCGCTAAGGCCCCGTACCCAAAACCGAGTAAGAGACTGGCTCCGAGCAAAAGTATCTCCGGACGAAACACTCGACCAAAAAAATCACGGGGTCGCCACAACACAAGACGTACCCCAAGAAGTACCAGAATCCCAAAAACTAAAAAACGACTCTGTTCTGGGATATAAGATCCGCAAATTCCTCCCACTAAGATGGCAACCGTTCGACCAATCCAAGGGTCTTTCATGGGCCAACCGTCACTTGCGAAGCCATTCTCTCATAGGTTTTAACCCCAATCCCTGAGACATTCTTCAAATCTTCCGCCCGGACAAAAGGTCCGTGCTCCGTCCGATATTGAATAATCCGTTCCGCAAACGCCGGGCCAATACCGGTCAGCTTGTCCAGTTCAGCCGCTCCAGCAGTATTGATATTTATTTTTCCGTCAGCCGATGCTGTAATCCCTGCCGAAGCTTGAGTAGCTACCGGAGTCGAACTATTGATCTGTGCAGGTGCAGGTGCAGGTGCAGGCACAGAAGTACTCCCTCCCGAATTCACTGTTCCACCCTCTGGAGACCCCTGAGGAGCAGGTAGACTCTTATACGGAACAGACACCTTTTGTCCATCCTTAAGCTTTTCAGCGGGATTCATGCTTTCTAAATTAGCCTCCAGCAAGGGACGAACCTGTTTAAGAGCATCATCTAAACGAGCGTCGGCCGGTAAATGGACAAGTCCTGGTTTTTCCACTGCTCCCGCAACATAGACAATAATCTCTCGACTCGAAACCGTTTTATGAAGATCAACACTGGAATTATTCGGCAAAAACAACTTCCATATCGCCAAAATAACAAGTACAACGAGCACACCCCACCATGCATAGCGAAGCTTACGCTCCATGACAGTTCCGTTGCCAAAACTTTATAAAAGTATATAAAAAGCTCTGTTTGCTTTCTGATTCATCGTGTCCGATTTTGCCCGAAGGCTACTTTCGTTTGATATAACACTCCACAGACGTAAATTCCGATGCAACGAATCGTACACATTAGTAGTGTCGTTTTAGTGACTAAACTACTAATTGAGGATATCTCGAAAGGTTTATAGAAGCATTAAGATCTCTATCTAATACTAAGCCACACTCACATCTATACACTCTGTCTGACAACTTCAAGTCTTTCTTAATAGCTCCACAACTGGAACACAACTTACTCGAAGGGAACCATTTGTCTACCTCAACGAATTCAATGCTGTGCTTCTCACATTTATACTGGAGCTTTAGCTTAAAGCCGTACAGTTTTTGTTGGGCTATAGCTTTAGATAAATGTCGATTTTTCATCATGCCCTTGATATTCAGGGTTTCCATAACCACTTTGCAAGGTTTGGTTTTCACGATTGCATTAGTGGCTTGATGGGTATGATTGCTTCTAATCCCCTTAAGTTTTCGATGTAGCACCCGGATTTGCTTTTCAACGTTTATAATGTTGCAGGTTTTGACGAAACGGCTTCCCTCCTTATTCATTTCATATTTACGAGAAACTTTACGTTGCAACCTCCGAAGCCGTTTCTCCAGCTTTTTGACCCTTTGGGATTTATTAATGTTTTTAAATTCCATGCCGTTAGAACAGACTGCAAGTTCTTTGACCCCGACATCAATGCCTATCACTTCACTCGTCAACTGTTCAGTTACTTGCTCTTGCTCGATTCCAACTGCCACATACCAATACTTTCCGTCAAATGATATACGAGGATTTGTATACTTTTGATCTAATGGCAATTGTTCCGAAGTCTTGATCCATCCGATTTTCTCAATTAGAACAATACTTTCTTTAACTTTCAACTTTAAGTTGTCGTTGTAGAATGAGGGCTTAGACTTCCTTCTGCTCTTGAATGTCGGCTTTTCAGCTAAATGCTTAAAGAACTTCTTGTAGGCTTCACAGGCATCCTTAATGGCTTGCTTTGGAATGTTATTGGAAACCTCATTAAGCCAAGAGAACTCTTCTGTTTGCTTTAACTGTGTTAGTTCTTTTCTCAGGTCATTGTCTGAAATGAAGTTTCCACCACTAGCATAATTCTTCTCCTGCCTGTCTAATGCCCAATTATATGCCCACCGTGCAGTTCCTGCAGACTTCCATAACTGTTGCTCCTGTTCCTCTGTAGGTTTCAATCTAACTTTCTTTCCGAGTATCATCTTCAAGTAACTCCTTTATCATTTTCTTAGCTTTATTAGCACGTTTACCTTGCAAACTACAACTAAAAACGGTAATAATCCGGACTAAATCCTCTACCAATTCCTGTTCTTCCGTTTTATCGGTCGAATCAATGATTTCGATGGTCGTTCCGTATTTATTGCATAGGTTTTCAATCAGTTCAAACCAAAACCTTGGCAACCTATCTTTATACAGAACGACTATTCTATCAACTTCTGAATTGGTTATTAAATCAATGAGTTGATTTAATCCTTTTTATTGTAGGTAATCCACTCCCAATATCAGTAATTATCTCAAACTGATACCCCTTGGCAAGCATATAAGTCTTTACATGTCTTCTTGCCTAATGAGATCATCTTTCTGCTTGTGGGAGAAAACCCTACAATAACCATAACTTTCCTGTTCATCTGCAAGGTGTTTTTAATACCTAAGAAATAAATAAGTTGCTCTTAAGAATAATAACGGTGGCCACTGGGAGCAATATGGTGAGGTTTTAGAGCACTATTTTTATCCCAGTTTCATTCACAATAATATCTAAAATCAACAGAGTTTTATAAATATTTATAATGTTTTAATTGCCATTGCCATTGCCATTCCCCCGTTCCTTCAGTAGCGTCATTCATTTTGTTTTCGCTTTATTCCTTCTTTTTCCTGCCGCGAAGACAAGTTAATCCTGTCGAACAAAAGAGTATGCAAAAAGAACAGTTCCGTGAGGGAGTATTAAGACAAAACAGGGGTTTATGAAGACGTCAAAAGTGACGGAAATCATAAACCCCTGTCCGAGCGCTGTGTCACACAAATCCCCCTATAGCAACTCCGCCGCCCGCGAAGCCAACTCACTTCGTTCCCCTCTAACCAGTCGAACTTGACCATAGAAAGATTGCCCATTTAACCTTGAGGCAAGATGAGCTAATCCGTTACTCTCTTTATCCAGATAAGGATGATCAATTTGATCTGGGTCCCCGCAAAGCACAATTTTTGTCCCTTCACCTGCACGGGTAATAATGGTCTTTACTTCATGTGCTGAAAGATTCTGAGCCTCATCAATAATGATAAATTGATGAGGAATACTGCGGCCACGAATATAGGTGAGCACTTCAATTTCGAGCTGCCTTTTCTTAATCAAGAGGTCGATTGCACTGTCAACCACTGCTTCGCTGCCTCTTTCCCGCTCTTTCTCCCGCCGCGACCGAAGTAAAAACTCAAGGTTATCATAAATTGGTTGCATATAGGGTCGAATCTTCTGGTCCTTCTCCCCAGGCAAAAATCCAATATCCTTACCAAAAGGAACGATCGGCCGAGCACAAAGCATTCTAACATAAACTTCGGAATGAACCGTTTGTTCTAGGCCACTCGCTAAAGCAAGTAACGTCTTCCCCGTGCCTGCTGGCCCCATTAGATTGACTAACTTGATTTCTGGATCGTTGAGCATTTCCAAAGTCCAAGATTGTTCCAAATTCCTGGGTCTTATATCCCAAGGGGCAAGACTCTTTCCCATACGATAAACTAATCTTTTCCCATTCGGAGAAGAAACGAGTGGTAAGACGCTGTCATCACTTAAAACAGCTTTCACGCAACGGTTCGGAGCAAGAGGGGATTGCAAGGGGATATACTTATTTTGATAAAGTGCCGCAACTTCGCTATCATTAATCTCCAGCAAAACAACTTCCTCCATAATCGGAGGCAAAACTACTTTATCATTGAAATAATCATCCGTTACGATTCCTAAAGCGTCTGCTTTGACTCGCATGGCAATATCTTTAGTAACTAGGATAACGGGGCGTTGTTCTTCACGCGTCAGGCTTAAGGAAACTGCTAAAATTCGATTATCTGCCAACGCTAGATTCGAGTTTACTGGCAAAATTTCATGCGAGTAGTGATTTAACTCAATCCGAATCGTTCCTCCGTTCGGCAAAAGAACCCCTTGGGAAAGCTTACCCTTCTCCCGTAAGCGATCAAGATTACGAATGGCCTCTCGTGCGGCCCGACCAACATTCTCTAAAAGACGTTTCTTACTTTCAACCTCCTCCAAAACCACATAAGGAATGATTACCTCATTATCTTGGAATAGAAATATTGCATTAGGGTCATGCAGTAACACGCTAGAATCGAGCACATATACTTTTTGCAAAAATATAACACTCCTTTAATGTCGCTTTCAATACAATATTCCACATCTTTCCAATTATCTTCTGTATGTCGACCAATACTAACCCCCATCTCTTAAACTATATTCCAGAATGAACTAACCATTCTCAACCTGCTAAAACCCTTCTCTAAAAATAAAAACGCCATGCTCTAAACGAACATGACAAGAACTTGCTTATTAATCTAGGCAAACCATCTGCACCGATCCGTCCCCAACTTGCGTCCCTGCTCAAACCAAGACGGTGCACATGAAATGTGCCGTCTCCCCCAAAATCCACCGTTCCTCCGTCTCCCATCTCCCGTTCCCCGACCCAAGCCAAGGACGCAGTGTGACACGCCAACGGACGTGCGCCACCAATGAATGCAAGTCATGCAAGTCAAGATCCGTCCCCAACTTGCGTCCCTGCCCTAAACAAGACGGTGCACATGAAATGTGCCGTCTCCCCCAAAATCCACCGTTCCTCCGTCTCCCATCTCCCGTTCCCCGACCCAAGCCAGGGACGCAGTGTGACACGAGCGCGACGTCTTTACGTAAGCAGAAAAGCAAACTTCCGTTCAAGCGACCGACCCCAGATACGGGACAGTGCACAGGGATGTGCACTGCCGCCAACCGAGCCAAGGATGGCGAGTCTGGCACGATAGTCTCCAGTGGAGATTATCGCCGTAGGCGGGTTCTTAAAATAATACTTTCGCCGAAGGATGTATCCCGCTCCCCATACCAGGAGCTTGAACGGTTAGTTTGCTCTGCGTCGTAAGCACCGAGCGCTGTGTCACACAAGTCCCTCACAAGTCCCTCACAAGTCCCCTCTACTTAACCACAATATTAACTAACTTACCCGGAACCGTAACAACCTTAACAATCGTCTTTTCCCGAGTCCATTCACTCACAGTAGGCAGAGCCAGCACAATTTTTTCCAATTCAGCTGTTGATATTTCAGTAGGCACTTGAACTCGGTCACGGACCTTACCATTGATTTGTAGAATAACCGTCACTTCATCTTGTACAAGAGCGGCCTCATCCACTTCTGGCCAAGGTTGTTTATGAATACTCTCCGAATGTCCAATTTCCTGCCAAAGCTCTTCGGTAATATGGGGTGCAAAAGGAGCGAGGAGTATCAAAATTCTCTCAACTGCCTCTCGACCGACCTCAGCATCTGCTGTTGGTTGTTCTTTATAAAGGTACAAAGCGTTAACCCATTCCATAATGGTACTGATCGCCGTGTTAAAATTAAAGCGTGTTCCAAGATCAATCGTTACCCTCTGGGTAGCCAAGTGGGTGTGACGGCGCATCTTTTTGCCAACTTCGTCCAGATCTCCCCATTCGCCCGCTTGTTTAGAGGAACCCAGCCCTTGGCTTTTCTTAATCAGAGGCTCATATTGGGCCACTAAGCGCCAGATGCGATTAAAGAAACGATAACACCCTTCAACCCCTTGATCACTCCACTCTAGATCTCTCTCAGGAGGAGCAGCAAACAGAATAAACAATCGGGCCGTATCCGCCCCATATTTGCCGATGATCGCCTCAGGGCTCACGATATTTCCCTTGGATTTCGACATTTTAGATCCATCCATACAAACCATCCCTTGCGTCAGCAAGTTCTGGAAGGGTTCATCCGCAGTCAAGTATCCAAAATCCTTCAAAGCCTTGGTAAAGAAGCGGGCGTACAAAAGGTGTAGAATCGCATGTTCCACGCCCCCAACATACTGATCGACATTCATCCACTGATCCACCGCTGTTTTATCAAAAGCAGCCTCAGTATTGCGGGGGTCAGTATAGCGCAGAAAATACCAAGAAGAACAAGCAAACGTATCCATCGTGTCTGTCTCACGCCGAGCAAGCCCTCCACATTGCGGACAGGTTGTTTCAATAAATGCGTTAGAGGAAGCTAGTGGATTCTCCCCAGCTTTAAAGACAGAAATCGGCGGAAGTAACACCGGCAACTGATCTTCCGGAACTGGCACTGTTCCACAAGTTTTACAATAAACCATCGGAATCGGTGCACCCCAATAGCGTTGACGAGAAATGAGCCAATCTCGCAAGCGGAAATTAACCTTCCGTTGCCCCAGACCCAAGCGCTCCGCTTCATCAGCAATTCGATCCCAACCCTCATCACTGCTCAGACCATCAAACGAGTCGGAGTTAACCATGACACCGTCCCCTGTGTAAGCAGCTTCAAGAGGCAGATCTTTTGCTTCTGCCAGACTCTCAGTCGGAATAATAACTGTTTTAATGTCTAGATCATACTTGGTTGCAAATTCAAAATCCCGTTCATCATGGGCTGGAACACCCATAACAGCCCCAGTACCGTATTCAAGCAGAACATAGTTCGCTATCCAGATCGGCACCTTCTTCCCACTCAGCGGATTAAGACAGTACGCCCCGATAAATAGCCCTTCTTTTTCTGCATCCGTAGAAGTACGTGCTATTTCATTGAGACCATTCATTTTCTCGATAAAAGCCAGCACATCTGCCTCATAAGCTGTTCCACCTACTAACTCCAAAACAAGGGGATGCTCAGGAGCCAAGACAACATAGCTCACCCCATAAAGGGTATCAACCCGAGTGGTGTACACCGAAATCTTCGACCGACGTTCCTCCAAAGGAAATTGGACTTCCACCCCTTCAGAACGGCCGATCCAGTTGCGTTGCATGGTTTTTACCTTTTCAGGCCACCCCGGTAACTTGTCCAAATCCTCAAGTAAAACATCCGCATAATCCGTAATCTTAAAAAACCACTGTTCCAAGTTCTTCTTCGTAACCAGGGTATCACACCGTTCACACCCGCCATCCACCACTTGTTCATTGGCAAGCACTGTGGCACATGAAGGACACCAATTCACGGCCGCCTTCTTCTTGTACACCAATCCATGTTTGTAAAACTCTATAAATATCCACTGAGTCCACTTATAATACCCCGGGTGACAAGTCGCCATTTCTCGATCCCAATCATAGGAAATCCCCATCCCTTGAAGCTGACGCCTCATGTTGGCAATATTTTTCCAGGTCCAATCTGCCGGAGGAGTTTGATGCTTAATCGCAGCATTTTCCGCAGGCAAACCAAAAGCATCCCATCCGATCGGGTGTAGGACATTATACCCGCTCATCCGCTTATAACGAGCAATGACGTCAGAGATGGAATAATTGCGCACATGCCCCATGTGTAAATCTCCCGAAGGATAAGGAAACATAGCCAAGGCATAGTACTTGGGCTTTGAGGGGTTCTCCTCTGTTTGATAGGCTTTTTCCTCTAACCAGTGTTTCTGCCATTTAGATTCGATCTCTGAAAACGAATACTTCTCTTGCATAAATCCTGCCCCCTTACAAATAAGTAACAGATTAAAACATAAGATGAAAATATAAAAATCTCCCGTCCCAAAAGGGACGGGAGGCTTGCTCCCGTGGTACCACCCAATTTCATAAGTGCTTCAACGATCTTAACGGCTCGCACCGGTGTTCATTGTAACCTGAACACAGCTCCAGGGCGAGTTCTTGAAGTTCCCTACAGCGACTTGCACCTCCCGCCGCCTCTCTTGATGAGGGTTCTACAATACTACTCCCTATCGTAGCAATGACGTGTTTGATTATCCAGAAAAGTTATACATTCTGACTAGTTTCATAAGAAATGACTTCCGCATCTTTCCAGAGACGTTCAAGTTGATAAAATTCACGTTGATCTGGGGTCATCACGTGAATCACCAAATCACCGCCACAATCCATCAAAACCCATTTGGCAGTCGGCAATCCTTCGAGATGAATAACCGGAATGCCCAGCTCTGGCAACTTCTCTTCAAGATGATTCGTGATTGCTTTCACCTGAGTGGTTGTATTCCCCGTCACAATCATGCAATAATCCGTGACCATTGAGATTTTCTGGAGATTCAAAAGAGAGATATCTCCACCCTTTTTATCTTCAACGATACTAACCACTTCTTCAAGCATTTTAAGATCTAGTTCCAATAGTAGTTTGCCTCCTTTGTAAATCATCATAGGTTAATTGAGTTAAGGGATGAATAGGGCGTTTGCTTTCCCTTAAGTATATCAAAGTGTGTTCAACACAGGCTAACGTACCCTTTCCTAAATCATCATACAAGGATTGGCGTAAATTGTCCACTTTTGGAAAATCGCGGCTAGCTTCCGTCAGGTCTGCGCTATAGATGAGCATCTCTAATTGGCCCATCCCTGGTCTTCCTAACGTATGATTGGCAACGGCCGCAATGACTTCAACATCCTTTAACCCATAATAATGCTCCAGCCAATAAGCTGCAACAGGACCATGCAAAACATAAGGATATTGTTCATCTTCAGGATAATTAAGCAACTTCCACCTGCGAGCAAACCTTATTTGGTTTTTCAAAGGGATTTCTTTAGCTAAATCATGGGCTAACCCCGCACAACGGGCCTTAACAGGATCCAAGCCATGGTGCCGGGCTAATTCCTCCGCCCAATCCGCAACACTCAATGTATGCTCAAAGCGTTCCGCTGAAAGAACACGAGTCGCCAAATCCAATAATTTTTCAACATCTAAAATCAAGTATCCCCGCTCCCCTTTATCTCTTCCTCTAATATTATTTCAAAATATTATATCAATTAATCAATAACTGTGCAAAGGTGGGATTAAAAGAGACTAAGACACTCCCTCCCACAACAAAGGAGACCCCTTAGAAGAGGTCTCCCGATTGGAACGGTAGTATTACATTTGTTTCGGTTTTGCTTCATTCACCGTTAGTGGCCTGCCACCAAAATCCTTGCCATTAAGCTCTTCCGCCATACGCGCTGCATCCGGCTCTCCCACTTCGATAAAGCCAAATCCACGGGAACGACCGGTTTCGCGATCGGTAATAATCCGACTACTTTCAACCTCTCCATACTCGCTAAAGAATTCTCCGAGTTCTTCTGCAGTAGTATTCCACGGAAGATTTCCGACATAAAGTGTTGTTGTCATGATAACTGTCACCTCTTGCTTGAATTGATTTACTTGATCGTTTTTAGTATGGTCAAATCTAAACAGAGTATGCGAAACATTTTAATCGTCAGTATAAAGCCCTCGTTGTTGGATAAGTTGACGAACGCCCTCAGGCAAAAGGTAGCGAATTGGTTCTCCTCGTTTAACTCTCCTCCGAATATCGGTAGAAGAAATCGCCAAAGCAGGCACTTCTAGATAATGGATCTTACCTAAAATTTCAGGATGTTCCTCTTGCACTTTAAGCAGAAAATCACTTGCATCAAATCCTGGTCGCGCCGCACCAATAAATTGGATCATGGTGAAGATTTCCTCAGCTTCTCGCCAGGAAAAGATCTCACTTAGGGCATCCGTCCCCGTGATAAAATACAGTTCATAATCTGGCCAAGTTTTGCGCAACATACGTAACGACTCGACTGTATAAGACGGACCTTCTCTTTCGATTTCAAGGGCAGAACTAGCGAAATCCGAATTATCATGAATTGCACAATCGACCATCTCAAGACGCAACTCTCCCGCCGAAATATCCGTTCGATTTTTATGAGGGGGTATACCAGTCGGAATAAATAGCACTTTACTTAAGTTAAACTCGGCGCGTGCCATTTCCGCAGCGACCAAATGCCCGTAATGAATCGGATCAAACGTTCCGCCCATAATCCCCAGTCGGGGTTTTTCCCGTGCAGCCACCCGTTTCAAGTCCGTCATAACCGTGATTCTCCTTACACGATTTTAGTCGTCCACTCCTCCAAATTCCACACATCCGTCACCCAATCTTCGTAGAATTCCGGTTCGTGAGAAACAACCAGCACAGTCCCTCTATACTCCGTGATGGCTCTCTTCAGTTCTGCTTTAGCATCCACATCTAAATGATTGGTCGGCTCGTCGAGAACCAGCCAGTTTACATCCTTGAGCATCAACTTACAGAGCCGGACTTTAGCATTTTCTCCACCGCTCAACACCATCATTTTGGTCGAGATGTGTTCACTTGTCAAACCACACCTTGCCAAAGCGCCCCGCACTTCGGAATTAGTCATTCCCGGATACTCTCCCCACACCTCGTCGAGCGCCGTCTTCTCATTTCTACGACTCGATTCTTGTTCGAAATATCCAGGGTAAAGATAATCACCCAGTTCAACTTCACCAGAAACCGCTGGAATATAACCCAGCAAAGTCTTAAGCAATGTCGATTTACCTAACCCGTTAACCCCACGAATTGCCACCTTTTGCCCTCGTTCTAAGGTTAAATCTAAGGGTCGAGTTAACGGTTCATCATAGCCTAGCACAATATTCTTCGCCTCAAAAATCATTTTCCCTGGAGATCTTGCTTCCCTAAATTTAAACTTCGGTTGGATCTTCTCTCGCGGCTTTTCGATCAGTTCCATTTTTTCCAACTGCTTTTGCCGACTCTTAGCGCGACCGGTCGTCGAAATCCGCGCTTTATTGCGCGCAATAAAATCTTCGAGGCGATCCACTTCTTTTTGTTGCTTGTCATAGGCTTTAATCTCTTGAACCTTGCGAGTTTCAAAGAGCGCCATAAATTGTTCGTAGTTTCCAGTGTAACGGGTTAATTCAGCATTATCAACGTGGTAAATCACATTGATAACTGCATTTATAAAAGGAACATCGTGAGAAACGAGGATAAAGGCATTTTCATACTGGTTGAGATAACGCTTTAACCACTCAATATGCTCCACATCCAAAAAGTTGGTCGGCTCGTCCAAAATTAAAATGCTAGGATTTTGGAGCAACAGTTTCGTGAGCAAAACCTTCGTCCGTTGACCTCCGCTTAAATCCGCAACATCCTTGTCCAGACCTATTTCTCCAAGCCCCAAGCCATTGGCGATTTCTTCAATCTTAGTATCAATCATATAGAAACCATTGTGGTCTAAAATACTTTGTATCTCTCCGACATCTTCCAAGAGTTTGTTCATTTCGGTATCTGAGACGTTACCCATTCGATCATACATCTCGAGGATTTCTGCTTCCAGATCGAACATCCCTTGAAATGCTTCTTTAAGCACGTCTCGGATCGTTTTTCCCTTAGCCAATACCGTGTGCTGGTCTAAATAGCCGACCGTCACGCGATTTGACCACTCAACCTTTCCTTTGTCAGGCATCAGCTTACCTGTAATGATATCTAAGAAGGTCGATTTCCCTTCTCCATTCGCCCCAATCAAGCCAACGTGCTCCCCTTTTAACAAGCGAAAGCTGACATCTTCAAAAATTTTACGTCCACCAAATCCATGGCTAACATTTTCTACATTTAATACGCTCACGACTTAACTTCTCCCCTTATTTTTCTCTTAATTCCTCATGGCCTCTATCATAAAATAAAACTATTTACTTATCAAACATGCCGCCGACTTTGCGACGTTTAATACCTTTCCTCTTTTCCCCGATTTTCTGCGTAGCTTTATGTGGACCGCCTTGTTGAGAACTCTTCAGGTTTTTCTCCGCAACCAGTTTTTTCATCTGCTCTAAAGTTTTGTCATCCATATGAACATCCTCCAATATAATCGTAATCTACTTGAAAACGTTGATCGTGTTTTCGCGCACAACACGCCGCGCAAGTACTTCGCATTTCGCATTTCGTAACTTCATGTATCGTTACGTGCGTCGTCCTCAGATCCGTGCATGTGTATCGTTCTTCATGCCTCGTACTTCGAGCCTCGTACATCGCGCCTCGACTTTTGGGCTATCTTTTCTGCCAGCTCATTCAAATACGTCCAACGTTCCAGCAAATTATCTAATTTTTGTTCTAGTGACTGTTGAATGGTCACTAACTCAGTTAGTTTTCCAAAATCACTGCCCATCTCATTCATCTGTTGACTATTTTTTTGAAGTTCCTCTTCCACTTGCGCGATCTGATCGTCAATTTGGGCGAAATCTTGCTGTTCTTTATAAGTCATCTTCAGCGCACGTTCTTTTCTTCGCTCAGACTCTTGTGTTTCCGGTCCAACGTTTTGATTAGGAGACTTTTTGGCCAAAGTCGCTAAAAAGGTAGCTTGTTGTTCTATCTGCAAAGCCTCTTGCTCAGCAGCATACACCTGTTCCCGATAGTCCGAATAATTTCCTACATACGACCGAATGCTTCCCGCACCTTCGAACGCAAAAATCTTATCCGTAACCCGATCCAGAAAATATCGATCATGGGAGACAGCGATCACCGCCCCTGGAAAATCATCCAAATATGATTCTAGAATCGTCAGTGTTTGAATGTCCAGATCATTGGTGGGTTCATCCAATAACAAGACATTCGGAGCCCCCATCAAGATCCGTAAGAGATAAAGCCTTCGTTTTTCCCCACCAGAAAGCTTGCCAATCTGAGTCCACTGTACGGCTGGGGGAAATAAGAAACGCTCCAGCATTTGTGAGGCCGTCAAAAAGCCACCATCTGCCGTGGGAATCACTTCAGCGACCGCTTTGACCTCATCAATCACACGACGGTCTGGATTTAATGACGTGTTTTCTTGCGTAAAATATCCCATATTAACCGTAGCACCTAATTCAAGGCTCCCTGAATCTGGCTTTAAGCGACCAGCGATCAAGTTTAACAAGGTTGATTTCCCACTCCCATTTGGTCCAATAATCCCAATCCGATCATCTCTCAAAAGGATGTAGCTAAAATCCTTGATCACAACCCCTCGGTCTGGAAATCCTTTTTCAACCTCTTGACACTCTAGAATTTTTTTACCTAATCGGGACGCTCCTGCTAGCATTTCGATCCGATCAGTATACTCCGTCGGCCTATCAGCCTGTATCTTTTCAAACCGCTCGATCCTCGCCTTTTGCTTGGTCGTACGAGCCTTAGCTCCCCTCCGCATCCAGGCTAGTTCATTGCGAAAGAGATTAAGGCGTTTTCTCTCAGTCGCCTCAACCTGCTCCTCCCGCTCAGCTTTTAATTCTAAGAAACGGCTATAATTACCAGGGTAAGGGTAAAGTTTACCTTGGTCTAATTCTAAGACCCGGCCAATAACGCGATCGAGAAAATACCGATCGTGCGTAATCATCACCAACGCACCCTTGCGTTTATTCAAATACTGTTCCAGCCAATCCACCGTATCATTGTCAATATGGTTCGTTGGCTCATCCAGAATCAGGATATCCGTAGGATTAATCAGCGCACTTGCTAAAGCCACTCGTTTTTTCTGCCCACCTGAAAGAGTCCCCATTAACGTGTCGAATTTCGAAATGCCCAGTTTATTGAGGATGGTTTTAGCCTCATTTTCCAGTTGCCATGCATCCAGTTCATCCATCTGTTGACCCAGTGCAATCAACACTTGTTGAAGGCTCTGCTGGTCCGGTTTATCATTCAGCTTTTCTAAAGCTATTTCATACTCTCTTAACAATTTCATGACAGGAGAATTTCCCCTAAAAACCTGTTGCAAGACCGTCGCCGAATCTTCAAAATCAGGATTTTGGGGTAGATATTCTAAACGCACCTTATTCCCCGTTGTAACTTTGCCTTGATCCGGCCATTCTACACCCGCTAAGATTTTTAGTAAGGTAGACTTACCCGTTCCATTAACTCCGATGATGCCAATTTTTTCTCCATCATCAATCCCAAAGGAAATATCAGCAAAAAGTACCTTTTCACCATAACTTTTCGTCAGATTCTCTGCAGTTAAGATGTTCATGATTATTTCTCTTCTCCTTAGCAAAAGCTGTACAACACCTTATTATATCATAATTCGGCAAACTTTGCCCCAATAAAAAAGTCCCATAGCCGTGCCTATGGAGGCGCCCAAGGTTCTCAATAAGGGGTTAGCAATGAATGCTAACCCCTTCGTTAAATCCTTTTAATATTATACTTCTTAAGTATCTTCACTACCGTTGACTGATCGATCTCTAGAGCTTCGGCTGCCTTATAAGTGGAATTATACATTTCGTAGGCGGCTCTGACTAACTGCTCTTCTATCTCTCTTTTTGCAGTCTTCAAAGGCATCAGCTGATTACAAATAACGCGGTAGTTTTGAGGTTTTACTCCAAAAATAACATTAATATGTTCCAAGGTAATAATATCTATGTCGTTTGTAACGATTAAGCGCTCCATAACATGTTCGAGTTCTCTCACATTGCCTGGCCAATCATAATAATATAATGTATTCATTGTATCAGGAGCTAACTTTTTATTCATCTTATACTTAAGATTAAACTTCTTAACGAAGAATTCCACAAGCTCTGGGATATCTTCTCTGCGATCACGCAGAGCAGGAATCACAATAGGTATCACATTCAGACGATAGAATAAATCTTGCCGAAATAGCCCTCGTTCCACCATCACTTTCAAGTCGCGATTTGTTGCTGCAATAACTCTAGTATCTATTTCAACTACTTTTGTACCCCCTACCCTGCAAATATATCTATCTTGTAAAAATTCAAGTAATTTAACTTGCAAGGTCAGAGGCATTTCCCCAATTTCGTCTAGAAATAACGTCCCACCTTTAGCCAGTTCGATCTTTCCAATCTTTCCATATTTACTAGCCCCGGTAAAGGCGCCGCCTTCGTAACCAAATAATTCAGCCTCAATAAGGTTTTCTGGTATGAGCCCGCAATTAATTTTTATAAACGGTTGATCTCTTCTATTACTCAAATGATGAATCGATTTTGTTATAACTTCTTTACCAACTCCAGATTCACCCTGGATAAGAACCGTCAGATCTAGTGGAGCAATCTTTTTTATAGTCTCCTTGATATATTTCATTTCTCTGCAATTGCACACAAAATTTACTCTTCCAAAAATCTCCTCACGCAGAAATTCGAGCTCTTCACTTTTTCTTTCAAGCTCGTTGGTTTTTTTATCAAGTTCTTCTTTTATCCTATTAATTTCCGCCACATCTTTGGAAGTACTAATAATGCGAACTATTTCTCCACTTTCATTGAAGACTGGTATAGCTGTCGTTAGTAATCTCTTGCCGGTTCTTACAAAATCCTGGACCATATTGACCTTTTTCTTTTCTTCCAAAGCCCGCATAGTAATACTACAAGAAGAAGTTATTTCCAAATCTTTAACGTTCTTACCGATAATATCGCTGGCCTTAAAACCACATACTCTTTCAGCAGTGGGGTTCAAGCGTAAAACATAACCATTCTGATCCGTCACAAAAATCTCATCTTCTATATACTCAAATATTTTTTGATATTCTAAGATGGTTTCTTCTGTTTGTTTTCTCTCAAGTTCAAAGGTTTCAAGAAATCTATGAGCTATTGAATAATCTATAATCCCGATAGGAGCATTATTTTCGTCAGTCACGATAATAACATCGGTGACTAACTTTTTTAAAATCTGAATTGGCTGATTTTCAAGCACGATACTAAACGTTAACTCCGAATCAAGCTTTGATAATAGATGACCCTGCAAGGATTTGTTATCCCTTTCCAGCTTTGAGATGTCATAAAGTAAAGAAGACGTTCGAAAGACATGGGTAATATCTTCAAGATTCATGACAATAATAAACTTATCATCACGGGAAATTATATCCTCCTTTACCATACAGAGTTCAAAGGAAGGTGGATAAACTGAATAATTCTGCAAAGTTAAATCCCCGACAGTGGTCATAAAAACGTCTCCACCCCTCTTATATACAAAGCTACAGAAAGTAGTAGAATCGCAAAAACCCTATTCATCCACGTCCTAAGGTACCCACTTTTATAAGTGGGTACCTTAGAAGAACTTTGCTAATATATTCGCTACTTAAAAATAATATCCTTTAATCTTAACCTCTAATTACCACCCACTATTTCAACCTCCGGCAACGTCTGATTGCCATAGGGAATAATATAAATACATTCAGATAACCCTTGGGTTAATTCCTTAAAGTCTTTTAATGGCCTTAAAAACGCCTTTGTCACAGTATCCTCATCCAATGCAGAAAATAATAAAACCTCATGCTTTTTAAGCCTTCAATTGGTGTCTTTCGGCTGGTTAGACCTTTAAAAACATACTCCGATGGTTGGACCGTTTTGTACCTGGCTACCTAGTTGATCCTTGGAGAAGGCCTGTAACCCCAAACCAGAAAGAAAACTAATCCCAGTTTTGATATTTCTCATGAACATTTAACCCTCCTCATGTTTATGTACAAGTCACGAAGAGCACACAGCCCATAAGCTGCCAGATGGATGTTTTGCGTGTGCTAAAAGGACAATGATGGAGAATTTAAGAATTATTGAATGGGATAGCCTGCATCATCCCACCCTCTGAGGGTGTAATATTCATTGACCATAAACTGTAATTCTTCATTGCTAATACTATCTTGACCCTTATTGACGGGTTCTTTGAAAAACCTCGGGGGCAAGGTATCCTCCTGCTTCGTAGCTCCCTCTCTAGCGTTAAAGATCCGGGCGTTAGTGACAATCTGATTAGCAATTTCGCTTAACTTATCTTTGTCGTATTCCAGACCCGTAATAGCATACACTAGCCGCTCAACGATAGGCCACTCTAGAAGATCGCGAAAAAACTGGCAAAGGGTCCCCGTGTTGAAGATGGTTAATCTATTTTCCCAATCAATAAACATCTCTGCTTTACCCTGGGTTGTCTTGCGGTCAATCATTCCCGAAAGTTCTGGTTTGTAAAAAGAGGCTCTTAGATGACAAGCGCCTCGGCTAGAGGTAGCATACGCTAAGCCCATCCCTTTTAAAGGTCTTGGATCATATCCGGCAGGTTCCATACCTTTGACGTGAATCGCTAAATCTTCTAGTCCCCATTCCTTAGCTGCTACTTTGATCCCATTGGCTAATACCTTCCCTATTCCCCTTCGCCCAGCAATGTCCTGCAATAGCTGGGCCGCGCCCTCAACATCACCATACTCTAACTTCAGGGGAATTCGCCCCAGTTGTCCTGCTTCCATAACTAAGCCGATGAGATTGCCCGCCGTGATAGTATCTATACCCAACCGGTCGCATAAATCATTTAAGTACATTATTTCAGCCAAATCGTCTATGAGACAAAGACCCCCGAACACAAAAATAGTCTCATACTCGGGTCCTTCTATGGTAAGGCCTTTATGTCTCCCGGTTTTAACCGTAGTTTTCTTAGAGCAGGAGATAAAACACTTGGGACAGGCAGTGGGCTTAACCTCGAAATTTTCCAGCAAGGTTTCTCCGCTGATTTTCTCCCAATTACTATAATAAGTATCTCGCCAATAGCGGTTAGGAAATGCTTTCGCGGCATTCATCGCAGCAACCATTTGGGTCGTGCCTAGGCGACGATAGGCCTTGACTCCAGCATGATCCCTTCCAGTAGCTGCTATTTCCTTCATCAGTTCCTTAAGCAACTCGGGATTGGCAACTTCAGTTTTAGACTCTCCATAAAAGACGATCGCTTTGACTTTTTTGGACCCCATTACGGCTCCAATACCACTACGCCCAGCAGAGCGCCAGTAATTATTCTCTATACAGGCAAAGCTAACTAAGTTCTCACCCGCAGGACCGATAACTACGGCTTGTGCCTTAGAGTTATCTACTTCCCTTAAAACCGTGTCTTCAGTTTCATAGGTTTCTTTTCCCCATAGATGCTCGGCAGAGTGGAAGATAACCTCTCGATCATTGATTTCTAAGTAGACCGGAGTAGCTGACGCCCCTTCCAGGATAATTGCATCATAGCCTGTGGAGTGAAGAGCCGGGGCTACCTTGCCGCCTGAGGAGGCTTCTCCAAATAAACCGGTTTGGGGGGATTTGGTAAAGACGGCGTAACGGCTTGAACCGAACATAGTTGTTCCTGTCGTAAAACCGTTCGTAAAGATCACTTTGTTTTCTTCCGACAAAGGATCTATCCCAGCCTGTACATGCTCTAATAAAAGATATGCCCCTAACCCTCTACCACCCAGGTATTTTTTAAATAGTTCTTCGGATAGTTCATCAACGCTGTAACTCTTTTCCGATAGATTAACTCTTAATAATTTGCCATAATACCATTTCATCTCACTCAATCCTCCTTTTCTCTGAATACGTTGACTGTGCTCCGACTCATCCGCCGTTCACTAGAGGGAAGACCCTAATGAAGTCACCATTCTGTAGAATATAATCCAAGTGAACCATAGTGTCATTCAAGACTGTTGCTAAGACCGCAAAACCCACAGACTCAGAGGGGATCCCTACCTTTAAGAATAAGTCCCCTAGCGTAGCACCCTCACTGAATTGAAGTTTAAGTTCGTTCTGAGCAACATATTCATTGAGTGGATAGTTCAAGTTTAGAGTAACTTGGTTTTCCATTTTGTTTTTCCCTCCGCAAATGAACTCGTTCACTAAAGTTGAACTTGTAGAAGTATGGGTCTCACTAAAAGGTTAATTTTATTGTTCACCGTATAACCCTTTGCGGTGCGCACCGAGATACTCCATACAATAGGAATCCTGACCGAGCAATGCTTTTGAAGCATAGATGACGCCCATCATCTCTTGATCCGTTGGATTCAAAATATACCCATCCATGCCCATGGTCATCATTTGAGTAACAAACAATCTATTTGACAACTTACGATGGGGCAGTCCATAAGACACATTCACAGTATACATCAATATAATCTGCTCCTGTTTGACTTTTTCTAGAACGATACTTTTAATATAATCAGCATCCCTAGTTTCGTGTCTTTTCCTCGCTTCGCGGCATCCTTCATCCCTGCTTCAAGATCAGCACGAATTTCCGTTTCGCTTAACCAGAGTGCTGAGCCATCACCCATCCGGGTGAAAAAATTACTCATCGCTAACTATCCCCTTCCTCTCAGTGAATTTGATCTACTCTATCCCAGGTAAGATTCTCAAGGAAAACAATGATCATTGTTTAGAGTGACTGTTCCTACCGTTGATTTTCCAAATACTCCTTATGCGCTTGTTCAATGGACCTCCCCATTTTCTCAACGAGTTCGTTGATGTCTGCTTCAGTAATGATTAAGGAAGGGGATAATTGCAGACCGTCATCGATTAATGGCCTTAGAGCCAAGCCGTTATCCCAGGCAATAGCTCCTACACGTTTAGCAAAACCTAGCGCAGGATTAAACTTAGTTTTACTTTCCGCATCTTGGATGAGCTGAACAGCATTCATCAGACCTAAACCCCTAACTTCTCCAATACAGGGTAATCCTAAATTTCTTATGCGGGCTCGTAATAGTTCCCCTTTTTCTCGAGCGTTTTCTACTAGGTTCTCCTGCTCGATAATCTCAATGTTCTTTAAGGCTACAGCACAAGCCACCGGGTGACCGCTATAAGTATAGCCATGCATAAAACTGCCATGTTTTTTGATCGGTTCGTAGACTCTCTCTGAAACCCCGACAGCTCCCATCGGAATGTATCCACTCGTTATTCCTTTAGCCATCATCATAAGATCGGGTTTTATACCCCAATGGTGCATGCCGAACATTTTTCCTGTCCGACCAAAGCCACAAATAACTTCATCAGCGATAAAGAGGACGTTATACTTATGACAGATATCCTTGATTCTTTGATAATAGCCGTCTGGGGGTACGATAGCCCCTCCTGTACCAATGACCGGCTCAGCGGTAAAGGCTGCTACGTTGTCCTGACCTAGTTCGTTAATTTTTTCTTCTAGAGTATTTGCACATTCGTAATCACAACTATCCTGTTCCTTACCCCAGGGGCAGAAGTAACAGTGAGGATGTGCAATGTGATCAAACCCCGGTACTAAGGGTCGGAAACCGTCCCAGAAACCCGGTAGGCTCGTGGCGCTGACAGCTCCGTAAGACACTCCATGGTAAGCCTTTGACCTTGCGATAATGAAATTCTTGTTCGGTTGACCTTGTAGATACCAATATAAGCGCGCCAATTTATAGGCCGTATCGTTGGACTCCGAACCACCACTGGTAAAGAAAATCTTAGGATTGTCCATCGGAATCATTCCAGCTACCTTTTTGGCGATTTCAATAACCATTGGATGGGAGTATCCATTAAATGTCTGGAAATAAAATAACTTCTCCATTTGTTCCTTAGCTGCTTCAGCAAGAACCTTCCTGCCATAGCCAACATTATTCAACCATAGACCTGCTCCACAATCGATGTAGGTCTTTCCCTCAACAGTTTTGATCCGGATTCCGTCACCTTCTTCAACAATCTTTGGCCCACCCCAAGATGCTATGTCAGTGATCGAACTTGTCGGATGTAAAAAATACTTTATATCATCAAGTTTCATTTGTTCAATTTGTTTTGACGAATAAGCAGTCACTTTACTCACCTTCCCTTTTTTAATTTTTTCAGAAAGTCCCCTGCCAACACCTTGACTCCTTTAGCCAGAGCTTTGTTACTCCAACTATTGCTCGTTTTACCTCCTTATTGATCATGCCTAAAACAATAGCAAAAATCATGCCAGCTTAGTAAATCTTCATATTATTCCGTCAATAGACCCTTAGATTTAAACAACAATAGCGCACTCCCCGGTGCGCCCAAGCTTCAAGTATCAAAATGCGAGCAAATTCGTATCTTAACCTGGCTCCTTAGCCCATACCTCAACAGTTCCTGACACTATTGATGAATTTTTTCATTAATTAGTCTGAACGTTTCCTCTTTACCTACTTAGTGCTGAGTTATAACGCAATGAATATATTCATTGCGTTATAATGAATATATTCATTATCTTCATATAGCCAGATTTGTTGTTTGTTTACTTGAACATTAGAGAAGTGAATGTCATTTTTTCCAACATACTTTCAGTAAGAATTATGCCAATTTAGTTGGATCTCTCCCATGTCATGATAGTTTTAGGATTATTTTTTACATGCAAAAGGGTACCCTCTGGCACCCTAAAATTATACGTTATGATATACAAAAATAGCGCACTTAAAAGTGCGCTGTTTCTTCCAACCTCTTAACTGATGCCTTTTTATCAACAACCTTAAGATCATTTTCACTCTTTACCTAATACGGGTCAGCCCCGCCAAACCACGTTCCCCCGTTTAATAACCATCTCCACTGGGTTACTGCCAAAATGATAGGGCAAATAATTCAGATTGGGAATATCGAGAATAAGCACATCTCCCTGTTTCCCTACTTCCAAACTCCCCACCTGATCAGGCCTGCCAATAGCATGTGCCGCATTAATGGTCGCCGCCATCAGGGCTTCCTCCGGAGTAAGGCGCAAATAGAGACAAGCCAGCGTCAAGACCAGTGGCATGGATTCGGTTGGGGAAGATCCGGGATTCGAGTCGGTCGCTAACGCTACCGGTACCCCTGCCATAATCATCTCTCTCGCTCTAGCATACGAATTTTTAGCAAGATTGAACGATGTCGCCGGAAGCAATACCGCGATTACCCCTTCTCTAGCCAACGCAGCGATCCCGTCATCCGAGGCTTGGAGTAGATGATCGGCACTGATCACACCCAGTTTGGCTGCTAATTCAGCGCCTCCCGCCGAATCTAATTCATCCGCATGCATCTTTAACTTAAGGTTGAGCTCTTTCGCTTTAAGCAAAATCCCCTCGCTCGATTCAAGACTGAAAACCCCAGGCTCACAGAAAACATCGCAAAACTCAGCCAGTCCCTCAGCCGCAATTTTCGGCAACATATCCTCTACAACATAGTTAGTAAACTCTTCTTCACTATAACCAGGTGGAACTGCATGCGCTCCCATAAAGGTTGGTACCAGATCAATCACCTGTTCCCGATCCAACTCATGAATCAGACGCAAGGCCCTAATTTCATCCTCCACCATTAATCCATAGCCACTCTTCACCTCAACCGTCGTCGTACCCATGCTCAGCATCGTCTGAAGTCGTCGTTTTGTTTGCGCCTTAATCTCTTCATCCGTCGCCTGCTTTGTACTCCGAACCGTGGAAAGGATCCCGCCACCCTGTTTAAGTATCTCCAGATAGGGGACACCCTTAAGTTTCAGCGACAATTCATTTTCACGTGAACCTGCATAAAGAACGTGCGTGTGCGGATCAACAAATCCAGGGGTAACCACCTTCCCCTGCGCACTAATCTGCAAAGTATCCGGTCCTACCCACCCGCCAGCACGCACCTCTTCCGTTGTACCAACCGCAATAATCTTTCCGTCTCGGATCGCAACAGCACCATCTTCAACCAAACCGATTTCAGACATACCCTCTCCACAAGCCGGTCCTTCCGTGTAACCCTTCATCGTCGCCATCATATGCGCGGAATGGATAAAGAGATCCGCATACTGCACAAAACCATCTCCATTCAAGTGTATTTGTTAGGGTGTTAAGGGGACGGTCCTTTTAACACACCCTTAACTTGCAGGGATTCATAGCCTGCAAGTCAGTATGCAAGTCACGAACCGTCCCTTACTTGCATTTACCAAATTTCAAGCGGCTGTGGGCACAGTTTTGCTGCTCGGCACACATCTCACACGTAATTGCACTTGACAAGTTCGGCTTAGTAAGCTGTTTCCCAACTGGGATAACTAGAGTATGAGATTTTACCGGAGACATTAGCATCGCTTCCCCTAAAGTCACACCAATTTCCCCTCCATCCAGCAGAGTAAATAAGGTTTTCTGAGCCTCTAAGGGAATTTGGAAACCACCCGGGCATAAGTTATAACCCGTCTGTAGACCACGTGCTAAGACCTGCTTGACAACCTTATCCCTTAATAACTCTAAGGCTTCATCAAGCGCGACCGTCCCGCAGCCATCTAAGACCATCCCGTCAAGCATCTCGCCCTCTTCAAACAAACGGGCTGATTCTTCTTCAAGGCGGAAGCCAATGGTTTGGATCGCTATCATCACTTCGTGAGCTCCCTCAAAGAACGAAGTGGCAGCATTGACAGGATACTTATTTGCCAGAAGAATTTCCCCTGTACCTGAGACACTCACCGGAACATAATCATAGATGCAGCGAGCTTCAACAAGCCCTAAAGCTTTAAGTCGCATCTGTTCAATCACTGGCTTAAAGTTCTGACTCCGTTTAGAATCTGCATCCGGCATACCAATGCGCCGATAAATCTCTGAAGTAACTAAGTTTAAATTATTCCACACGATAGATTCCATCATACTTCCTCCAAACTAAAGAACCATGCAAATCAAGAGCCATCCCTAAACTTGCACCTACTTGTATTCTTACTCCATACTTGCCTTACTTGGTACACAACGCATTTGCGTCAAAGACGTAAACAGTAACCCCGGTTTAAGTCGTACCAACCACCGTCGACCCAAGCCCAAGAGGAATTTTCTTGACTTATGCAAGTTAAGAACCGTCCCATACTTGCACCTTACTTGCACTGACTTGCATAAGACGGTGCACATGAAATGTGCCGTCTCCCAAACCATCCGTTCCTTCGTTCCTTCGTTCCTTCGTTCTTCGTTCTTCGTTCCTCGTTCCTTGTACTTCGTCCTTCGTCTTCCGTCCTTCCGTTCTTCGACCCCCAAGCCAGGGACGCAGTGTGACACGAGCGCGACGCCTTTACGTAAGCAGAAAAGCAAACTTCCGTTTAAGCGACCGACCCCAGACACGGGGCAGTGCACAGGGATGTGCACTGCCGCCAACCGAGCCAAGGTCCCCTCCCGCCATCCTTGGCTCCGGTGACACTAGACCATCCATGGTCGTCGGATGGCGAGTCTGGCACGATAGTCTCCAGTGGAGATTATCGCCGTAGGCGGGTTCTTTCATATATACTATCGCCGAAGGATGAACCCCGCTCACCACAGTAGGAGCTTAAACGGTTAGTTTGCTCTGCGTCGTAAGCACCGAGCGCTGTGTCACACAAGTCCCCCTACTAATCGATCAATCAATTCCTCATCCGGAATAAACGGAACCGTAATATGCCCTGACCCCTTATACCGCTCATTAAACTCAATGCCAGTCTCAATCGAATGTTCATTTCTGGCCCAAGCTCGCCGAGCAACCCCACCGATCACGTCCCATAAAAGAGCCGATTTAATAATGCCATCCACCCGTTCGCTCCCGTCAAGTACTAAGCCGAACCCACCATTGATGGCTTTACCTATCCCGACGCCCCCTCCATTATGAAGAGATACGAGACTCATCCCGCGAGCGGCATCTCCCGCGAAGCTCTGGACAGCCATATCCGCCATGACATTACTACCATCTTTGATATTAGCAGTTTCCCTAAACGGTGAATCTGTGCCGCTCACATCATGATGATCCCGGCCTAACATCACCGGACCAATCTCACCATCCCGAACCATTTGATTAAATTTAAGCGCAATCTTAATTCGCCCTTCAGCATCCTGATATAAAATGCGGGCCTGAGTACCCACGACTAGCTTATTTTTCTCGGCATCCTTAATCCAGATATAATTATCCCGATCTTGCCCCCGACGGTTCGGATCAATACAAGCCATCGCCGCCGCGTCGGTTTTGCTCAAATCTTCCGTTTTGCCACTGAGACAAACCCATCTAAAGGGCCCATATCCATAATCAAAAAGTTCCGGACCCATAATGTCCTCCACATAGGACGGGAAAATAAAGCCATCTTTTTCATCGATGCCATTTTTAGAGATCTCCTTAACTCCGGCATCATAAACCGCTTTCATGAAGGAATTTCCATAGTCAAAGAAATATGTACCCCGTTCTACCAACGTCCGAATCAGTTCAAATTGTCGGACTAAACTCTGGTCCACTAGCATCTTAAACTTAGCCCGGTCGGTTGCCAGCAGCCTGGTTCTTTCTTCAAACGAAATTCCCTGTGGGCAATATCCACCTTCATAAACAACATGACAGGACGTCTGATCACTGAGTAACTCTACCTTGATTTGCTTCTCGACCACATACTCTAATAAATCTACAATGTTACCTTGGTAGGCAATCGACATGGGTTCCTTTTTCTGCAGATACTCCTCGGCGATCCGGAAAACTTCCTCCAGATCCCCAGACACTCTACTGACCCAACCCTGCTCAAAGCGAGTCTGTATCCTAGACTCATCAACCTCGGCGATAATTCCCACACCCTGGGCAATTTCTACAGATTTCCCCTGAGCCCCACTCATTCCACCTAGACCTGACGAAATAAACAAATGTCCCCTAATATCTCCATCATGAGGAATTCCTAACTTCATCCGCCCGGCGTTGAGTAAAGTATTGAAGGTGCCGTGCACAATCCCCTGCGGTCCAATATACATCCAACCGCCCGCCGTCATCTGACCGTAGTTAGCAACCCCCATTTGTTCAGCGATTTCCCAATCCTTCTGATTATCAAACATCCCGATCATTAAGGCATTCGTTATAATCACCCTAGGCGCTTCCGGGCGAGAAGGAAACAACCCCAGCGGATGGCCCGATTCCATCACCAATGTCTGCTGATCAGTCATCACTTCTAGGTACTTTTTAATTAAACGATATTGCAACCAGTTTTGACAGACACTTCCCGTTTCACCATAGGTAACAAGTTCATAAGGGTAAAGGGCCACGTCAAAATCTAGATTATTGTCAATCATAACCTGAAAGGCCTTGCCTTCAGTACAGTTTCCTTGATATTCATCGATCGGTTTCCCATACAATCGTCCAGCCGGACGATAACGATAGGCATAAATCCTACCTCTAGTCCGCAATTCCTCTAAAAATTCTGGAGCCACTTGTTCATGAAATTCCTCCGGTACGTAACGTAAGGCGTTCTTTAACGCGATCTTTGTTTGATTCAGGGTCAGATTAAAGCCTCTGTCTGGTGCCCGTCGAATCCCTTCCACAAATTCCTGCAGCTCTGGAAGTTCAGGGTCTAATTTAATCGTCATGGCCTGTGAAATATCATAATTATTAATCACCCAGCTCACTCCTTCCTAAATTTTCCAAATTCCATCTCATCTTGTCCTCAAGCCCTAACGATGGTCAGTGTCCCTCATAGTGTGTACCCAAGTCTTTGGTCAAATTCTAAAAACAGGTACAGAAGCCCGAAGAACTCCTGTACCCATCATACTAAACTCTAATTAAGCAATCAATCGTTTGCATAAATCCGTCGCTGCTGCAGCATCCGGTGCATATCCATCAGCACCGATTTCATCTGCAAACCCTTGGGAAATCGGTGCCCCTCCGACAATGATCTTAACCGAATCGCGCAAGCCTTCTTCCTTCAACGCTTCAATCGTATCCTTCATGGATAGCATCGTCGTTGTCAAAAGCGCGGACATCCCGATCACTTGAGGCTTATGCTCCTTGACCGCTTTAACGAACGTGGTTGGATCGATATCGACACCTAGGTCGATCATCTCGAACCCAGCACTCTCCATCATCATAAGTACTAGATTTTTCCCAATATCATGAAGGTCACCCTTTACTGTTCCGATCAAGACCTTACCCGCCGTAGGCATATCCTTTTCGGCAATCAAAGGTTTTACCATTTCGATGCCCTTGCTCATGGCTTTGGCAGACATCATAACCTCTGGTACATACATATCCCCAGCTTTAAAACGAACCCCGACCACATTCATCCCCGCCATTAATCCTTGATTAATGATTTCCAGAGGATCGCTGCCATTGTCAATCATTTTTTGGGTTAAAGTCTGAGCTCCAGCATAATCCCCCTTGATCACAAGTTCAGCCAAGCTGTTAAAATCACTCAATTATAATCTCTCCTCTACCTTACTTCTTTGTACCAACTAATTTCTTTGTCCAACTTATTACTTTGCTCCAACCTTTTTCCGGGCCTCTTTTAGAACCGCTTCTATCTTCTCCCTCACCTCGTCACTAACAGGTTTGGGCTGATGAGTTTCTAGGATCTGCTTAATCTGTTCTCGAGCACGGACGGCCATGGTCTTACTACCGTTTTCAGACCAATTCTCGTAATTATTGAAATCCGAGAGCTCTGGCCGCCAATTCTCCCGAAAGTGATTCGCTGTATGGTCATCCCCCAGGAAATTTCCACCTGGACCAACCCGCATAATTGCTTCTACCCCTAAGGCTTCTTTATTCGTGTCAATCCCATTGAGCATCTTTCGTGTCCGCCCGATAACCTCGTTAGAAATCATCAGTAACTCCAAGGAGCCGGTTAACCCAAATTCCATGTAGAAAACATCATGCATGATATTGCACCCTTGCAAGGCACCCATTAAGGTAAACATAGTCGATTCTGCGATCGCCTGTTCATCACAAACCTTAGCATTACAGCACCCGGCATATCCCCAGGAAGGAAGTTTGTAATAGTGGGCCAGATCGACCATTCCCCCTTGAAAGAGTACCGCTTCCGGAGTACCATAAACTGCCTGCATAGTCCGCATATCAAGAGGAGAATTACCATAACCGTACACAAACGGAGCTCCAGGCGCTTTCAATTGATGGATCACTAACCCACTCAAGGCTTCGGCATTAGCCTGAACTAAAGCCCCTCCAACCGTCGTTGGTACAGAAGCTCCCGCCACACCTCCACAGGCAAAATTAGTCGGAATTCCATTTTCAGCAGCAATCAGTAATTTATCCACAGACTCTTGCGGATGTTGAAGGGGAGAGGTTGGCTCCGTGTAGAGCATAAACAGTGGTTTCTGACGCAAGCGTGCTTTGCCACCGACTGCACTCGCTGCCATCTCGATAATATCCCGCAAAGTATCTCCATCTTCCGCAATAACCACTTGGGGTTTAACAGTGTTCTGGACCATGATAGCATATTGTTCGCGATTGATCATACGACGATCGACATCGGATAAAAGACCCATCGACATCACAAAATCAATATTCGGTAACTTATCACAAAGCCTGATGGCATTGGCTACATCCTCTTGACGCCATTTCCGTCTTTCTAGGCTGACCGGATCTAAATAGTTGAGCGTGTCTGATCCTGTGCCAAAGTGAACATTGGCCCCTTCTAATTGCATCGCCATTTCGCCGTTTCGATTATATAAAGTCACATGTGAAGGGGCAGATTGCAAGGCTTTCTTGACCAGGTGATTGGGGAAATAAACCCGATTGCCATTTTCAACATAGGCCCCCGCCTGTCGCAGAAGTTCAACCGCTTCTTGGTGGTGGATCACCATACCTGTCTCTTCAAGAATCCGGCTACTCGCCAGATGAATCTCTTCCGCTTGCTTCTCAGTCAGTGTTCGGAAAAACAGCCCATTTCCGTGTGAGCTTCCTACTCCCATAATCTTAACCCCCTCTTAGCTCTTAACTCTTCTTTCGCGTTTCTTTTCCGCTTTCACTTTCTCTGTTTCAGCAATTATCTCATTTAAGCCCTGACGGACTGAATCATCCAACAGTTCCGCCGTATGCGTAGCCACAATCTCTTTAGCCAAATCCCCAGCGTGGTCTTCCACAGTTTTAGACCCCTGCTCTTCCCAGATCTCCCAGAAGGAACGATTAAACTGCTTAGGAGTCCAAATCTCTTCCCGGAAATGCTCATACGTATGGGCATGACTCACAAAGTTCCCACCAGGACCTATTTCATCAATCACATCGACCGCCATTGTCTCTTCATCAATTCGAGTTCCTCTACCCATGTAACGCGCATTATCCATGAAATCATTGCACATCGTCAAGAAGGTTAATGAACCAGTTTTTCCACCTTCCAGATACCCGACATCATGCACTAAATTAGCGCCCATCAACTGAGCCAGCAGGATACCGTTGCCTGCTTCCATCCCTGCCTGAGCATCTGGCACCGGAGCATTAACACACCCAGCCTCCGTAAAGTTAGGAATCCCGTAAAACTGAGATAATTGCGTCATGATGGCATAGTTCATCATCGTCTCCGGAGATCCATACAACGTTGCAGTGCTCCTCATATCCATCGGGGTCGCCCCACCGCCAATAATAATTGGGGCTCCTTTTTGCTTTAATTGAGCCATGACGACTCCCGCCAAAGCCTCAGCATTCATGAGAACAATCGTTCCCGCTTTCGTAACCGGTGTAGTTGCCCCTGATAAAATCCCAGGAGTATACACCACAGGAACTCCATATTCAAAACAAGCAAACATCTTTCCGATCCCATCATTGGTATGGACCAACGGAGTGATTGGCTCAGAGTAAAGAATCAAGAACGGATTTTTTCTCAGCTCTTCTTTACCGCCGACCACTAAAGCAGCCATCTCTAACTGAGCGCGCATGTTTATTTCATCATGTGCAGTAACAATCATTGGTTTAACAGTATTAGAAACCATAGCCTCTAATTGATGAAGGTCACTCACTTTAGGATTCTGATCGGAAGCAATCGCATAACTCATCACAAAATCATAATTTGGCAAATAGTCCATGACCCGGCAAGCTAACTCGACATCCTTCTTCGTAGAGCGCCGCCGCTTACCCGTTTCTAAGTCAAGAGTATAGGGGAGATCGGAACCTGTCCCAAAATAAGTCCTATTTTTCTCCAGAGGCATGACCCTTTGGCCCTTACGGTTAGCCACCACAATCTTGCTCGGTGCCAAACGAATGCATTCGTCAACTAACCAGCTCGGAATCCGAACCCGGTTTTCATTGACAATACAACCGGCATCTTTCAATAACTGTAATGCTTCTGGGTGATCTACTTTAACCCCCGTACGTTCAAGGACCTCCAAGGTCGCGAGATGAATCTGCTCGATCTGTCCCTCACTGACCCATTGGAGCAGTGGCGTTGCTTGTTCTATGCTATTGGATCGAATCTTTCTCATCAGTCCTATACCTAACCTTTCCACATTTTTTGTACCTTCCCCAAGTTTAAATTAACTTATCTATCTTAGTGAATCTCCAGAGTAACCTACATACCCAACGACCTATTCTTACATGTCTTCTTCACACACTGCTGCACTCTAGGTGGGTATGCTAAGTTAACCCTGCAAGATATATGCCATTCCCATCATAAACGGTACACAATTCCATCCTTAGCCGATGTCCTGCGAGTTATGCGAGTAACCTTCTGCTGCAGAGGCCTTAAGCCTAGCGTTGAGCCCTCTTTTTGATCTTACCGCACTGGTATTAAATGTGGGTTAAAAATGCAAGCGCAAAAATTTTTAGCACCTATTCTATTGTCTTATCGCTTTTTAGCCTGTTTTATCCTTTTGACCTAATATTCGCTGTCTATAGTTTAGCCGCAAAAAATGTTGGCACTGCCCAATTTTAGGGCAATAAATTTCTCACCCTAAACTGACCATAGAAATAGCCTTCGTTACGCAACTATCTACACAAATCCCGCAGCCCCAACACTTATCCTGATCAAACTCAACCCTCTTCCGTGGCTTGCCGTTGACCATGATTTCGGTTTCCCCGAGATGAAAAGCCGAAAAATTACACCGTTTGAGGCAAGCCCCACAATGCGAACACTTCACTTCATTGCGCTGAGCCACATATTGAATGACCGGAAATATACCCTTCATTCCTCTGTCCTGAGCCAGACGCGTCGGATAACAACAGCAAGAACAACAATTACACATCCAGATCGGCCCCTTCTCCCGCCAGTCACTATTAATTTGGTGCATCAAACCTTTCCGATGTGAGAGTTTTACAAGCTCTCGAGCTTCATCCTTCGAAAGCGAACGCCCATACGTACGATCTGTAATCGAAGCATCAAAACTCAGACAAGTTTCTGTCGGCTTCTCGCACCGCTCCGCTAACTTACGACAATTACAAGGAACCAAGCGAATATCCTTCACGGAATTCAGTAATTCCTCAAGCTCATCTATCATAAAAAACGCCTCCGGCGCCCTATCCACCGCCTCTTTATTCTTAAGCTGCTCCAGATAAGGCTCCATCCGCTTTGCATAAACTTGATAACACCACTCATCCAAAGCCTTCAGCAAATCCCCACCGTTAACCTTCACCTTTACGTCCTTTTCGTTATCATCGTTATCATCGTTGTTATCGTTGTTATCGTTGTTATCGTTGTTATCGTTGTTATCGTTGTTATCGTTGTTATCGTTGTTATCGTTGTTATCGTTGTTATCGCTATTATCGTTGTTATCCTTATCCTTATCGTCATCTATATTATTGGCCATCAGACTCCTAATTTCTAGCTTATAACTATCGTCAAACTTACACATAAAATCCAACCGGCCATAGAAATCCGCCCCAAAATAAACAGTTTCCCCGTCAATCTCTTCCCTCTGAACAATATGCTTATAATAACAACCCTCCAACAAACCCTGTGCCTGCTCCGAAGTACATCCCATCCTTTTAGCAACTTCAGAAACAGAACACTTCTGACCCTCCAATCGAACTACCAAATCCATCTCAGCCTCAGACATAAAACAGGACAAATAAGGCACCACAAAATCCGGCACACCAAACAAACTAACAAACTTCTCAATCATCGACATCTAAAAATCCAACCTTTCACGAATCCGAGTTAAAGAAAGACCACCCTATCCCCCCAAACCGATATTTATGGGGCATAAAGTGGCCATTAAATATAAACTAACAAAAGCGTCTTCCCAGTTCGGCGGCGCAGCACCGATTCAGAGGTGCACGTTCCCCGCAACATGCATAGGAGGAAGTGGCTTAGCTTAGTGAGTACGATTAGTGGAATTGCGTCAATGAGCGCAGTCGATCAGGCGTTAAGAACCGCAACTGTTCACATGCAGAAAGCCCAGAAGTTTTGCGGTTTAGCCTGAGCGACAAGGGAATAGCAATGGAACGTTGTGCGAACGAGCTAAGACACTTCCTCCCTCGCTCGCGGTCCAGCACCCTCTACTCCCTCCAAGCCGCCTTATTTCAGCAACCCTTTACTCTTCAAGAAAGTCGTTGAAACTTCCTCAATGGACTTCTTCTCAACATCAGCTTGCATGTTCAATTTCGTGATCGTCTCAGTATCTAACACAGCGCTCAATTTCTTAAGTTCTCCTGCTAGGTTAGGATACGCATCCAAGATTTGCTGACGGAAGACAGGGGCTGCATTATAGACCGGGAATGCCTTTTTATCATCTTCAAGCATCACCAGCTTATCCGTGACAATCCTCGGTTCTGTGGTGAAGGCTAAGGCTAAATCCCCTTTTTTGGCTTTGAGAGTATCATAGTTTAGGCCCATAGCTACGTTGACAAAATCCCCTTTAGGCATTTTGAACTCATAAACCTTTTCAAAAGATGGCAAACCATCTGCCCGTCCTTCCCACTCAGGGAAACCGACGAATTTTAAGCTTTCACCCTTCTTCACTTGGGCAACATAGTCAGAGATAGTTTTCAGTTTATACTTTTCGGCAACATCGGACCGAACAACAATCCCATAGGTGTCATTGAGTGGTGCATAGTCCAGCCACGCAATTCCATTCTTAGCATCCCACTCTTTGATGAGTTTGTAGCTTTCATTCGCCTCAAACACGGGAGCATGTTCCATTAAATTCATAACACCCGTACCAGTGTACTCCCAGTAATGATCGATTTGCCCAGAAGTCAAGGCCGGTCGGATAACCGCCAATTCACCAAGTCCCATTTTGTTTTCAACCGGATACCCTAAGCCTTTTAGATACTGGAAGCTCATCGTTCCTAAAAGTGCAGCTTCTGTAAAGGTCTTGGACGAAATCTTAATAGTAGGTCCTTCTTTTGCCTTATCTGGAGCAGGTGTAGCAGCAGGTGCAGCAGTAGGCGTCTTTGCACCGCAGCCCATTACCCCTCCTAAAGCTAGTGTCAGGGACAAGATTGCAACGAGAAATAATGATCGTTTCTTCATGTAATATACCCCTTCCTTTTAATAAGTTGGTCCAATTATACATCTTTTCACAATACTTTCGTAGCCTTTATTTCAAATTTTTGGCATCCCCTCCTTCAAATCTCAAGTAATGCAAACTTAAACCCTCGCTATATCTCCTTTTCGCCTAAACGCATACAACCCCTTCACAGAGTCCATCAACGCGTTCTAAACCCCCATCGACAATCCCAAAGGATTCCTCTTTCTCAGAAAGCAAGCCAAGAACCGTCCCGCATTCCCCTTGTGTTCCCCCTCAAAAGCGCTTTTGCGTCATATACGCAAACAGTACCTAAACCCCTCCATCGTTCCCGTCGTTCTAACTCGTCGACCCCCAAGCAGAGGAAGTTTCTTAGCTGAAAGAGCATGTGAGAGGAGTTGCGTCAATGAGCGCAGATGATATGGCGTTAAGAAACTTAACGGGACTTGTCCATGGATGGACTGATGCCGCGGTGCCAAGGATGGCAAGGAGCGGCGCACTTGCAGAAAGCCCAGAGGTTTTAAGTTTTAGCCATATCCTCAAGCGAATAGCGATGAATCACGATAGTCTCCAGTACGATAGTCTCCAGTACGATAGTCTCCAGTACGATAGTCTCCAGTGGAGAGTATCGCCGAAGCCGCGATCCGCAAAGGAATACCTACCGGCGTAGGATAGAGTATCGCCGAAGCCGCGATCCGCAAAGGAATACCTACCGGCGTAGGATAGAGTATCGCCGAAGCCGCGATCCCCAAAGTATACCTACCGGCGTAGGATGTGCGAATGGGCTAAGACAATTCCTCCCTACTCAACCCGCATCCCAGGTGGAGTAATCCTAAACTCTAAGTAATTGATCATCCGATCCAAGGAGATAGCCATCAGCGCCCCGAGCCCTGCCCCAACTAGCAAGTATTCAGGCCGGAAGAGAGCCAAGCCGCCCATAATGAGATTACCCAAACCGCCAGCCCCAATCAGAGCGGCCAGTGTACCAATACTCACGACATAAACAGTCGCGGTGCGGATACCGCTAAGAATAATCGGTATGGCCAAAGGAATCTCCACTTCTAAAAGAATTCTTCGTTGGGACATCCCCATGCCACTAGCAGCTTCCTTCACATCCGGACTAACCCCCATTAAACCAGCAATTGTATTTCTAACGATGGGCAACAGACTTTGGAATAAAAGAGCGACTATAGCAGGCTTCATTCCCAAACCGAGGATCGGTAAAGCCAAGGCAATCACAGCAATCCCTGGAACGGCTTGTAACAGGTTAAGAATATTAAGGGTAACAAGACCGAACTTTTTATAGTTTGGACGACTTAGGAAGATCCCGAGCGGTATGGAAATCAGGATTGCAAGGGTTATGGTAATAAGAACGATCATAGAATGCTCCCACAAAGCCTCTGGGGCCTTCTCGAAAAGAGCATACCTGAAATGCTCCCAGTTCATTTACTCACCCTCTTTCCTGTAAACATGCTTCCTAATGCCTTTGAATGAGAGCATCCCACATAGTTCTTTATCCTTCAGAATTCCGAGGTAATCCGCATCATATTCCAGTAATAAAGAGAGCGCATCCGGGAAAGGAGTAGTCGCTTGGACAAAGGCCTTTTCCGTCCTAAGAACTCGTTTCTTTAACCCCTCCAGGTCACTCCCAAACTCACGAAGATCCGAAGACGTGATATGTCCCCAAGCCTTACCCGCTTCATTCAAGAGGAACGCCACCTCTACCCCTGCGTCCTTCATTTTCTGGGCTGCATTCTGCCATTCATTTCCCCTCAACACACACCCAATCGGTTGCATGGCATCTTCCGCTAGATACAAATTCAACTTTTTAACCACCCGATCGCGACCGATGAAGTCTTCGACAAACTCATTGACCGGATTGGTTAAGATCTCTTCTGGTGTCCCAAATTGAACTAATTTTCCAGCATTAAAAATAGCAATGCTATCTCCCATTTTAATAGCTTCGTTAATATCATGGGTGACAAAGACAATGGTCTTCTTAATCTCCTTCTGCAAACGAAGAAATTCATCCTGCAAATGCGTCCGGGCTATCGGGTCAACCGCTCCGAAGGGCTCATCCATCAGCATAATCGGAGGATCAACAGCCATGGCCCTGGCGACTCCAACTCTCTGCATTTGCCCCCCACTGAGCTGAGACGGATACTTTCCCCTTGTCTTTTCTAAGTCAAGCCCCATCATAACGATCAGCTCATCAACACGTTGCTTGATCTTCTCTTTCGGCCATTTATATAAGCGGGGCACGATGGCAATGTTCTCGGCAATCGTTCGGTGCGGCAGTAGGCCAATCTGTTGAATGACATAGCCAATCCCCATCCTCAGTTGGTCTGAGTCGGTGTGCGTTACATCTTCTCCGTTAATATTGACTACCCCGGACGTAGGCTCGATCATTCGATTAATCATACGCAAAATAGTACTCTTCCCGCAGCCTGAGGGTCCAACTAAGACACATATCTCCCCTTTAGGAATAGAAAGAGATAATTGGTCGACTGCTGGCATTGCTTGACCTGGGTACTGTTTCGTAATTTGCTTTAGTTCAATCACTTTTGAATCCTCCTCTGCAAACGTTCTCCTGTCCTCAGATAGACTTTTCTCTGTTGATGAGGAGTTAGCGGCTAATTCTTAATCCTTTAGGAACAATCCTTTTCTCAATCAGGCCAAGGATAGTATCCAAACCGATAGCAATCACCGAGATAATCAGGGCCCCTGTGATCATCATAGGCGTATTAGAACGAACAAGACCTTCCTGGATAAATCGTCCTAAATTACGTTCTCCAATATAGGTGGCGATAGCTGCAATGCCGGTAGTCATGACCACAGTAACTCGAAACCCCGCAAAGATGATTGGCATACCTAGTGGCACAAGAATTTCGACGAGAATCCTTCTCGTACTCATACCCATCCCTTTAGCCGCTTCGATCACATTGCGATCGACGTTTTTAACTCCGTCATAGACGCTACGAATCAAAGGCATCATGGCATAGAGCACTAACGCCAGCAAAGCAGACTTTCGACCTAAGCCAAACATTGGGATTGTTACTAAAATAGCAAACATGGACAAACTTGGAATACAAAATATCGTGTTGGCCAAAGCCAAGACCCTTGCCGCCCATTTATCGCTTTTCGTCAACAAAAGCCCGACAGGTACCCAAATCGCCAAGGAAATCCCCACTGCCAACAAAACCAGCGTAAAATGATTCTCAGAATACTCTATAATAGTTTTAGTATTCTTCATCAGAAAATTGATAAAATCCGTGAAAGCCAATCGCCATCACCCCACATTCTTTCGTTTTTTCTAGGCGAAGAGTTCCATATTTAATAGAATAAACCTAATTCTTGTTGCAAGAACGGTGCCTAATTTCAGATAATTGTGTCATCTGCCTTTTTGTCCTTCCCGATAATCTAGACGCAAAATTTATTTGCCCACATAAACCCTCTAAACCCGGTTACAGAGATTGTTAAGGATAGGTGCCAAACATATTTGCCTGCCTAAGAATTATGCATCCCTAATTTTTTCATCCGGTATTGGAGATTCTGCCGGGCAATTCCGATCGAATCAGCTGCTTTTGTGATATTACCCCCATGGTTTTTAAGCGCTTCTGTGAGGACTTGCTTTTCTACCTCACGTAATGCATGAGCCAAGCTGCTAGCATCTTTTCGATAGAATTCAGTAGAAGTCCCCTCTTGACTGAGAAACTTTGCCCTTAGATAATGCGGCAGATGGTCAATCGTAATGACTTTTCGACCATCAAGCATGTTCATAGCACTTTCTAGAATATGTTCTAATTCTCGAACATTCCCTGGCCACAAATAATTTAAGAAAACATTCTTTAATTCCGTACCCATCACGACCCCGCCCAGGCCATATATGTTCTGATAGCGGTTTAAAAAATAATGCATTAACGCCTCGATATCCTCCTTGCGATCTTTCAAGGGCGGAAGAAAGAGAGTCATAACCGCTAACCGATAAAATAGGTCTTTGCGCAAACTACCGCTATTGATGGATTCCCAAGGATCAATATTCGTAGAACTGATCACTCGGCAGTGAATCGGAATTTCTGTAGTCCCGCCGACCCGCCTCACCATTTTCTCTTGCACAACGCGCAGAAGCTTAGCCTGGAGCGCAATACTCATAGAATTGAGTTCATCTAAGAACAAGGTTCCGTTCCCAGCTTGTTGAAACAGACCCTTCGATTCCACTGCCCCGGTAAAAGCCCCCTTAGTTGTCCCAAAGAGAATGCTCTCCAGCAACGTTTCTGGAATCGCGGCACAGTTAATCGCCACGAAGGGCTCCTTCTTGCGAGCACTGTAATTATGAATTGCTTGAACCAGTAATTCCTTACCTGTTCCAGTTTCTCCGAAGACTAAGATAAAACCGTCGGCCACAGCTGCTTTCTTGGCAGATGCAATCAGACTTTGCATTGCAGAGCTGGCAGAGACAATCGATTCAAAGGTATAGCGAGTTCCGTTATTACCACGCTGATCTTGCCCTTCAAGCCCGATTTGATCCTGTAATTGCATTGTCTTGGTTAATAGTTCTTTATACTTGGTAATGTTTTTACACACCGAATAGACCGCTATAACCTCATGATTTTTTATGACAGGAAACGTACTGGCAATAATATTGACCTCTTTCCCTTGATTGGTGAAATAGGTTTTATGCTTGTCCAAAACAGGTTCTCCGCTTAGAACAACACTTAGATGTTCACTACTTTCCAGCGTCACCGCATCATAGACTTCGGCTAAATTCTTTCCGATGACATTTTCAGTTGCTAACTCTTCTAATTTAGCCATCTCAGAATTATAGAAGATGATTTTGCCATTGCGGTCAGTAACAATAACCCCTTCTTCGATCGAATCAAAGAGCTGCCTAAATACTGGAATCATTATCTCATCAGGCATCTCCTTACCTCCTAGTCAAATCTCAAACTATTTTTAAACTTATCGCGTTAATTCTCTAAATCTAGTTAATCTCCTCTTTGACAACCCCAGGAATCAATGATCTGACTCAAAAATACAGGCTCAGGTGATCACTATGTTCGCATTAAAAGTCATATCTCATTCAATTCACTGGGTATCTCAGATCGGCACTGTGTTAGAGCCCTCGATTACCTATTCTGGATTATCTGTTCTGGCTTTGGAAACAAGTCATTGAGCAGATCATACGCGAGACCGCGAATAGCCTGACGTTTATACTCCTGAGAAGCCCGTCCAGGGATTGCCCGGTCGACAACCTCTGTCAGTCGATCAGCAATCTCCCGAGCTAGAGCTGGAATAACCCTTTTTCCTTGCAATTCCTGCTCCAGGTCCTCTAAACGAAAGGGAGTCCGCCCTAAAGCTCCCACAGCCCATCTTGAATTATGGATCGTCTCATTTTCTGAATCCACTTCCACCCACGCTGCAATATTCAGACGAGCAATCGTTACAGCGGTCCGAGTACCTAATTTTTTGAAGGCGCTGACAACATGTGTCTTCCCTTTAGCTTCCCACACTGGGAAATCGATCTCAGTTATTAATTCCTTTTCCTTAAGCCCTGAGCCGTTTCCTGCCTGAAACTCAGCAAAAGATATCCTCCGTGACCCTTGTGGTCCCTGTATCCTGACCCAAGCCTCAAGTGCTAGTAACGTAGGCAGACTGTCTCCAGCAGGTGAAGCATTGGCAATATTTCCGCCGAGAGTTGCCCGGTTACGGATTTGCGTGGACCCGACCTGAGACGCAGCCTGACTCAGACACCTGGCCTTCTTCCTAATGAGGCTGCTCTCACCGATTTGACTGAAGGTTGTCCCACTTCCGATTTTTATCCTGCCCTCATCTTCCTTAATAAACTTCAATTCCGAAATCTGAGAAAGGTCTATGAGCCAAGCAGGTTGCAGCTTCCCGCTCTGCATCTGGATCACAAGATCCGTGCCCCCATTTATGTAAACGACTTCTTCATCAATTCGAGAAACTAACTCAAGCCCCTCGGTAACCGTTAATGGACTAGAAAACTGAGTAATCGGCATCATAAAACTCCTCTCCCTAATGAGCAAAATCAACGAATTGGGTAGAGTTATGTTTAAACTAAAGGTAAATGTATCCAGAGAATCTGACTATACTCTGAATTATACCAAAAAACTAGCGTTTAAAGTCTATCTCTACGTGGATTATTTTATTCTTTCATCTAAATTTCATATGGTATTACCGGTTTTAGGATTAGGTATTAAGCTAAACCAAAAAAAAGGTAAATCTCTACTTATCTAAGTATAATATGGGTAATACCTTTTTGATGGAGGGACATTGTAATGGAAAAGCAACCTCTCTCTGGTAAGTAACTAACATAAAGCAAAAGACCTCTAATTTTTAAGTTAGAAGTCTTTTCTGCTTTTTACTTATAGAGACGTACAGGGTTTTAAAAAATTAAATCCGTCTGTACTCTTTGCCCCAATTTCTTTTTTCACAGCTTTACCTAAGTCAAGGAGGCAAGTCTGCTGGTCCAGTGCTAGTCAACGATACAAGTCAAGAACCGCCCCCAACTTGCACTCTTACACTACTTGGGGAGAACTATGAATGGCTTATCTTTAGATTGTCTGAAGAGTAGAAAATTCCGCCCGATAACTTGCACGAGTTCGGACCCTGTCTGCTCAGCTAGTTCTGCAGCCACGGCTTTTGGCTCCTCCATACAGTTTTGTAAGACACGGCCTTTGATGAGTTCTCGAGCCTCTATGGTCTCATTCGTTTGGGTGATCACATTTTCTGCGATTCCACCCTTACCCACTTGCAAGATCGGATCCATTTCATTGCCCATAGCTCTTAAATAACGTTTTTGTTTACCTGTTAACACGAATAATCTTCCCGTTGCCAAAACTTTATAAAAGTCTATTAAAGTTCTGTTTGCTTCCCTATTCATCGTGTCCGATTTTGCCCGAAGGCTACTTTCGTTTGATATAACACTCCAAGGGCTTAAATTCCGATGCAACGAATCGTACACATTAGTAGTGTCTTTTAGGTGACTAGACTACTAATTGGTATCTCGAAAGATTAATGGAAGCATTGAAATCTCGATCTATTACCAAACCACATGCACAACTGTATACTCTATCCGACAACTTCAAGTCTTTCTTAATAGCTCCACAACTCGAACAAATCTTACTCGAAGGAAACCATTTGTCAGCCTCAACAAGTTCGATACCATGTTTCTCACACTTGTATTGGAGCTTCAACTTAAAGTCATACAGTTTTTGTTGAGCAATTGCTTTCGATAGATGCCGATTTTTCATCATACCCTTGATGTTTAGAGTTTCCACAACCACTTTGCAAGGCTTGGTTTTCACAATTACATTGGTGGCTTGGTGAATATGATTACTTCTGATTCCAGTTAACTTTCGATGTAGCACACGGATTTGCTTCTCAACTTTTATAATGTTGCAGGTTTTGACGAAACGGACTCCCTTCTTGTTTTTTTGATATTTTCGAGAAACTTTGCGTTGCAACCTACGAAGCCGTTTCTCTGGCTTCTTAACACTTTGAGATTTGTTAATGTTTTTGAACACCATACCATTAGAGCAGGATGCAAGGACTTTGATCCCAAAATCAATGCCGATGACTTCACTTGTCAACTGCTCAGTATCTTGCTCTTGCTCGATTCCGACTGCTAGGTACCAATACTTTCCGTCAAATGAAATACGAGGGTTAGTGTACTTTTGACCTAGTGGCAATTGTTCTGAAGTCTTGATCCATCCGATTTTCTCAATTAGAACGATGACTTCTTTGACCTTTAGTTTCAAGTTATCGTTGTAGAATGAAGGTTTAGACTTCCTCCTGCTCTTGAATGTGGGCTTTTCAGCTGAATGCTTAAAGAACTTCTTGTAAGCATCACAGGCATCCTTAACTGCTTGCTTGGGATGTTATTGGAAACATCCCCAAGCCAAGAGAACTCTTCCGTTTGCTTTAATTTGGTTAGCTCTTTCCTCAGATCATTGTCTGAAAGGAAATTTCCACCACTAGCATAGTTCTTCTCTTGTCTGTCTAATGCCCAATTGTATGCCCACCTTGCAGTTCCAGCCGACTTCCACAACTGCTGTTCCTGTGCTTCTGTGGGCTTGAGTCTAACTTTCTTTCCGAGGATCACTTGATTTCACCTCCAAGGATACTATACCATAGTGACACCACCTTTACAACACTGTATTTCATTGCTATAATTACCTAGAGGTGAATGATAATGACCATTAGTGCTGATAATACGAGAACCAATATAACCATACCAAAGGCTCTAAAGAAGAAACTGGAAAAACTTGCTAAAGAACAGAATCGTTCCTTAAACAATTTAATCGTTACCATCCTTGAGAACTCTACTAAGAAATAGTAGGGTTCTATATAGTTTCATAAGAATTTCTTAACTGTTGTTATTACTCATTACCTATTACTCATTACTCATATCTCTCATATCTAATTACTCATCACATATCTCATTTACTCGCACGTAGCTTATTTCCATATACTCATTATTCATACCTCCAAGCGACCATTGGTTCCTTGAACATGGGGATGGTTCTTTACCCATTACTCATATCTCAAAGCGGACATCGGTTCGAGCTTAGCCGCCTTTAAAGCTGGATAAAATCCAAAGAATAGTCCTACTCCGACGGAAAAGGACACGGCTGCTAGAATCGCCCAGCCTGAGAAAAGCGGTGGCCAGTGCAAAAGAAAGGCTACCGTCAGCGCACTCCCTATCCCTAGAGCGATGCCCACGATTCCTCCGATCAAGGATAAAACGATCGCTTCTAATAAAAATTGGGTTAAAATATCCCGTTCCTTAGCTCCCACCGCTTTGCGCAAGCCAATTTCACGAGTGCGTTCTGTTACTGAAACTAACATGATATTCATGATGCCGATCCCCCCCACCAAAAGGGAGATTCCAGCGACGAGACCGATAAAGCTTGTCAGAATGCGCATAATCTTATTGGCCGATTGAACCAATTGCTGGACATTAAAGGCCTCATACTGATTAGTGGTCCCATGACGCACATTCAAAATCCGCTTAACATTTGCAATCACGCTTTCCAAATCCGTTTCCCGATAGGTCGCACCTTCTAGCTGATCTACCCTTTGAGATTGGAAAATATCCGACCACGTCCCCCAAGGCATATAGGCATAAGCATTCTGTGGACCTACATTAAACTGCGCAAAGGCTGATTGATCCTTGGCCAAAACCCCAATCACCCGACAGGGGACATTATGAATCATGACCTGTTGCCCCAAAGGATTCCCAGCCCCCATTAAATTGTCGACTAAGGTCTGGTCGATCACCACCACACGACGATCCGCGGAAAACTCTTCCTCTGAGAAAAACCGACCTTTCGCAATATCTCGACGCCTCAAATCTGCAAACTCCGGGGTTGTTCCGACGACCATAGCGGAAGAACGCTTTTGACTCACCTCAACAGCAGTATACTCAATGCTGGCTGGCAGCAAGCTTTTAATTTGCGGCAGAGCCCGTTTCAAACTCTCTCCATCCGCAAGGGTTAAGCGGTTTGCTTCGGCTTGTCCGGTTTGTCCGACAGATTTCGTGTACAACACGAACAGGTTGACTCCGCTTTTCTCCATTTCCTGCATGATGGCCGCTTTACCACCCAGCCCGATCGTGACCACAGCGATCACTGCAGCAATTCCGATGATAATCCCCAGCATTGTCAAGCCGGTACGTAATTTATTAGTCCGTAAACTAAAGAGAGCCCCTCGTAATCCTTCTAGGAGACTCATGCTCCCCCACTTCCTACTTCAGGCGCTACCGTCATTCCTTCCGATAATTCCTTAGAGGGATTCAGGACCACTTGGTCCCCGGCGTTTAAACCAGAGGAAATTTCCTGATGCGTATCGTTCCCGATTCCTAGCTTCACCTCGGTCTTACTCAGGCGACCCTCTTGAATCCGATAGACATAGTTCTTGTTTCCTTCTTGAAAAAGGGCCTCTTGAGGAACCGCCAAAATTCCTGCTTTGGTCGCCACAATAATTTGAATGCTCACTGTAAATCCTGGCTTCAATCCGGCTGGCACTTGATCTAAACGGATTTTTATCCCTACCGTCGGGGAAGCATTTCCTTGGAGGCTGGGCTTAGTAACCGCCGCCGGAGCGATCCCGACAATTCTGCCTTGAACGGTCGTGTCTCCCAGCACCTTACTGGTCATCGCCACTTTCCCGTCCATTTGCACCTTTCCCGCATCGACCTCATTCAGTTGCGCCTCGACGTTCATCTGAGTTAGATCGGCCACAACCACCAGCGGCACCTGCACGGGAGAGAGATTTCCATCCTCAGCATTAACCTCCAAGACAGTACCAGCGATCATCGCTTTATGAATCGTTTGCCCCTGTTGCACCTGAGCCACTTTAAGCATCTCCTGAGCCTGCTTTAATGCCGCTTTACTTTGGGCTAGTACTCCCTCAGCTTGCTTAACGGCGCCTGGGCTTACAGAAATCCCACTATTATTTAAATCACCAGCGCCAGTACCATTTGCAGTTCCACCGATACTGTCAGTTCCGGCAGAATTACCTAAACTACCTGCTATACCACTTCCATAAGCATCAGCTAAAAGACTGGCTACAGTGACCGCACTAGCACTAGCATCAGCATCAGCATCAGCACTAACACTAGCATTGGCATTGGCATTGGCATTGGCACTAGCATTAGCACTTAGAGCTTTCTTCAAATCCGCCAAATTAGCTTGCGCCACATTGACACCTGTTTGGGCGGCCTCAACGTTCGCCTTCGCCTGGGCTACTTGGGCATCGACAAGAGTTGTATCAAGTGTGACGAGGGTTTGCCCCACTTGAACGGAATCCCCTACTTTCACCGCCACCCTCGTAACACGCCCGGGCGTTAGGACACGCACCTCTTGACGAGACACCGGAACAAGGCTGCCCGTCGCATAGACGTCTTCTTGCATCGAGATAGGTGCTACAGCTCCAGCTTTGACCTTCAGCGGACCCTGAGGGGTTCCCCAAATCCACCATCCGCCAAGGGCTAAGGCCAGAATCAAGAATCCAGTTAGTGTTCCTAACCAAAGCTGCTTCTTCACTGTGCTCCCCCCTTAACAACCATCCGTCCAGCTCATAGGAACCTGGCCCTTAGACCCAATCGAATTTATAGCCCGCAATCTCCACTTTGTCCCCTTCTTTGATCCCTGCCGCATTTAAAGCATCGTCAATTCCCATGGCCTTGATAATATTTTGGAAACGATAGACACTCTCTTCTCGATCGAACAAGGTCATCTTAGCATGCCTCTCGATTTCTTTACCGACTACGATGAACAGATCCTCTTCCTTTAAGATCTCAAAGCGCGGATCTGATTCTGCTTTCGTAACACGATGATCAACCGGAAGGCTGACAATCTCAGGAACCGGGATATCCGGCAGGATCTGGGCAATACGATAAATTAGTGCTTGCAAGCCTTCCCCTGTCGCAGCCGAAACCGAAAAGATTTCATTTCGACCATCCACGGCTTCTTTTAAACGCTGCAAGTTTTCCTCAGAACCCGGGATATCCATTTTATTAGCGACAATAATCACCGGTCGCAGAGCAAGCTCCGGACTATAAAGCCGAAGTTCTTCTTCAATAATCCGGAAATCCTCCAAGGGATCCCGTTCCTCTGACCCAGAAATATCTAAGACGTGCAGAATCAAGCGAGTTCGCTCGGTGTGACGTAAGAACTCATGTCCCAAGCCCGCTCCCGAATGAGCACCCTCAATCAAGCCTGGAATATCTGCCATCACAAAGCTTTCCCCATCCTCGATATCGACCACCCCCAAATTCGGAATCAGGGTGGTAAAATGATAATCGGCAATTTTGGGTTTTGCGGCAGACACTTTGGAAATCATCGTGGATTTTCCAACATTCGGAAACCCGACCAAGCCGACATCAGCCAAAAGCTTTAACTCTAAACGCAGCCAGCGCTCCTCACCCGGTTCACCATTTTCCGCCAAAGTAGGCGCTTTATTAGTATTACTCATAAAACGAGCATTACCCCGTCCGCCGCGTCCACCTGCTGCGACTACTACACGCTGGTCATGTTCAATAATATCTGCTATAGGCTCTCCTGTACTATCATCGAGGACCACAGTTCCGACCGGAATACGCAGAATAATATCTTCCCCGCCCCTGCCGCTCATATTCTTGGCTTGCCCATGATCACCGCGATCCCCTTTATAATGGCGTTTATAGCGAAAGTCTACAAGGGTTCTTAAACCTTCATCCCCTATGAAAACTACATTTCCCCCACGACCACCGTCTCCACCACTCGGTCCGCCCTCCGGAACATATTTCTCACGTCGAAAGGCTACAGCACCCGCTCCGCCATCTCCAGCTTTAACATAAATCTTTGCCTGATCGTAAAACATACCTACAATCTCCTTAATCAAGTTAACTCTAACCGCTTAGCTCACTTTAACCTATTTATCTCACTATAACCTATTTAGCTTAATCTAGCCTTTCCCTTACCACATTCAAGGATGCTTATTTCAAAGCCCGTTAAACGCCACCATTTTATCATAAAGGACCGTCTCCTCGTCCGATAAGATAAACTGGCAAGAGAAACCACCCGGCTCATCGAATAAATACAGCTCAGCTTGCAAGTCTTTCAACGCCTTAGACCGCAAAGAGGCTTCCATACATTCTTTAGTGTACCCGTATAACTGCTCTACATATTCCTTTTGCCAATGATCTTGCCAAAACTCGTTCTGTTTCATCTCCTCAGGAAAATCGATCGTCACTGTAATCCTGTTCTGACTCAGACGAATCAATAAACCCAGCATGATTGCAGCTAAGTGAGGTTCGGCTAGATGCCCTATCTTTTGCTCTTCCTGCGATCCGGTGACCGTATCTCGCATATACTGAAGAGCCTCCTCCGGATGGTTGAGCTGTAAATTGCCCATAATCACCTGCCAATGATTTAGATAGTCATGCCTCTGAAGGCGATACCATTGTAACATCTCTGACAACAAAATTTCTTCGACCTCTGACATCGTCACCCTTCCCCCTCTCAATTAAATTCTGCAAATCAGTTAATTAATTCATCTAAAGCTGAGCTGAACATCGAGACTTCGGTACGAAAGCTTCCAGTGGCGATAGTCTCACTACCATACTCTCCGGTACGATACTCTCCGGTGGAGAGTATCGCCGAAGCCGTGATCCCCAAAGGAATATCTACTGGCGAAGGGATAAAGCATTTATCGCCGAAACCGCCTATCTCAAAAGGAAGACTTCGCGTTATGATCTCTGTAATCTCTGTAATCTCAGCTAATTTCTATGTATCTCTATGTATCTATCCCTACCTTACATATAACCTACCTGCTCACTTCCAATGCCTCATGGCCACGTTCTCAGTATTAATACAACATGACCACGTTCTCAGCCCTAAACATCTCTCATTCTCTGGTCCAAAATGTCACCAAACAGCAAGCCTGGAGTCTAGTCTACAACTAACCTACAACCCTCAAGATAGTTGTATATACGAATAAAACCCCTGGGAAAACCCAGGGGTCAGTAAGAAACAGCTTATAGGGCGATAGCTATCGGTGTTTTTGCACGTTCTGCATAAATACTAACTTGTTTGTGCAAGCGATCTTTATGTTCGAACTTGACATAACCGTCAATCAGAGCAAATAAGGTGTCATCTTTACCCAGACCACAGTTTTTAGCGGGATGAAACTTCGTTCCACGTTGACGCACAATAATCGTACCAGCCTTGACGAATTGACCATCGCCGCGTTTCACACCCAGACGTTGAGCGTTACTATCACGACCATTTCGTGAGCTACCTACCCCTTTTTTATGCGCGAACAGTTGAAGATTCATTTTTAGCATGGAGTCCACCTCCTTCGATCAATAAATATATATTCTTCTCCATAAGTCGTTTGTATTTGTTCAATACCTAACGCCATCGTTTGCAAAATCCACTGGGCCTTCTCCAAGTCTTGCTCAGAAATCCCCTCCAGCCGACAGGAGAGATGTCCATCAGCCTCCTGAGCTTTAGGGACCGCCGATAAGAAATGCTCCAACCCATTGACAGCCGCAATACTCAGTGCAGAAACCCCCGCACAGACTATGTCCTGGCCCTCTTCGGCAAACCCAGCATGTCCGGACAATTCGAATTCACGAATTCGTCCTTGCTCATCCGCCCATACTATGAAGCGAATACCATCTTGGCGCTTACGCTTGGAGTGCCTCGACAACCACTTTTGTGTAGGGTTGACGATGTCCTTGCTTGCGACGATAGTTTTTCTTGGACTTGAATTTGAAGACAATAATCTTCTCCCCTTTACCGTGCTCCACTACTTTCAGCACTGCTGTAGCACCCGCCACAACAGGGGTTCCGACATTAACTGCTCCGTCTTTTTCCACGAGGAGAACCTGATCAATCGTTACGGCATCTCCGACGTTAGCATCCAATTTCTCAACGTAAAGTACGTCGCCCTCTTGAACGCGGAATTGCTTACCACCAGTTTCAATCACTGCATACATATAAAATACACCTCCCATGCCCTAGACTCGCCATTGCAGGTCGGTTTCTTAAAGCAAAAAACCCGTTAATACCTGATTCGAGCGGTTGCGGTGAGAAGTCACCACATTTAAATATTTTAGCATTTGAGCACTTCATTTGTCAACCTTTTAAAAAATCTAAATGCGAAGATAGCGGACTTATATTTTTTGTCCTGCTTTAACTATAATCAGGGAATATCCTTACACTAATAGTTACAAAAAAACGAATTCTGCAACCATAACCTTATGGAGAACAAATATTAGTCTTTTTTTGTTGAAATTTAGAATTATAAACTCTAATTTAACAAAGCTTTCGTGCTGGCTCAAGAAGGAATAAGCATGTCAGTACCCGAATAGCATTAATAGTACCAAAATATGTTAGGAGTGAAATTGTATGCCATGGAAGCAATATAAAGAATCCCCGTTTCATTTACCAACTCGTCAAGAGATTTTGATTATTGCAGCTTCGGCAGTAATCTGCATAATTGTGATTGCTTATTTCGCTCTGACTACTTAACATAAGTTCTATGATCTCAACATCAAATCACTGCACTGTACCTCACTGTACTTCACTGTACTTCACTTCACTGCACTGTACTTCACTTCACTGTACTGTACTTAACTATACCTCACTGTACTTCACTGAGCCCTTAATCTAGGGGCTTTTTTGTTTTTCAATAAGTCGGACGAGTTAGGGAAGTCTCCTCGCTACCGGTTCCTGCACTGGCTAGCATAGGTCCACTTCCATCTGCATCACCCTTAACGCTAAAGTCCCAGCTGCCCACTTCAATATCTCTATCCATTGTTAGGACGACCAATGATCCTTGGTCAACAGTAAGTGAGCCAATTGTCACAGTACGCCCATTATTGTCCCGAACTTGGAAAGGAATAATTGGTATATCCGGAATCCCCCGCTCCAAAGGTAATGTAACCGTTCGTTCCCAGAAATACTTCGTCATAGTTTATCCCATAGAAGTTAAAATCAAAGGCTATTGGCACTTCGATATAAGCATCATCCGTGTGATTATAATAACCAGTTCCCTCAATAGTTCTTATCACTGACTCAAGGTCAATCAAAGTTGCGTTGCTCCACTCCGTGGTTGTCTGATTCGGTGCCGTGTAAAAACCTCCGACATAGCCCTGAGCATTATATTTAAGTCGGTAAGCTCCCACAGGAACTAATAAAGTATACTCCACACTTGCTATATCAACGCCGATTGGCACTGGGACGGATTGAACAAAATTGTTTTGAGAATTTTCCGTAATTTCCTGAACAGTCTCCGTGCCAGGGTTATTCATAACTGCCCTCGGCCCCGGCAAAAAATCTGTTAAAGCTGAGCGATTACTAAAATCCCGAACACTATTTTCTTCTAAATCCCGGATGTGGTAAGGTCCTACACTATAGGAGATCTTTAGATGGTCGTTCTTATAGATTGGTTGCCCAAGGTCTAGATAAAGGGATTTATTATCCACGGATACGCTTAGAACATTGATCCGAGTGCCATTCGAAGTGATAGAAAAATCAGTTGTCTCTGGTTGAGAACTACTATGAAGACTCTGATCAAACGACAATTTGATCTGGGTACCACCAGAACCATGAAAAATGGAATGGTACCGGCTATCCCCAAGGCCTAAAAGGAGAAGAAATTCACATCTACGGTCGGATAACAGCCCTTGCTGACGTGTTTGATGCCCTAGCTAGTGATCGCTGCTATAAGCAAGCCTGGGAAATTGACCGCGTCATCAATCTCTTCAAAGAGGAGCACGGTGTGCAATTCGACCCCCACCTCGTCGATGCCTTTCTGAACTGCCTAGAGGAAATCCTCGCTTTAAAAGAGCAATACGCGGATTAGGATTACGCTATTTTTTAAATATAAAGCAGGATTTAGTCAATATTTCGAGAAAGTTATACGTAAAAGGAGGCGTACACTTTGACGATCACTTTCTCGATTACGAAGAAATACTTTTTCCTAAGTCTTTTCCTGATTAGCCTCTTGATGTTGGCCTACGCGCCTAAAGCTAGCGCTTCTACCTCGACCGACAGAATTGCAGGCTATGACCGCTATCAAACAGCCGTTGCCATCAGTCAAAATGGCTGGCCGAATGGGGCAGATTCGGCAATTCTGGCCTTCGGAGAGAATTTTCCAGACGCCTTAAGCGCTGGACCATTGGCCCACAAGTATAATGCCCCGATATTATTGACCGGTTCCTATGGTTTAAATAGTGACACTGCTGCCGAATTGAAACGCCTGAAGGTCAAAAACGTCTACATTGTTGGCGGGTATGCAGTTGTCTCGGGAGAAGTCGAAAATCAACTTTCCTTAATGAATATCACCGCTAAGCGAATAGCCGGCCAAGATCGCTATGAAACAGCACTCCTAGTGGCTCAAGAAGTCGGTGTCAAAAAAGGGGTTATCGTAACCAGCGGTACTAACTTTCCGGATGCCTTGTCCATCGGTCCCATAGCCGCCGCCAATGAGATGCCCCTTCTCCTAGTACCTCCCCATGATCTCACTCCAGCACAGAAGGATTTCTTAAACAGCAATAAAATCCCCCTGATAGTCATCGTGACTGGCTACTCTGATCTCAGCGATAACGTGATCAGCCAGTTTCCGAATCACGAACTGATTTTCGGCTCAAACCCTTATGATCGGAATATTAGCCTGATCAGACGCTTTGCAGATAGTCTGGATTTAGACACTCTTTATATCTCAACCGGTGAGAATTTCCCAGATGCTCTTGCCGCCTCTGCCTTAGCTCAAAAGGGGAAAAACCCCATCATCTTGCTCCAAGGAAACTCCATTCCGTTTTCCAGCCATTCCTTCCTTAGTTCTAAAATCATCTCCAAACTCAAGATTTTGGGTGGCACGAGTGTCATTAATTTCTTGACTGAATCCACACTCCAGAGACTGCCAGGCGAGATTAAGTCAGTAACCGACATCACGGATAGTGTTCAAGAACAACAAAAATACGAACCACCCAAAACCATCACAGTTACCAAAACCAATGGCTTAAATGAAGAGGTCCCCGTAACTTGGAGCCTTTCTTCCGTGCACACCCTTCGTGCTGGAACCTATCAATTCGAAGGCACCTTAAAGAACTATAATGGCCATGTTTACCTTAAATTAACCATCTATCCAAAAGTGACGAAAATAGACAATATCAGCGCAGAGATCATTCTCGGCGATTCCTTTGATTTCCCGGATAAGGTGAACGCAACCATGAGCGATGGCAGCACAGAGACGCTTCCTGTTACTTGGAGTAGTAATATTATCCCTATCAATAAAGTAGGCACTTACCAATTTCAAGGAACGATTGATGGCTTGACTCAAAAGGTCAGCCTATCCCTCAAAGTCTCCGAAGATGCCAAAATAAATTTCCCCGATCTAGCCTTAAAAGATGCCATTGGGTATAAATTGAAAAAGGATAGCGATCAGACGATCTATAAGAGTGATGTTATGGATATCACCGTGTTAGATGCGCGCAGTGAAGGGATCACCGACTTGACCGGCTTAGAGTATTTAACCAACTTAAAAACCCTTGATCTCGGAAATAATCCCCTCCTGAAAGTTTCTTCACTCGCCAAGCTAACTAATCTTAAAACCTTAAAGATGACGAATACTCAACTGAAGGATCTCACTGCCCTAAAAGGTCTAACTTCCCTCACCTATCTTGACGTATCCGATAATAATATTAAGGATTTTACGCCCTTGAAATATCTTACCAAATTAACTACCCTTTATTTAGAGGACAACGAACCCTTGGTTGAGATCCCCGGTTATACGCCCGATTATAGCCCAGTCCGCTCCTATTATAATAATCTAACCCGCAAGGACTTCAAGCTATAGCCCTGAAGCAGACGTGAAAAATCCCCCTCATCCATACACAATGGTGAGGGGGATTTTCGATTTTGTTCCTAGACTAGACTGCCTACGCCATATTGAGCACATAAACTATACCAATCAAGACCGAGGCCAAGGAAATCGCGGCTAAGATTATATAGTAATTCTGTTTCTTATAATTGAGTTTATGCCATGGCAAGGACATCACTAGTTACCCCTTTCTACTGAAACGAACTTCTAGTGATATTTTATTACATAAAGCGACAATTATCAACGGAAAAATCCACCTAACCAATCCTTCGCTGGGAAACAGTTTCTGAAGCTGATGGATAGCTATCAATGCCATTTTTCTTTTTGATAAATTCTTCGGCAATTTGCGGGAACAACAAATAAGTTAAGACATCTTCATCGCTAGAAGTAATATCCTTAAGCTGTTCTTTGGCCTTTTCAAAGGCCGGCTCTAAGGTATCGGCATAGCGTCCTGATAAAGGTTGTTTTTTGCGCAGAGCTTTTTTAGAAACCTCTTCATTAATGGGTCCAGGGACCTTGCCGTATTCTCCCATGAAGTAGTTAATAACTTCTTTAATCACCACTTTATACCGTTCACCGGTCAAGACGTTAAAGACGGCTTGAACTCCAACAATCTGGCTAGTCGGAGTTACGAGAGGGGGATAGCCGAGGTCTTTGCGAACCTGAGGGACTTCACTAAGCACAGCCTCCAACTTATCAATCGCATTTCGATCTTTAAGTTGGGATATTAAATTAGATAACATCCCGCCAGGAACTTGGTAGACTAAACTTCCTGGTTGAGGCGTCAGTAATTGAGTATCCAGTAGTCCAGAGGCAATAAATTCTTCTCTGAGGGGTTTGAAAAAGTCATTAATCGTTTTTAATTTAAGGGCATCCAAGCCAGTCGTATAACCAGCATCCTCTAAGGCGAAATGCATGGTCTCAGTGGGGGGTTGGGCAGAACCGCTGGAGAACGAAGAAATAGCACAATCTATCCCGTCCACACCAGCCTCGACTGCTTTAAAGTAGGCCATTTCCGCAAGCCCATTATTACAGTGGGCGTGGAGGAAGATCGGTATTTTAACCGTTTGCTTTAAGTCCTTGATGAGATCAAAGGCCACCTGAGGCATTAAAAGGCCTGCCATATCTTTGAGGCATATAGAGTCTGCACCCATTTCCTCCAGCTGTTTGGCCAAGTTCCGGTAATTCTTAACATCGTGAATAGGGCTCACCGTGTAGACAATGGTTCCTTGGGCATGGGCGCCTTGTTGCTTGACTTCATCCATAGCGACTTTAATATTATTTAAGTCATTAAGGGCATCAAAAACGCGGACAATATCAATACCGTTAGCCACAGCGGCCTTGACAAAGTTTCGGACGACATCATCAGGGTAGTGTTTATAACCCAGCACGTTTTGGCCCCTAAGCAGCATTTGTAAGGGAGTCTTCTTGACAATCGCTTTTATCTTTCTCAGCCGATCCCAGGGGTCTTCATTGAGGTACCTTATACAGGTATCAAACGTTGCTCCTCCCCAACATTCTAAGGAGTAGTACCCGACCTTATCAAGTTCCTCGAGAATAGGGGCAAATTGTTCGAAAGCCAACCTTGTCGCGATCAAGGATTGGTTCCCGTCTCTTAAGACGGTTTCTGTGAAGTTTACTTTTCTCATCTTTTCACCTCGGAAATCTTTTATATTAGTTATGACACTAATTCGACTTTAGTGATTATTCAGTCAACATACACTATGGTATCATAATTATATAAGGAAGTTCAAGGAAAATACAGTATTCATTCCCCATTTCCTTGCCTCCTTCGCGAATTACATAATACAAGTACAGATTATCTCTTGTGTTACGCCGAGTACAATTGACACTTAAGCGCCATCTGACCTACTTCACTCTATAACGTACCCTGCTACCATATTTCTGTGAAGATAGAAGGCCGTTACTTTCGAGTTTGAGAACAAAGTTTCTAATTGTCGCATAGGCTGCGTTATTATAGTCCTTTTCCAGTTGCTTGGTCGAAGATAAGTTGGGTCGAGTAGAATGGCACTTTGCAGTGCCAAACCCTCTCAGA